>NZ_BAAAHH010000011.1:0-183657 GCF_039525175.1 Actinocorallia libanotica
CGCCCAGCGCGGTGAGGCGGTCTGGGCAGTGAGTCACGCTGCCGACGACGCGGCCTGAACCACACCCGCCAGGTGTGATCAAGAGCTGCGAGCTCGGTCCTCCAGGACCGAGAAGCTGACGGTACCGGTTCGGTGTCCCACCGTTGGTAGGTTGTGACATCGTGAGCACGCCCCGGTTTCTGCAACTGCCCCCCGCCGTGCGCCGCACGACCGTGCGGACGCCCCGCGGGTCCTTCGCCGTCCTCGAGGCGCTGCCCGTGGGTGAGCCGGAGCGGCATCCGGCCTTGCTGGTGCCGGGCTTCACCGGCAGCAAGGAGGACTTCCTGGGGGTCCTGCAGACCCTCACGGGGGCGGGGCGCCGGGTGCTGGCGCTGGACATGCGCGGCCAGCACGACTCCCCGGGCTGCGACGATCCGTCCCGCTACCTGCTGCCCGAGCTCGGCGCCGACGTGGCGGAGATCCTCGTGGCGCTGGGCCCCGAACCGGTCCACCTGGTCGGCCACTCCTTCGGCGGCCTGGTGACCCGCGAGGCGGTGCTGGCCGAGCCCGCCATGGTCGCCTCCTACACCCTGATGGCGTCGGGTCCCGCCGCGATCGACGGGCCGAGCGCCCAGAAGGCGGCCGCGCTGCGCGACGCGCTCACCGGCGCGCTGAGCATGGAGCAGATCTGGCAGATCAAGCTCGGCCCGGACGCCCGCGCCGCGGGCTGGGCCGAGGAGATCATCGAGTTCCTGCGCCACCGCTACCTCAACAACTGCACCACCGGCCTGGTCACCATGGCCGGCGAGCTGCTGAGCGCCCCCGACCGGACCGCCGACCTGGCCAAGGCCGCCGACGACACCGACCTGCCGATCATGGTCCTGTACGGCGAGGACGACGACGCCTGGCTCCCCGAGACCCAGGCCGCCATGTCCGCCCGCCTGGAGGCCGCCCGCGTCGTCATCCCCGGCGCCGCCCACTCCCCCGCCTGGGAGGCGCCGGAGACCACCGCCCACGCCCTCACCGACTTCTGGAACTCCGCCGAACGCCGCTGACCCGGCCGCAGCCGCGCCCCCGTCCGCTCCCGCGGCCGGGGGCGCCGCCGTTTCCGCCCCCGTGGCGCCCCCCGCCGGACGGCCCGGTTCAGTAATGATACATTTACCAAAGTTTGTCTCACGGGAGGTGAGTGATGGCGGCTACGGTGATGGCTCCGGAGAGCGTGACCTGGCGGGTGCACATCGATCGGACCATGTGGGTGGGCGGGGTGCGCAGCCTGATGCTGCAGGCCCTGCACCCGATGGCGATGTGGGGGGTGTGGCAGAACTCCAACTTCCAGGAGGACCCGTTCGGGCGGCTCCAGCGGACCGCGGACTTCGTGGGCGTGGCGACGTTCGGCTCGCGCGAGGACATCGAACCCCTCGCCGCCAAGGTGCGGCAGATCCACCGCAGCCTGCGGATCCTCAACCACGACACCGGCAGGAAGGAGCGGCTCGACCAGCCCGAGTTCCTGCTGTGGGTGCACTGCGCCGAGGTCTTCTCCTACCTGGAGGCCGCGCGCAGGGGCGGGCTGCCGCTCACCGACAAGATGGCCGACCGGTACCTGGACGAGCAGCGCGAGGTGGCCACCCACGTCGGCCTGCACGCCGAGGACGTCCCGGCCACCGTGGCCGAGACCGAGGCCTACTTCCAGGAGATGCGGCCGAGGCTGCGGGTCACCGACGAGGCCCGCGAGACCGTCAAGTTCCTGCTGTGGCCGCGGATGCCGGAGAACCTGAAGTTCCTCGCCCCCGGCAAGCCCGCCTGGTTCCCCTTCGGCGCCCTGTGCTACTACACGCTCCCCCAGTGGGCGCGCGAGATGTACGGGCTGCTGCCGGAGGTGCCCCAGCCCGCGGTGACGGCCGCGCTGCGCTCGTTCCGGATGGCCATGAACTCCATCCCGGAGCCCGTGCACGACCTCGCGTTCATGAAGCCGACCCGCGAGATGCTCGAACGCAGCCGCCAGGCGCTGGCTGCGGAGGGCTACGACCTCGGCGGCGGGCTGATCGGGCTGCGCGACCCCCGGCGCTGGCCGTCCGCCAAGGTCCTCACTCCGGCCTGACGGGCGCCGCCGCGTCCTCACCGGCCAGGCCCGACCAGGGCTCCTTGGGCGCGGCGGCGGCCCTGCCCTCGGGGCAGTGCCGGGCGAAGTCGCACCAGCCGCACAGCGGCCCCGTGCGGGGCGGGAAGACCGCGTCGTACGGGGCGTGCTCGACCGCGCCGCCCGTCCGGCGCGGCGCCGGACCGCTCCGGTAGGCCTCGTCGGCGTCGGCGCACTCTTCGGCGACCGCCTCGGCCCGGCGCAGGTGCCGGGCCAGCGACTCCTCGGTGTGCTCCCACACCGCGACCGTCCGGGTCGGCAGGTGGTGCAGCTCGACCGTCCGGCAGGGGCGGCGCAGCACCCGCGCGGCCGCGACGGCGTACAGGGCCAGCGCCAGCGAGCTCCTGGCGTCCTCGGGGCCCAGGGGGCGGCGGCCCGTCTTGTAGTCGACGACCGCCAGCTCCGCGCCGCGGTGGTCCAGCCGGTCGATGCGGCCGGAGAACGCGATCACCTCGGTGCGGGTGGCCACGGTGCGCTCCACGCCCGCCGGCTCCCGCCGCGGGTCCAGGCCGGCCGCGTACTCCTCGACCATGATCCGTGCCCGTTCCCGCCACGCCCGTGACTGCTCGGCGTCGCGGAACCCGTCGGTCAGCCAGCCCCGGACCAGCAGCGCCCCCGCCGCCTGCGGCGTGCGCCCGGCCGGGGGCAGCCGCCAGTAGCCCGCGAGGGCGTTGTGGACCGCCGCGCCCACGCTGTTGTGCGCCCACGGCGACCCCTTGGAGGGCTGCGGCCGGTCCAGATACGTCATCCGGTACCGGCGCGGGCAGTCCAGCCAGGTGTTCAGCCGCGACGGGGTGCACGGGTAGAGCCGGCGCGGCATCCCCTCGAGACCCAGTTGCTCCACGGAGCGGGTGTCACTCCTCTTCGGCGGCGGTCTGCTGCAGCGAGTACCAGGACTCCCAGCGGTCGGCCTCCTCGCCGACCGTGGTCTCCTCGCCGCTGCCCGGCAGGACCCTGGTGTCGGCCGGAAGCTGGCCGAACTGGGCGGTGATGGAGTTCAGCTGGGTGTGCAGGTCGAGGTAGACCTCGCCGTAGGCGCCCGGGCGGCCGCGCCACAGGGTGCCGCCGGTGAGCAGGACGCCGTCGCTCTCGCCGTACAGCGAGATGCTGCCCGGGGTGAAGCCCGGGGTGTGCAGCACCTCCAGCTGGACACCGGCGATCTCGAAGGTGCCGCCCTCCTCCAGGTACTGGTCGGGCTCCAGGGAGCGCAGCTCCTCGTCGTCGGTGTCCTTGGCCAGGCGGCGGAAGTAGTCGCGCCACAGGCTCCGGTCGCCGCGGTGCAGCAGGATGGGGGCGTCGCCCCGCTCGTCGTCCGCCGAGACCTCCAGAACGGTGCTGACGACGTTGTCGCGCCCGTTCGTGCAGACCACGGCCATGACCTCGCGCCCGTCGACCGCCTTGAGGACGGCCTCGGCGTCGTTGGCCGGGTCGATCACGATGACGGCCTCGTCGTCGCCGATCACCCAGGTGTTCACCTCCTCGGTGAAGACCTCGTCGTCCACGGTCACGGGGCCACTGGTCACAATCTGTTCAATGCGCGCAGTCACCCGCGAAGCCTATCCTTCCTTGCCGAATGAACGCACGACCCGAGCGGAGACCGTGCGCGACAGAAAAACAATGCCCGTTCTGTACGGCCGTCACGTCCCCGGGAGCCCGTCCAGCCGGGGGCACGGCGCCCCGAAGGGCAGGTCGAGGTCCATGCCCGGCTCCCGCAGGTCGATGAACTGGAACTGGTCGGCCATCAGCGCCCCGGCCTCGGCGGGCCACAGCAGCGCCCACAGCCAGCGGCCCCTGGCCTCGCCCGCATACACGGCGAGTTCGGGCCCCGCGTCGACCGACCACAGCGGCACCGGCCTGCCCTCGGCGTGGACCTTGGCGTGGGCGGGACCGGTGTCGAACCCGGGGCCCGGGTCGGGGCCGCGCAGCCCGGCGAGCCGTGCGCCGAGCCCCACGCCCACCTCCTCGGCGATCAGCAGCAGGTCGGCGGGTCCGGCGGTCAGGCCGGGGCCCGACAGCGCCACCCCCGCGGCGCGGGCGCCGGTGTGCTCGTCCCCCGCGTGCAGGAAGCCGGTGACCAGCCAGCCCATCGGCAGCGGCCACGGCAGCCAGATCGGCACCCGGGCCCGGGCCCGCACCACCGCCAGACCCTCCTCGGACGGGCTGGCGGGCGGCTGGAGCGGCAGGACCGCACCGTGCACCGCGCAGGTCCAGTCGGTGGACCTGGCGTTCGGCGGCACGACGGTCCTCCCGCAGCGGGGGCAGGTGGGTTCCGGTCTCACGCTTACCCACAGTCGTAGTCAGAGGCCGTCAAGTCAAGGCGGAAGAGCCCATCAACTCCTCCAGGAGTCTTTACTGGAGGGATGTCCGAGGGACCGTACGGGAGGGCGCGCTGCGTGGGCGGCGTGGTGGTGCGCGGCGGCGAGCTGCTGATGGTCCTGCGGGGCCGCCCGCCCGGCGCCGGGCTGTGGTCGGTCCCCGGCGGGCGGGTGGAGCCGGGCGAGACCGACGCCGAGGCCGTGGTGCGGGAGCTGCGCGAGGAGACCGGCCTGGCGGTGGCCGCCGGCCCCCTCCTGGGCTCGGTGGAGCTCCCCGGTTTCGACGTCCACGACTACCTCTGCACCGTGACGGGCGGCGTCCTGGCGGCCGGGGACGACGCGGCGGACGTCCGCTGGGTGCCCCTGGCCGAGGTCGCGGACCTCGCGGTGACGTCCGGCCTCGTCGAAACGCTCCGTTCCTGGCAGGTCATACCCGAGTAAAATCGAGTTCCGCGGCCATACCGGCGCGGCACACCCGTCGTTCGAGGAGACGCCCCCCATGCAGCAGGTCGAGTTCCGGCTGGAAGAACGCCAGCGGAAGGTCTATCTGATCCTGGCCGCCCTCTGGGGCGTGATCGGAGTGCTGCGCCTCATCGACAGCGTCGGCAGCGCCCTGGTCGGCTTCGTCATCGCGGGCGTCATGGTCTTCTACTACTTCCAGTTCGCGAAGTTCGGCCTCACCCTGAGCCCGCAGGGCCTGACCATGAACGGCTGGCAGACCCGCACCCACGCCTGGTCGCAGATCCAGTCCGTGGAGAAGCAGAAGTGGTGGTTCCAGGACCGCGTGCTCGTCCGCCTCACCGACGGCACCAGCCGCCGCGCCTGGGCTCCCCTGCACTACTTCTCGATGCCCGACCCCGAGTTCGACCTCAAGCTCCAGGGCATCCAGCAGTGGCACACCCACTACGCCGGCCTCCCGCCCGTCCAGCAGCCCCAGCAGCCCTTCGGCCAGCCCCAGCAGCAGCCTTTCGGCGCCCCCCAGCAGGCGTTCGGCGCCCCCGCCCAGCAGCCCTTCGGCGGCCCCCAGCAGCCGTACGGCCAGCAGCCCTTCGGCGCCCCCGCCCAGCAGCCGCCCGCACCGCAGTACGGCCAGCAGCCTCCCTACCATCAGCAGCCGCAGCAGCCCTACGGCCAGCCCCCGGCTCCCGCCCAGCCCCAGTACGGCGGGCCGCAGCCCCAGCAGCCGTACGGCCAGCCCCAGCAGCAGCCCCGGCAGAACCCGGGCGAGTGGACTCAGGTCTTCGGCGCGGGCAACCCCAACCCCCCGGCCTGACCCGCCGCGGGCGGCGGTGTCACCACCGCGACGTCCATGAGCTGCCGCAGCCATAGGACGAACGGCGTGAAGAACACCAAACCCAACAGGGGTTCCCCTATCGAGTACAGGTACGGCATATCCGTCCCAGCCGGGTATTCGCCTGAGGCGATGTCGAAGACGTGCGTCAGCGCACCGCTGATCACCAGGAACGCGAGCACCGCCTCCACGCCCCCGGTCCTCACCACCAGCCAGCCGAGCAGGCAGAACCAGAAGAAGAGGAAGACGGCGGCTTTCGCCTCCTGCCCGTTGGAGAAGGCGAACGGGAGGTGCAGTGCGGCGCCGGCCGTGATCGCGGGCCAGGGTGTTCGCAGCGCCTTCCCCAGCAGTCCGGCGACCCCGCGGCGACGGCCCCCGTCAGCACGCTGCAGGGTGTGCGCGCCGACGGTCTGCATGATCCAGATTCGGTAGAGCTCCAAGACCACCCCTATGAGCACCGTCGCGGGCAGGCTCTCCAGCAGGGGCCTTCGGAAGCTCTCCCACGAGTGCCACGGCGGGAGCGGCGGCTCGTCCGTGAAGGCCCCCTTCAGCACCGCGCTCATCGCGAAGCCGAGGATGACGCACTCGACCGCCAGCACCGTGCACGCCGCCAGCCAGCGCCAGCGGATCCGGCCCAGCACCGAGAGCAGGGTCCCCCAAGGTCGCTGGGAGACCAGCCGCACCACGAGAAACGGGACGGGGAGCAGCACGGCGGTGAAGACCGTTCTCGTCGCCCATTCCGCAGTACTGCTGATCTCGGTGCCGCTCGAGGAGAACAGCACCCATTCTCCGGTCGCCGCCCAGAGCACCACTCCCATGAGCAACGCCCCCGTGAGGAAGGTACCGGCCAGCACGGCGACGAACGCGAACGACTCCATGGGAAGCCGCCACCACCTGTGCAGCGCCGTCCTGCCCATCTGGTGGAACGGAGTGCCCGGCGGGGGCGACGCCACGCGCGCCCGGGCGGTCACCGGGACCGCGGGTCCGGGAGGCGGCGGGTGGGCCGCGCCCGGGTATTCCCGAGGGGGTTCTGGAGGCGGGCGCGGCGGCAGGAACTGCGGGCGGAGGGCTCCCGGAGGGTCCCGGCGCGTGACGGTGGGATCGTCGGAGGACGGGGGCATGCGCCGAAGGCTAGGACTTGTTGATCACTCCGGTGTCACGGCGGCGATGTTCATGCGGCGGCGGAGCCACAGGATGAGAAGGACGAAGACAATCAGAGGCGGCATGTCGGACAGGAGGTAGTACCAGGGGGCGGCGCCCTGCTGGAGGGAGTCCTCCAGGTCGCCGGCGGCGGCGGTGACGCCGAAGGCCAGCAGGTTGTTGAGGACGTGCAGGGCGATGGGCGCCTCCAGGCCGCCGGTCTTGACGGCCAGCCAGCCGCAGGCCACCGCCCAGATGAAGATGTCGACCATCGCCCAGGTGCGGTAGCCGTGCCCGGCGACGAAGAGGGCGCTGCTGATGAGGATGGCGGGCCACGGCGTGCCGAAGACCCGGCCCAGGGCGCGGGTGAGGGCGTTGCGGTAGGAGCCGTCGGGGCGGCGCAGGGTGCAGCCGCCGACCGCCTGGAGCACCCAGCCGCGGAAGACGAACTCCTCGGCGGCGGACTGGAACGGCACCAGCAGGAGGATCACCAGGGCCGGGGCCCAGAAGACGCTCCAGCCCGCCCACTCCAGCAGGGGCTCGCCGTCGGTGAAGACCGCCGTCACGATCATGCCGGTCACCAGGGAGACCGCCACGTAGGCCAGGGCGGCCAGCGCGCACACGCCCAGCCAGCGCCAGCGCATCCGGCCCACCACCGAGATCACCGTGCCCATCGGGCGGCGGGAGAAGATCCACGCCGCCAGCGGGACCAGCGGGAGCAGCACGCCGAGCAGGACGAGTTGGAGGGCGAGGTCCTCCAGCGGCCCGCCGACCAGCTGGTCGCCGCCCTCCACGGGTTCGGGCAGCTCCCCGGTGACCAGGGCGTGCCCCGCCATCCAGCCGACGAACACCACGAGGATCAGGAAGACGACGCCCCCCGCCAGGGCGGACGTCCCCAGCAGCGGCCGCCACCAGCGGTGCCGCTCGGTGCGGTCCTGCTGGTGGAACGGGGTTCCCGGCGGCGCGGCCACGACCCTGGAGGGCCGCGGCGCGGCGTACCCGTAGGGCGACCCGGGAACGGCGTACCCGGGCGTCGGATACCCGCCATGGGGACCGTACGCCTGCCCGGACGGCGCGGTCTGCTGCCCCTGCCAGCCGTATCCGGGCTGGCCCTGCGGCGGATACCCGGGCTGACCCGGTTGCCCGTACCCGGGCTGCCCCTGCGGCGGATACCCGGGCTGGCCTTGCGGCAGATACCCGGGCCAGCCCTGCGAGGCGGATCCCGGCGGCGCCTGCGGGGCGTCATGGCCCGGGTGCCCCTGGAACGGCCCGGTGGAGGGCCCGGCGCCGGGCGCCACCTGGCCCGGCAGCAGGTACCCGGGGGCGTTCGGGGACGCCCCGGGGCCGGCCGGAGGAGGCTGCTCCTCGTGGCGCACCGGGTAGGTGTGCTCGGCGGGCCAGGACGCCTGGGGCTGCGGCGGGGCGAAGGCGGGCCGTCCGGAGTCCGGCGGCTGCCAGGGCGGCTGGGACTCCTCGCGGGCGTCCTCGGCCGGCCGGTCTCCACCCGGCTCGTCCGGTTCCGAAGGCGGGGTTGCGGGTGGCGGCTCCATGGGAGGAGCCTACGCACCGGGGCCGTCCCCCAAACCGGGAAGCCCCGGATCAGCCCCTCAGGGCGCCTCGAAGCGCCGCGTGCGGGCGAGGCCCGCCGCACGTCCCTTGGCCGCGACGACCAGCGCCATCTTCCGCGACGCCTCGTCGATCATCTCGTCGCCCAGCATCGCCGCGCCGCGCTTCTCGACCGTCGTGTAGTAGTCGTAGGCCTCGAGGATCAGCTCGGCGTGGTCGTAGTCCTCCTGCGCGGGGGAGAACACCTCGTTGCCCGCGTCGATCTGCGACGGGTGCAGCACCCACTTGCCGTCGTAGCCCAGCGCCGCCGTCCGCCGCGCCGCGCGGGTGAACGCCTCGGTGTCGCGGACGTTGAAGTAAGGCCCGTCGACGGCCTGCAGCCCGTAGGCGCGGCAGGCCATGAGGATGCGCATGTAGATGTAGTGGTAGGCGTCGCCCTCGGTGTAGCCGGGGGGCTGCTCCCCCACCACCAGCGTCTTCATGTTGATGGACGCCATGAAGTCGCCCGGCCCGAACACGAGGGTCTCCAGCCGCGGCGAGGACGCGGCGATGGCGTCCACCTCGATGAGGCCGCGGGCGTCCTCGATCTGCGCCTCGATGCCGATCCCGCCGACCGGGAGCCCGTTGGCGCGCTCGATCTGGGTGAGCAGCGTGTCCAGCCACCGCACGTCCGCCGGGGTGCTCACCTTGGGCAGCATCACGCAGTCCAGCCGCTCGCCCGCGCCCTCGACGACCTCGATGACGTCGCGGTACGTCCACTCGGTGTCGAGCGCGTTGACCCGCACGACCCGCACCTTGCTCCCCCAGTCGCCCTGGTTCAGCGCCTCCACGACGAGCTTGCGCGCGTCGGCCTTGGCGTCGACGGCGACGGCGTCCTCCAGGTCGAGGAAGATCTCGTCGGCGGGGAGGCCCTGCGCCTTCTCGATGAAGCGCGGGTTGCTGCCGGGCACGGCCAGGGTGGTACGTCGCGAGCGCTGCATGGCCCGGAGACTACCGAGCCGCCGATCACCGCGTGATGCCGGGTTCTCCCGCGGCCCGCCGGGCCGTCATGATGGGCCTATGACCGAAGCGTTGGTGGACGAGGCGATGAAGAAGTCCGGTCTGGTGTGGATCGCCCTTCCCGACGGCTCCCGCCCCCGTCCGGCCTGGCACGTGTGGCACGGCGGCGCGGCCTACGTCCTGACCGGCGGCGCCGGGGAGCAGCCGCTGCCGGGGCTGCCGGAGGCCGACCGGATCACCGTCATCGTGCGCAGCAAGGACAAGGGCGGCCGGCTGGTGTCGTGGCGGGCCGCGGTCGAGGAGGTGCCCGCGGGCACCGAGGGGTGGGACGAGGTGGCGCCGCTGCTGTTCAAGGAGCGGCTGAACGCCCGGCCGCAGCCGGACGAGGCGCTCGAGGAGGGCGCCGCCTACACCCCGGTCCCCCGCTGGGCCAGGGAGGCGTACCTGATGAGGCTCACCCCCACCGGCCTGTACCCGGAGGTCCCCGGCGAGTACGAGCCGTACGCCGCGGTGCGCCCGGTGCCGAATCCGGCGGTGAACCCGGTGCGGAAACCGTTCATGTGGGGTGGCAAACGTCGCAAAGCAGACCTTTGACGTTGGTGTGCTCCGATCTTGGGTAACGTCGAGAGCATGAGTTCGGGGCCGTCAAGGGTGTTCATCGCACGGCTCGCCGGGATCGCCGTCTTCGACCCCGCGGGCGACCAGGTCGGCCGGGTCCGCGACGTGGTCGTCGCGCTGTGGTCGGGCACCGGCCGCCCGCGGGTGCTCGGCCTGGTGGTGGACGTCCCGCCGCGCCGCGCCGTCTTCCTGCCGATCACCCGGGTCACCGCGTTCGACGCCAAGGCCGTCATCTTCAACGGGCGGCTCAACATGCGCCGCTTCTCCCAGCGGCCCGCCGAGACCCTGGCCATCGCCGAGATGCTCGACCGGCACGTCCGCGGCGAGGACGGCGTGGAGTACGTCGTCATCGACGTCGGCATGGAACCGGTGCGCGGCCGGGAGTGGCGCATCACCAAGGTCGCCGTCCAGCGGCCCTCCCGCCTGCGCCGGGGCGGCTCCGTCCGCCGCCGCAGGGGCGAGACGCTGGTCCTGGACTGGGACGAGATCAGCGGCCTGCACGTGGCCGCCGAGCAGCAGGGCGCCGTCGGCCTGATCAACGCCTTCGAGCGGCTGAAGCCCGCCGACCTGGCCAGCGTCATCCACGAGCTGTCGCCCAAGCGCCGCGGCGAGGTGGCCGCCGCCCTGGACGACGAGCGGCTCGCCGACATCCTGGAGGAGCTGCCCGAGGACGACCAGGTGGAGATCCTCGGCAAGCTCGACGTCGACCGCGCCGCCGACGTGCTGGAGGCGATGGGCCCCGACGACGCCGCCGACCTGCTGGGCGAGCTGCCGCCCGAACAGCGCGAGCGGCTGCTGGCCCTGATGGAGCCCGAGGAGGCCGAGCCGGTGCGGCGGCTGCTGAGCTACGCCGACGACACCGCGGGCGGCCTGATGACCACCGAGCCGGTGATCCTGCAGCCCGACGCCACGGTCGCCGAGGCCCTCGCCCAGATCCGCAACCCCGACCTCAACCCGGCGCTGGCCGCGCAGGTGTACGTCTGCCGTCCGCCCACCGAGACGCCGACCGGCCACTACCTGGGCACCGTGCACTTCCAGCGGCTGCTGCGCGACCCGCCGTCCACGATGATCGGCGAGATCGTCGACGCGGCGCTGTCCCCGCTGCGCCCGTCGATGTCGCTGCAGACCGTGGCCGGGCACCTGGCCACCTACAACCTCGTCTCGGCGGCCGTCGTGGACGAGGACGGCCACATGATCGGCGCGGTCACCATCGACGACGTGCTCGACCACCTGCTGCCCGCCGACTGGCGCGACACCGCCATGGACGCCGAGGAGGGGGCCGCCGAGCCGTTCGACACCGAGACCGAGTCGCTGCGGGGCGGCCGATGACCTCTCCCCGGCCCCGCCTGGACCAGCCGCGCGAGGTCCGCCGCCGCTTCTCCCGCCCCCGCTACGACCCCGAGATCTTCGGCGAGGCCTCCGAGCGGATCGCCCGCTTCCTGGGCACGGCGCGGTTCCTGGTCTACATGACGGTCTTCGTCACCCTCTGGCTCTCGTGGAACTTCCTGGCCCCGGCGGCGTGGCGGTTCGACCCCTACCCGTTCATCTTCCTGACCCTGATGCTCTCGCTCCAGGCCTCCTACGCCGCCCCGCTGATCCTGCTGGCGCAGAACCGGCAGGACGACCGGGACCGGGTGCAGTACGAGCAGGACCGCAGGCAGGCCGAGCGCACGATGGCCGACACCGAGTACCTGACCAGGGAGATCGCCGGGCTGCGCATGGCGCTCGGCGAGGTGGCCACCCGCGACTTCCTGCGGTCGGAGCTGCAGCAGCTGCTGAAGGAGCTGGAGGGGGCGCGGGGCGAGGAGCCCGGCGGGCCGGACGGGCGGGGGCGGCCTCAGGCCGACAGCGCCACCGGCTGATCGTCCTCGGAGAGCTTGTGCAGCAGCACCGTGAACTGGTTCTTCTCCGCCGCGTCCAGCCTGCCCAGCAGGTGCTCGCGGATGCCGCGGTGGTAGGTGGCGGTGGCCTCCCGCAGCCGCTCCCTGCCCTGCAGGGTCAGCACGGCGAACAGCCCCCGCGCGTCGCTGGCGCAGCTCTCGCGGCGGACCAGCCCGTCCCGCTGCAGCCGGTCGACCAGCCGGGTCAGGCCGCTGCGCGACAGCAGGACCCGGTCGGCCAGGTCGTTCATGCGCAGCCTGCCGTCCGGCTGCTCGCCCAGGTGCTGGAGCACGTCGTAGGAGCCGAGCGCGAGGTCGTGTTCGGCCAGCAGGTCCTGGTGCAGGTGGCGGGAGATGCGGACCTGCGCCCGCAGGAGGACGCGCCAGACCGCGAGTTCCTCTGCCGACATCGTCGTCGTTGCGGGGAGAGCGCTCACGTCAGTCACGCAAACGATCGTAAAACGCCAGGTCTACCGGGGTGATTGACTTCGATGACGTTTGCGAAACGTTGCACGGCCCGGCGCGGAAAGGATCTACCGGCCCCGCGTTCGCCGCGGGGCCGAACGTTCCATACCATGGACGCATGGCCTCCCCTTTGACGACCGAGCAGGTGACCGCGGCTCTCGCCACGGTCAACGACCCGGAGATCCGCCGTCCGATCACCGACCTCGGCATGGTCAAGAACATCGAGATCGCCGCGGACGGCGCGGTCACCGTGGGCGTCTACCTGACCGTGGCCGGCTGCCCCATGCGCGACCGGATCACCAAGGACGTGACCGAGGCGGTCACCCGGGCCGGCGCGCCGTCGGTACGGGTGGAGCTCGACGTCATGAACGACGAGCAGCGCAAGGCGCTGCAGGAGACCCTGCGCGGCGGGCAGCCCGCCAAGGAGATCCCCTTCGCCAAGCCCAGCTCGCTCACCAAGGTCTACGCGGTGGCCAGCGGCAAGGGCGGCGTCGGCAAGTCCTCCGTCACGGTCAACCTCGCCGCGGCCTTCGCCGCGCTGGGCCGCAAGGTCGGCGTCGTGGACGCCGACATCTACGGCCACTCCGTGCCCCGCATGCTGGGCGTGGACGGTCGGCCCACCAAGGTCGAGGACATGATCATGCCTCCGTCGGCGCACGACGTGAAGGTGATCTCGGTCGGCATGTTCACCGCGGGCAACCAGCCGGTGGTCTGGCGCGGCCCGATGCTGCACCGCGCGCTGCAGCAGTTCCTCGCCGACGTCTACTGGGGCGACCTGGACATCCTGCTGATGGACCTGCCGCCCGGCACCGGCGACATCGCCATCTCCGTGGCCCAGCTGCTGCCGTCCGCGGACATCCTGGTGGTCACCACCCCGCAGCAGGCCGCCGCCGAGGTCGCCGAGCGGGCCGGCGCGATCGCCGCCCAGACCCACCAGCAGGTGGCGGGCGTCATCGAGAACATGTCGTACCACCTGTGCGACCACTGCGGCGAGAAGCAGTTCATCTTCGGCGAGGGCGGCGGCCAGACCGTCGCCGACGAGCTGACCCGCACCCTGGGCGCCCGCGTGCCGCTGCTGGGCCAGGTCCCGCTCGACACCCGCCTGCGCGAGGGCGGCGACGCCGGCAAGCCCCTGGTCCTGTCCGACCCGGACGCCCCCGCCGCCGCCGAGCTCCGCAAGATCGCCGAGAACCTCGCGGGCCGCAGCCGCGGCCTCCTCGGCCGCCAGCTGAGCGTCACCCCGGCCGGCCGCTGACCCCGCACCGCTCCGAACACGAAGATCCCGCGCCCCTCGGGGGCGCGGGATCTTCTTCGTCGTGTGCCGCCTCGCGGACGAGGACCCGAGCGGCCTGTCGCGTGCCGCCTCGCGGCGGAGGACTCAGGTGGCCTCGTCGTCGAACGGGGGCCGTTCGTCCTGGGCGAGCATCTGGGAGCGGCTGAGGCCCGGGGGGCCCGCCGGCTCGTCGAGGTCGTCGAGCTCCGCGTGGAACTTGCGCACGCCCAGGGGGTCCTCGTCGTCCTCGAACAGGTGCTTGCGCACGAAGGACTTGGGGTTGAGGTCGCGCGGGTCGAAGTCCTTGAACTCCGGGCCGAGCCCCTCGCGCAGGTCCGTCTGCGCGGACTGCGCCATCTGGCGGAGCTGGCGCAGGGTGCGACCGGCCTGCTGCGCCACCGTGGGGAGCTTCTCCCCGAAGATGACCAGGGCCAGGATCGCCAGGACCAGTGCCTCGAAGAGCCCAATGTCGAACAACTGCGCCTCCATGGACAGGGAGGCCGGGATCGGTCCCGGCCTCCCTTAGGGTATCCGCCGCCCTAGAGCTGACAAGTCGCTGGTCAGCCCTGACCCAAGGTCACGTCGACCGTCTTCTCCTGGCCGCCGCGGCGATAGGTGATCTTCACCTTGTCGCCCGGGGCGTGCGAGGTGATCACCACGATCAGCGACTCGGTGGAGTTGATCACCTTGTCGTTGACCTTGAGGATGACGTCGCCGGACTTCAGGCCCGCCTTGTCGGCGGGGCCGCCCTTGATGACGCCCTGGTCGCCCTTGAGGATCTGCACGCCGTCGCCGACGTAGGTGCGGTCCATGCTGATGCCGATCACGGTCTTCTTGACCGTGCCGCCCTGGATCAGGGTCTCGGCGACCTGGCGGACCTTGTTGCTGGGGATGGCGAAGCCCAGGCCGATGCTGCCGCTCTCCCCGCCGCCGCCGCCGAGGCTGGCGATCGCGGTGTTCACGCCGATCACCCGGCCGCTGGAGATGTCCAGCAGCGGGCCGCCGGAGTTGCCGGGGTTGATCGCCGCGTCGGTCTGCAGCGCGGTGATCATGCTGGCCTCGGCGCCGCCCTCGCTCTGGGTGGGCACCACGCGGTCCTTGGCCGAGATGATGCCGGTGGTCACCGAGCCGGTCAGGCCCAGCGGCGAGCCGATCGCCATCACCTGGTCGCCGACGGCCAGCGCGTCGGAGTCCCCCAGCTCCAGCGGGGGGAGCCCGTGGTCGCCCTGGGTCTTGAGCACCGCCACGTCGTTCTCCGCGGAGCTGCCGACCACGGTGGCCGGCAGCTGCTTCTCGTCGTTGGTGACGAGCGTGACGCTGGAGGGCTGGCCGAGCCCCCCGGCGGAGACCACGTGGTAGTTGGTGATGATGTAGCCGCCCTCGACGACGAAGCCCGTGCCCGAGCTGCCCTCGCCGTTGCCCATGCTGACCTTGACCGTCACCACGCTGGGCAGCACCCGCTGGGCGATGCCCGCCACGGAGTCGGGGTCGCGCACCTGGGCGTGCTCGCCGCCGTCGCCGCCCAGGGAGACCCTGGGGGATCCGTCGCTGCTGGTCAGCCCCACGACGGCCGCGCCGACCGAGCCGGCCACCAGCGCGATCACCAGCGCGACGACGGCCAGGAGGCCGAGGCTGGGCGAGCGCTTGGGCACAGGCGGCGGACCGGGCACCGGCGCCCAGTTGGGGCTGCCGGGACCGGAGGGGCCGCCCTGGCCCGGGATCGGCGGCTGCCCGCCCATACCGGGGACGAGCAGCGGAGGCTGCTGCGGCGGCGGGGGCGGGGGCTGGGAGCCCGGCCAGAAGGCGCCCTGCTGGTGCGGGGCGAACCCCGGCCGCTGGTCTGCGTAGGGGGCCGGCTCCCCGTAAGGGGGCGGGACGTCCTGGTAGGGCGGCGGGGGGACGTTCTCGGGCTCCCGGAAGGAGTCCGGCTGGGCGAAGTTCGGCTGGGGTTCGGACTTCTGCTGCTGCGGCAGCGGCTGTCCCCCCGAATGCCACTGCGACTGGGCGCCGTCCTGCTGCTGGGCCTGCATGCCGTCCAGCATGGTGGCGGCGGGGGCGGCGGCCTGGGCGGCCTCACGGGAGACCACCAGCCTGTCCGCCGGCGGCTCGGCCGGCGCGTCCGGGGGAGTGAACCCCGGTTCCCCCGGCGACTCCACCGAGCCTCGGCTTTCCTCCGTCATTACCCCACTCCTTGACGAGCCTGAGTTGTACGGGCTTATCGTGGCCCGCCCGCCATGTGCTTGCCGTAAGCACCTTAAACGCTAGGCCGGGATAATGCCGAAAGCAGGGAGATCAGCGTTTCTGTTCCTCCTGGCGGCGGGGCAGCCGCACCTGGGAGACGCCTCCATTGTGCACCGAGCTCTGGCTCCAGCTGGGCGACACCTTGGGCACCCGCGCGTTGCCGGTGTTCACGTACGGTGCCGAGCCCGCGCCCAGCGCCGCCAGGGTGGCCGCGCCCGCCACGAGGTAGCGCGCCCGCGGCAGCCGCCGCCGGGGGGCGGCCTGGCGCCGGTCCCGCGCCGGACGGCCGTCCGGGGGCCTGCGGTAGCGGGAGGCGTCGGCCCTGCCGTCGCCCGGCCCGTCCAGCCGGTGCAGGCGGCGCATCAGCTCGTCGCCCGGAACCGGACCATCCATTTTGACCTGAGGTGGCCAGAGAAGGTCGTTCTTCGGCGAGTCGGGCGGAGTCTCCCCCATCGCGTAGAGACGGCCCAGCAGGTCGCCCCCGACGGGGTGCTCCTTGAGCGCGTACAGCCGGCGCTTGAGGCGGCGCAGCGCCTCGGCCTCGGCGCGGCAGCCGTCGCAGCCCGCCAGGTGGGCCAGCGCCCGGTCCCGGCCGTCATGGTCGAGCTCGCCGTCGACCAGGGCGGTCAGACGGTCGCCAAGGCAGCTCACTGGGTGATCCCTTTCCTCTTCTCCGCGGGAGCACGATGGGCCAGGGCGGCGCGCAGCTGGCCGCGCCCCCGGTGGATGCGGCTGCGGACGGTGCCGAGCTTCACCCCGAGCGTCGCGGCGATCTCCTCGTACGACAGGCCCTCGATGTCGCACAGCACGACGGCCGCGCGGTAGTCGGGCGCCAGGGCGTCGAGTGCCGCCTGGACGTCGTCGTCGAAGTTGGTGTCCTCGTACACCTGGGCGGGCGTCTTCTCCCGGCCGGGCAGCCGGTCGGCCGCGTCGTCGGCGAGGTTCTCGAAGCGGATGCGCTGCTTGCGGCGCGCGGAGTCGAGGAAGAGGTTGGTCGTGATCCGGTGCAGCCAGCCCTCGAACGTGCCGGGCGTGTAGTTGGCCAGCGAGCGGAAGACCCGCACGAAGACCTCCTGGGTGAGGTCCTCGGCGTCGTGCTGGTTGCCGGTCAGGCGGTAGGCCAGCCGGTAGACCCGCGCGGAGTGGTCGCGGACGACCTGGTCCCACGAAGGCGGCGACCACTGTGCCGCCGGGGCGTTCTCCCTGCCGACGACCCCTCCGGCCGCGCCCTGAAATGGAACCGCTGAGACAGACATGGTGTCTCAGATCACCCTTTCCTCTTCCGCGCCGAGGGAGCATCGTTTCCTTCGGCTGGTGTTTTTTAGAACGTCGCGGACCGCCATGACGTTCCCGGTCGGCGCTATCGTTTTGCCCCCGGAGGGTTATGTGACACGGGAGGCGGCCATCAACGAGGTGCAGACCTACGGGGAGTGGTTCTCCCCGGAGGATGAGCCGCTGCGCGAGGCCCGGCGGCTGGGCGAGGAGTTCGGCGCCGATCCGGTCGGGGCGGACGGCGGCGCGGCGCTGCGGTTCGTCGCCTCCCTGATCAGGGCCAGGACCGTCGTCGAGATCGGCTCCGGGTGCGGCGTGTCGGGCATCTGGCTGCTGCGCGGCATGCACCCCCAGGGCGTCCTGACCAGCGTGGACGTCGAGCCGGAGAACCAGCGGCTGGCCAAGCTCGCCTACGCCGACGCCGGGTTCGCCGCCTCCCGCACCCGGATGATCAGCGGCCGGGCGCTGGACGTCCTGCCCCGGCTCACCGACGGCGCCTACGACCTGGTGTTCTGCGACGCGCTGCCGCGCGAGTACCCCGAGTACCTGGCCGCCGCCGTGCGCCTGCTGCGGCCGGGCGGCGTGGTGGCCTTCGACGACGCCCTCACCCCCCTGGCCGACCCGGCGGACGCCCGCGGCGTGCGGGCGACGGCGCGGCTCGTCGCCGAGGACGAGGGCCTCATCCCGTTGTTCCTGCCGCTCGGGGACGGCCTGCTCGTCGCACAGAAGCGAGGTTGACCATGCCCCCCGCCCCCCTCACCGTCCGGCTCAGGCCCTCCTTCAGCGGTTCGGGCCAGGCCATCGGGCTGCTGATCCTGCTGTTCTGCTCGCTGATGTTCGTCGTGGGCGGCCTCGCCGACCCCGCCAGCGTGGGCGGCGTGCTCTTCCTGGTGCTGGGCGCGGTCGGCACGGTCGGCTTCGGCGCGACGCTGGCGGTGGTCACCGGGCACCTGCTGGGCCGCAGGCCGCTGCTCGTCCTGGACGGCGAGGGGGTGCGCGTCCCCGCCCGGTGGCCGCTGCCGCGCTCGCGCGACAGGTTCCTGCCGTGGGACGAGGTCGCGGCGGTCTGCGCCTGGTCCGAGGGGGTGCCCACCGGCAAGGGCCTGGCCCACCGGCTGGCGTTCCTGCCCGCCGAGGACAGCCCGCAGGCCCGCGGCACCTCCGGGGCGGAGATGCTGCGGGTCAAGACCCAGGGGCTGCCCGGCGTGCCGGTGCTGCGCTGGAGCGTCCCGGTGCTGGCCGGCTGGACGGTGCCGCAGGACGAGGTGATCGCGCGCGTCCGCGCCCTGACCGGGGCGCCGTTCGAGGACCGCCGGATCGGGCTGCCCAGGAAGCGCCGGGTGGTCAGGCCGAAGAGGACGTGAGCCACTCCAGGAGCAGCCGCACCCCGTAGCCGGTGGCGCCCTCGCCGCCGCGCGCCGGTCCCGCGACGTCCAGGTGCGCCCACGGGCGGCCGCCGGTGAACCTCTCCAGGAACAGCGCCGCCATGATCGCGCCGCCGCCGAAGCCGCGCTTCTCGATGTTGGCCACGTCCGCGACCTGCGACTCGATGGCCACGCGGTAGTCCTCGGTCAGCGGCATCCGCCACAGCGGCTCCTCGGCGCGCGAGCCCGCCGCCAGCAGCGCCGCGGCCAGGTCCTCGTCGGTGGCGAAGAGCGCGCCGTGCCGCAGGCCCAGGGCGAGCTTGGCGGCGCCGGTGAGGGTGGCGATGTCGACGACGAGGTCGGGGGCGAGCTCCCGGTCGGCGTAGGCGAGCGCGTCGGCCAGCACCAGGCGGCCCTCGGCGTCGGTGTTGAGCACCTCGGAGGTGGTGCCGCCGTAGTGGGTGATCACGTCGGAGGGGCGCATCGCCGAGCCGGAGAAGGAGTTCTCGGCGCTCGGGACCAGTCCGGTGACCTTGACCGGCACCTGCAGCGCCCGCAGCGCCGACATGACGCCCATGACGACCGCGCCGCCGGCCATGTCGGTCTTCATGGTCTGCATCGCGGCGCTCGGCTTGATCGAGATGCCGCCGGTGTCGAAGGTGATGCCCTTGCCGACCAGCACGATGTGGCGCCTCGCGCCCTCGGGCGCGTAGGTGAGCTCGATCAGCCGGGGCGGCCGGGGCGAGCCGGAGCCGACGGCCAGCAGCCCGCCGAAGCCCTCGGCGGCCAGTTCCCGCTCGCAGCGGACCCGCACGTCCAGGCCCGCGTCGCCGGCCAGCGCGACGGCCTGGTCGGCCAGCCAGGCGGGGCACTTGTCCACCGACGGGGTGTTGGTCAGGTCCCGGGCCAGCGCCGCGGCGGCGGCCAGCACCTCGCCCTTCGCGGCCGGCTCGCCGCCGACCAGCACGATCTCGGCGACGGGCTTCCTGCCCTCGCCGGTCTTCAGGCTGAAGTCGTAGCCCGCCAGCAGCGCGCCCTCGGTGAAGGCCGTCAGATCGCCCTCGGGGACCTGCACCGCCAGCACGTCCCTGCCCTTGGCGCGGCGGGCCAGGGCCGCGCCGGCCTTGCGCAGCGCGGCGGGCGAACCGTCGCCGGTGCCGTACAGGAGCAGCTCCCGCAGGGTGCCCTCGACCTGCACCGGCAGGGAGATGATCTCCCCCGCCTCGCCCTTGGCCTCGTGGAAGGAGAGCAGGTCCGCCACCGGGAGGCCGGTGTCGAAGCCGGGGTCGCCGCCCTGGGGCACCGCCAGCAGGCGGGCTCCGGGCACCTGGGCGAGCGGCTCCCCGGCCGCGCGAAGCTGGGTCAGGACGGGCATGACGGCCCCCTAAGGGAGAAAGCCGAAGACGGCGACGATGGAGATGGATGGGTGCGAAAGGCGGGAAGACGAAAAAGACGGCCCCCGGCCCCGGCGGCGAGATCTGCCGGGACCGCGTGGCCGTGCGGTTCGTCAACCGGCCGCGGCGAGGATCGGACGGCCCCGACGCGACGGGTCCGGCAGGAGTCCCGGACCGGGCGGGTCAGCCGACCACGCCGCCGATGGCCTCGCCCAGTTCTCTGGCTTCGTCGGGAGTCAGTTCGACCACCAGCCGGCCGCCGCCTTCCAACGGCACGCGCATGACGATGCCGCGGCCCTCCTTGGTCACTTCGAGCGGACCGTCACCTGTCCGCGGCTTCATCGCCGCCATGCGTGCATCCCCTTCCTTCCCGGCCCAGGGCCGTTCGGGCCCGTGCGAGCCGCTGGCCGCCGAAGCGTCCGCGTCTAGCAGTAGTGGTCCATTATCCCGTGTTCCGGGCGCGAAGTGGTAACGATCAGGCTCGCAAGATCTCCGAAGGTGCCGTGTCCGGGACTTTTCCGGCCCGCGTTCAGGGCAGGTCCTCCCGGATCGGCTCGTCCGACAGGGCCGAATTGTCCGTTTTTTTAAGCCAGGCGGCGTCCAGCTCCTCCCGCCGCCCGTACCCGCTCAGCTCGATGACCCGCCGCTCCAGCGCGGCCACCTCGCTCTCCCGCCGCATCAGGGCGTGCGCGAGCCGGCCCAGCACCTCGTCGGTGAGCATCGGGTGGTAGCCCCAGACGCCCTTGGGCAGCCGCACCATCGCCGCGTCCGTCCCGGTCGGCGGCCGGTCCTCCGGCAGTCCCGTCGGCGGCAGCTCCTCGACGGGCTCGCGCAGCTCGCCGCCCCGCCCCGAGGCCAGGAAGGCGGTGGCCGCGACCACCGCGACGGCTGCGAGCAAGAGCACTACGGGCACGGGGTCCTCCTTCACCGGTACGACGATCGTGCCATGCTCAAGAATATGAACGCGCGAAACCGCCGTGATCTGGTGTGGACCGGACGCCCCGGCGACCCGGACGACCTCCTCGACGCGGGCGTCGACCCGGCGGCCGGGGAGCTGGCGGCCCTGGTGGCGAAGGGGCGCCCGGTGAAGGCGTCCGTCACCGGAGCCGGCTCCGGCGCCTTGGCGGCCGCCGCCGTCTACGCCTGGCTGGGAGCCGCCGCCCTCGAGTTCGAGGGCGATCCGGACGAGCTGCGCCAGGTGCTCGACATGGTCGCCTCGATGGCCGGAGCCCGCCCCCCGGCGGTCGGGAGACGGGCCCTGGCCTGAGGGGAGGTCAGCGGCGGCCGTGGCCGCCCTTGATCCGCTGCCAGGGGCCGCGGATGGCGAACGTGGTGCCGGGGCCGCTCTGGCGGTTGGCGAAGAGGGTGCGGCCGTCGGGCGAGAACGTCACACCGGCGAACTCCGAGTCGTTCGCGGCGTTGCGGGCCAGGCTGAAGGGCTCGCCCCTGCGGTCGGTGCCGATGAGGAACTGCTCGCCGTCGCCGTCCTCGGCCAGGATCACGCCGCCGCCGTACGGGGAGACGGTGATGTTGTCGGGCGAGTCGTACTTCCCGCCGGGCTTGAAGACCAGCTCCAGCTCCAGGGTGTTGCGGCGCGGGTCGTACGCCCAGACCTGGCCCGCGTGGTCACCGGCCGCGCCGGAGGAGGTGCGGGAGTAGGAGGCCACGAAGTAGGCGCGGCCCCCGCCCCTGCGGTCCCACCACATGCCCTCCAGCTTCTGCGAGCGGGTGATGGTGTCGAACTGCTTGCGGGTGGAGGTCTTCGCCGCCGACGGGTCCGGCACGTCCACCCACCGCACGCCGCGGAGGACCGTGCCGGCCTCCAGGACCTGCGACAGGTCGGACACGTCCGGCACCAGCATCGCCTGGAGGACGCCGCCGGCCCGGTAGGAGTGGTAGCCGCCGCGGCGGGCCCTGGGCCGGAAGCGGTAGAGCAGGCCGAACGGCCCCGAGGCGTCCTCGGTGAGGTACATGGTGTCGTCGCGCGGGTCGATGCAGATGGCCTCGTGCGCGAACCGGCCCAGCGGCTCGATCGGCTCGGCGACGGTCCGGAGGCCGGTCGGGTCCACCTCGAACACCCAGCCGTGCGACTTCGTCTGGCCGCCGAAGCCCTCGGTCTCCTCGCAGGTCATCCACGTGCCCCACGGGGTGACGCCGCCCGCGCAGTTGGTGGCGGTGCCGGCCAGGCTGACGTACTGGTCGCGCAGGTCGCCCTTCCCGTCGACGTGGAGCGTGGTGGTGCCGCCGAAGGCCGCGGGGTCGTAGGTCCACTCGGGGCGGGCGACGGCCTTGGTGCCGCTGCCGCCCTGCTCGTGGTTGCGCACCAGGCGCAGGTCGTCGTGGCGGCGGCCGGGGAAGGCGGCCATGCCGTCGTGCTTGCCGGGCACGGCGCCGCCGCCGGGCAGCGTGTCGCCCTCGGTGGAGAAGGCCTCGTAGGTGAAGCCCTTGGGCAGGTCGAGGACCCCGGCGGGGTCGGGCACCAGCGGGCCGTAGCCGTAGGCCTCGCCCTCGGCCGCTCCGGCGGCGGTCGCGAAAACGGAATCAAGGCTTCCGGCCAGCGCGATGGAGACGGCTCCACCGGCCACGAAACCACGACGGGAGACACTCATGGGACAGGAACTCCTTGCGGGACGCTCATTCGACCCTGTGAGCCTGGTCCAGCCGGTTGAACCCCCGATGAAAGCCGGGCGAAGCCCCCGGGAACTCAGAACTCCAGAAGTTCTTCGCCCACCCTGCGGTACTCCGACTCCAGGACGTCCAGGGCCCGGCCGACCTCGGTGGCGTAGGAGACCGCCTCGGCGGCGGCGGGGCGGTTGAAGCCCTCGGCGAGGAGGTGGTCCATCAGGGTGCGCAGCGGCGCGTACACCTCGTAGGGGTCCAGGACGACGATGGGCTTGGTGTGGAAGTTCAGGCTGCGGGCCGTCCAGACCTCCAGGAGCTCCTCCAGGGTGCCGATGCCGCCGGGGAGGATGAGGAAGCCGTCGGCCCTGCGGTCCATCTCGGCCTTGCGCGAGCGCATGTCGGGGGTGCGCACCAGCTCGTCGTTCTCGGTGTCGGCGCCCTCCTGGGAGTCGGGCATGCCCGCCGGGACGACGCCGACGGTGCGCCCGCCCGCGGCCCGCGCCGCTCTGGCGACCGCGCCCATGCACGACCGGGTGCCCCCGCCGGTGACGAGGGTGTGCCCCCGCCGCGCCAGTTCGGCGCCCAGCTCCGCCGCCACCTCGACGTGCTTGGCGTCGATGCGGGTGCTGGACGCGCAGAAGACGGTGATCGTCATGGGCAAAGCGGGCCCCTCCGTAATCCCTCGGCCTTTCGGGCGATCATAGGGCCGGAGGGGCTCTTCGTGAGGTCAGGCCCCGACCGGCGTGAAGTCGCGGGACGCCAGGAAGGAGGGCCGGCGGCCGGGCGCGGCGTACGGCTCGCCGCAGGCGTTCTCCACGCTGTTGAACACCAGGAAGACGTTCGAGCGCGGGTAGGGGGAGATGTTGCCGTTCGAGCCGTGCATGCAGTTGCAGTCGAACATGACCGCCGAGCCCGCATCACCGGTGAACAGCTCGATCCCGTGGACGTCGGCGAGCTTCGTCAGGCTCTCGGGGTCGGGGGTGCCGACCTCCTGGTCCTTCAGGGACTCCCGGTAGTGCTCGGCGGGGGTCTCCCCCACGCAGGAGACGAACGTCCGGTGCGAGCCCGGCATGATCATCAGGGCGCCGTTGCAGGGGTTGTTGGGGGTGAGCGAGATCGAGACGCTCACCGCGCGCATCCGCGGCATGCCGTCCTCGGCGTGCCAGGTCTCGAAGTCGGAGTGCCAGTAGAAGTCCTTGCCGCGGAAGCCCGGCTTGTAGTTGACGCGGCTCTGGTGCACGTAGACGTCCGAGCCGAGGATCTGCCGCGCCCGTCCGACGACGCGCGGGTCGGCGGCGAGCGCGGCGAAGACCTCGCTGATCCGGTGCACCTCGAAGACCGACCTGACCTCGCCGGAGTCCTTCTCGGTGATGAGCCGCTCGTCGCCGCGCAGCGCGGGGTCGGCGGCGAGCCGGTCCAGTTCGGCCCGGCAGCGCGCGACCTCCTCCGGGGTGATCAGCCGGTCCATCGCCAGGAAGCCGTCGCGGTCGAAGCCGTCGAGCTCCCCGGCGGACAGCGGCCCCGTGCCGCCGCCGTGGACCACCGGGTCCACCCGGGCGATCAGCTCGGGGTGCGCGGCGCGGCGCGTGGGGTAGGGGTCGTGCCGGGTCACGCGTCCTCCTCGACCAGCGGGTAGACGCCGTGCTCGTCGTGGACCTCGCGGCCGGTGCAGGGCGGGTTGAACACGCAGATCATGCGCAGCTCGGTGTGGGCGTGCAGGGTGTGGCGCTCGTGCCCGTCCAGCAGGTACATGGTGCCGGGGGCGATGTCGTGGCGCTCGCCGGTCTCCTCGTTCACCAGCTCGCCGGTGCCGCCGATGCAGTAGACCGCCTCGATGTGGTTGGCGTACCACATGGCCGTGCTGGTGCCGGCGTACAGGATGGTGTCGTGCAGGGAGAAGCCGACCTTCTCCTTGGCCAGGACCAGCCGCCGGCTGCACCACGTGGGCGCCTGCACGTCGCGGTCGGTGCCGATGATGTCCTGCAGGGACTTGACGATCAAGATCGTGCTCCGTTTCTCTCTAGGCGTCCAGGACCGCGGCGACGGACTCGCGCACGATGGCCAGGCCCTCGTCGAGCTCGGTGTCGGTGATGGTCAGCGGGGGCAGCAGCTTGGCCACCTCGCCGTCCGGGCCGGAGGTCTCCATCAGCAGGCCCCGCTGGAAGGCCTCGGCGCAGACCCGCCCGGCCAGCGGCGGGTCGGTGAAGACCAGGCCCTGGGCCAGGCCGCGGCCGCGGCGGCCCGCGATGTCCTTGTCGTGCTCGCCGGCGAGCTCCTCCAAGGCCTCGGCCACCCGCTCGCCCTTGGCGAGCGTCTGCTCCCGCAGCCCCTCGCCCCGCCAGAAGTCCAGGGCGGCGGTCGCGGTCACGAACGCGGGGTTGAACCCGCGGAACGTGCCGTTGTGCTCGCCGGGCTCCCAGACGTCGAGGTCGGGGCGCAGCAGCGTCACCGCCATCGGCAGGCCGTAGCCGCTCAGCGACTTGGACAGGCAGACGATGTCCGGGACGATCCCGGCCTCCTCGAAGCTGAAGAACGGACCCGTCCGCCCGCAGCCCATCTGGATGTCGTCGACGATCAGCAGCATCTCGTGGCGCTTGCACAGGTCGGCCAGGCCGCGCAGCCAGCCGATGCCCGCCTCGTTCAGCCCGCCCTCGCCCTGGACCGTCTCCACGATCACCGCGGCGGGCTTGTCCAGGCCGCTCCCGTTGTCGGTGAGCATGCGCTCGAAGAGCAGGAAGTCGGGCGTGCACCCGTCGAGGTAGTTGTCGTAGGGCATGGTGAAGACGTGGTTGAGGGGGACGCCCGCTCCGCCGCGCTTCATCGAGTTGCCGGTGACCGACAGCGAGCCCAGCGACATGCCGTGGAAGGCGTTGGTGAAGCTGACGACCGTCTCCCTGCCGGTGTACTTGCGCGCCAGTTTCAGCGCGGCCTCGACGGCGTTGGTGCCGGTGGGGCCGGTGAACTGGATCTTGTAGTCGAGCCCGCGGGGTGCCAGGACCGTCCTGCGGAACGCCTCAAGGAAGTCGCGTTTGGCGGCCGTGTGCGCGTCCAGGGCGTGCACGATCTCGTCGTTGACGAGGTAGCCGAGCAGTTTCAGCTTGAGCTGGGGGTGGTTGTGGCCGTAGTTGAGGGTGCCGGCTCCGGCGAAGAAGTCCAGGTACTCGCGGCCCGCCTCGTCGTAGACCCGGCTGCCCTGGGCCTTGGTGAAGACGGTGGGCCAGCTTCGGCAGTAACTGCGGACCTCGGACTCGACCTCTTCGAAGACTTTCACGTGCTGCCTCTCCTGGCGCTGACGGGGGTGGGAAGGGGAAGGCCGCGGCTCACGCGGGGAACGGGCCGATGCGGAAGAGCACCTCGGGCTCGTGGCCGGGCACCGGGAAGTCCTCGGCCGCGAAGAGCTCGCTTCTGCGCAGCACGGCTCCCCGCTCCCGGGCGAACGCCTCGAACAGGCGGGTGGAGGCGGTGTTGCCGGGGGTCACCGTCGCCTCCAGGAAGCGCCCCTGTGGCTTCCCGTCGGCGAGCCAGGCGAGCATCCGCCCCGCCAGCCCGCGGCCGCGGTGGTCGTCGGCGACGGCGACCTGCCAGACGAACAGGGTGTCGGGGGCCGAGGGGCGCAGGTATCCGGTGACGAAGCCGCAGGCCCCGCCGTCGCCGTCCCTGGCCACCACCGAGGTGGCCCCGTGGTCACGGCACCACAGGAGGTAGCTGTAGGGGGAGTTGACGTCCAGGGTCCGGGAGTCGCGTGCCAGCCGCCACAGGGCGCCGCCGTCTCCGGGGTGTGGATGGTCGAGAACGATGGTTTCGGTCAGATTGCCAGTGACTCGGGATGGAATCTCCTTGGTCATGCGAAAAGACCATAGCCACGGCGCCCGAACCCCCCGCGGGCTCGGGAAAGGCGGTGCTGGTTTGAGCCCGGGGATCCCGGGTAGGGCTGTCCGGCTCGGCGGCGGCCCCCTTCCGCGCGACAAATCGACCGTCCGAAAACCGGCTCTTTTTCCGGCTCCAGCAGGTGGTTCACCCGGGGTGCGGGCAGGCCCCCGCGCTCCCCCGCCGGCGAGGGCGACCCTCGAAGAGAAGGAAAGGTTGCCTGATCGTCCCCGAGTAATTTTGTGACCCTCATCACCGTGTAGCGATGTGAACCTGTGACCTAACTCGGGCGTCTGGGACTGAACGGAACAGCCATGTGACTCCCCGTGAGGGCCGGAGAGCGGCGAAGAGGGCCCGGATTCCGGGCCCTCTTCGCGGACGGGGTGGACTGTCGGGGACAGGCGGGCCTCAGGTGCCCGCCTCCTCCTCGGCGGCCTCCAGGGCCGCCCGCTCCTCCAGGCGGCGGCCGCCCTCGCGGTGCGCCTCCGTGATCATCCGCACCACCTCTTCGGGGTCGTCGGTGAGGTACAGCAGGTCCGGGTCGTCCGGGGAGATCACGCCCTCGGCCGCGAGGGTGCCGCGGAACCAGTCCATCAGGGGCGACCAGAACTCCGTGCCGACCAGGACGATCGGGAACCGGGTGATCTTGCCGGTCTGCACCAGGGTGAGCGCCTCGAACAGCTCGTCCAGGGTGCCGAACCCGCCGGGCAGCACCACGAACGCCTGCGAGTACTTGATGAACATCGTCTTGCGGACGAAGAAGTAGCGGAACGAGATGCCGATGTCGAGGTGGGAGTTCAGCTCCTGCTCGAAGGGCAGCTCGATGCCCAGCCCCACCGACATGCCGTCCTCGTTGGCGCCCTTGTTGCCCGCCTCCATGATGCCGGGGCCGCCGCCCGTGATCACCGCGTAGCCCGCCCGCGCCAGGCCGCGGCCCACCCGCTCGGCGAGGTCGTAGTGGGGGGAGCCGGGGCGCAGGCGGGCCGAGCCGAACACGCTCACCGCCGGGCCCAGCTCCGCCAGCAGGCCGAAGCCCTCCACGAACTCCGCCTGGATGCGCAGCACCCGCCACGGGTCCTGGTGCAGCCAGTCCACCGAACCGCGGGTGTCCAGCAGCCGCTGGTCGTGGGTGCTCGCCGGCAGCGCCTTGCCGCGCAGCACCGTCGGCCCCTGCCGTCGTGTCTTCCTGGTCGTCTCTTCCGTGTGATCGCCGCTCATCCGAACACGTTAACCGCGCGAAAGACCCAAAGGACCTGGCGCGGAAAGTAAGCTCGGTGAACATGGATCTCTCGATGGACGTGGCCGAGCTGACGCGCACCCTGGTGGACATCGAATCGGTGAGCGGCAACGAGCGGGCGGTCGTCGCGGAGATCGAGGCCGGGCTGCGGGCGCTGCCGTGGCTGGAGGTCGTGCGGGACGGCGACACCCTGGTCGCGCGCACGCACCTGGGGCGCGCCGAGCGGGTCGTGCTGGCCGGGCACACCGACACCGTGCCGGTCAACGGCAACCTCCCCTCCCGGCTGGAGGGCGACACCCTGTGGGGGCTGGGCTCCTGCGACATGAAGGGCGGCCTGGCCGTCCTGCTGCACCTGGCCGCGGTCCTCGAGGAGCCCACCCGCGACGTGACGTACGTGGCGTACGAGTGCGAGGAGGTCTCCGCCGACCGCAACGGGCTCAAGCGGCTGGCCGAGACCCGCCCCGAACTGCTGGCCGCCGACTTCGCGGTGCTCATGGAGCCCACCGACGGCGCGATCGAGGGCGGCTGCCAGGGCACCGTCACCGTGGAGGTCACCGCGCGCGGGGCGCGGGCGCACACCGCGCGCTCCTGGATGGGCGCCAACGCCATCCACGCGATGAAGCCGCTGCTCGACCTGCTGAACGCCTACGAGGCGCGCCGCCCCGTGGTCGACGGCATCACCTACCACGAGGGGCTGAACGCCGTCTTCGCCCGCGGCGGCGTCGCCCGCAACGTGGTGCCCGACGAGTGCGTGGTCTCGGTGAACCACCGCTTCGCGCCCGACCGCGACCTGACGGCCGCCGAGGACTGGCTGCGGGGGCTGTTCGAGCCCCTGGGCTACGGGGTCGAGGTCGTCGACCGCAGCGAGTCGGCCCGTCCAGGGCTGCTGCACCCGGCCGCCCGGGACTTCGTCCGCGCCGTCACCGCCCTGGAGCCCGCCGAGGCGGTCGAGGCCGGCCGGGTGCGGGCCAAGCTCGGCTGGACGGACGTGTCGCTGTTCTCGTCGCTGGACGTCCCCGCCGTCAACTACGGCCCCGGTGATCCGACCCTGGCCCACCACAAGGACGAGCGGGTCCCGCTGGCCACGGTGCGCGACTGCGAACGGCGCCTGCGCGCCTGGCTGACCTGAGACCCTGGTTGGCCTGAACGATGTCGGGAAAAAGGTACGGTCTGGGCATGAGTGGGCGGGGCTTGGCCATCGTCGTCGCGGTGGTGGTGCTGGTGGGCGGCCTCGGGTACGGCGGCTACCGGCTGTTCTCCGAGCTGGACAGGGCTCTGATGGGCGAGGGCTGCACGGCCAAGGCCCCGGCAGGGGAGATCCAGCTGGAGGTGGAGCAGGCGGCGAACGCCGCGACGATCGCGGGCGTGGCGCACCGCGAGAAGCTGCCCCGCCGCGCGCTGGTGATCGCCTATGCGACGGCCGAGCAGGAGTCGCACATCGAGAACATCCCCTACGGGGACCGCGACTCCGTCGGCATCTTCCAGCAGCGCCCCTCGCAGGGCTGGGGCACCGTCGAGCAGCTGCAGGACCCGGTGTACTCCACCACGAAGTTCTTCGCCGCCCTGGTGAAGGTGAAGGACTACACCGAGCGCGACGTGCACGACGCCGCCCAGCTCGTCCAGCGCAGCTTCGACGGCAGCCTCTACGCCCAGCACGAGGGGATGGCCGACATCCTCACCACCGGCTTCGCCGGGGAGGCGCCCGCCGCGATCACCTGCTGGTACCGGCTGGAGGAGGGCCCCGCGCCCGAGGCCGAGGCGTCCGCCGCGGAGCTGCGCCGCACCTTCGGCAAGCGGTTCACCCGGAAGGGGCAGACCATCGAGCTGCCCGCCAAGGCCACGAAGGCCACCGGCTGGTCGGTCGCGACGTGGGCGATGACCCACGCCCGGACGTACGGGTTCACCGAGGTGCGCTTCGACGGCCGCCGCTGGAGCCCGGAGGAGGGCCAGGAGGGCTGGCTGCCGGACGCCTCCGCCCCCGCCGACCGCATCCTCCTGAAGTGACCTGTCCGCCCGGGGCGGCGCCCGGTGCCGTCAGAAGATCAGGACGGGCTTGACCGCGGCGCCCTGGCGGGCGGCGGTGAACGCCTCGTTGATGTCGGCGAAGGCGTAGGTGCGCACCAGGCGTTCGACGGGCAGGCGGCCCTGGCGGTGGTACTTGATCAGTTCGGGGATGAAGCGCTGGGGGATGCCGTCGCCCTCGATGGAGCCGCGGATGCTCCGGCCGTTCATCAGCGCCCGCTGGTCGAGCTCCACCGGGTTGCGCTGCCCCGTGAAGCCGAGGGTCACGCACTCGCCGGGGCCCGCGAGCGCCTTCAGCGCGGCCTGCACCACCTCGGGGCGGCCGATGCACTCCACCGAGTGGTCCATGGTGCCCCGCGGCGCGTCGGCGGGCTCGACGGCCTCGGTCGCGCCCAGTTCCAGGGCCAGGGCGCGGCGGTCGGGGTTGGGGTCGACCGCCACGATCCGGTCGCAGCCGGCGATGTGCGCGGCCATGACGGCGCTGAGCCCGACCGCGCCGAGCGCGAAGACCGCCAGGGAGGAGCCCTTGCGCGGCCGGAGCACGTTGAGGACGGCGCCCGCGCCGGTCTGCACGCCGCAGCCGAGCGGGGCGAGGAACTCGAACGGCAGGTCCTTGGCGACGCGGATGACGTTGCGTTCGCTGGTGAGGGTGAAGGTCGCGAAGGACGACTGGCCGAAGAAGCGCTCCCCGACGTAGTTCAGCTCCAGGAAGCGCGCGCAGTAGGCCATGCGCCCCCGCCCGCAGTTGTCGCACTCCCCGCACCAGGAGTAGCTGAGCACGACGTGGTCGCCGGGCTCGACCGCACCGACGTCGGCGCCCACCGCCTCCACGACGCCCGCGCCCTCGTGGCCGAGGATCTGCCCGGGCACGACGGGCCGGTCCGCGGTCACCAGGTCGGTGTGGCAGATGCCGGTGGCGACCAGCCGGACCAGCACCTCGTCGGGCCCCGGCTCGGCGAGGTCGCGGGGGCGCAGCTCGAAGGGGCCACCGGGGGCGCGGAGGTCGGCGACGGTAGCGACGTAAGTCATGACTTACTTATAGCCGATGCGCTCTCCGCGGCCGCCGGGTAGGCCGGGTTCGCCACCGCCAGCTTCGCCTCCACCGCGCCCAGCAGCGCCGTGCGGACCTCGCCGTACCGCTCGTCCAGCTCCCCGGCCCGGATCGCGCGGGCCAGCTCGGCGTCGGAGCCGAAGCCCAGCGCCGCCAGCCGCTCGCGGTGCTCGGCGTCCTGGGCGGGGCCCAGCTCCAGCTCCCGCTCCACCATGGCCAGCAGGTTGGCGGCGACCAGCGCGTGGAAGCGCTGCCGCCCCGCGGCCGCCGGGAGGACGTCCCGTTCCAGGAACTCCCTCACGGCCTCCACCAACCCGCGCGCGGCGGGCACATCGTGCGGTCCGGGCATGGCGCGCTCTCCCCTCACAAGACAGAATGCGATTCTAGTCACAGGAGAGGTGGAGCCATGGGCTTTGAGGTGCCGGCGTCGGTGCGGCCGCTGCGGGACGCCGTCTACGCGTTCCTGACCGAGCGGGTGGAGCCGAACGAGAAGGCCCTCCAGGAGGGGGACCGCGACCTGCTGCGCGCGCTGCAGCGGGAGGCCAAGGCCGAGGGCCTGTGGGCGCTCGGCCACCCGAAGGAGATCGGCGGCGGCGGCCTGCCGTTCATGGACTACGTCTACGTCAACGAGGTGCAGGGCCGCAGCGAGTTCGGGCAGATCGCCCTGGGCACCTACACGCTCCAGGACTCGCTGATGCTGCACAAGTACGCCGCCCCGGCGCAGCGGGAGCGCTTCCTCCTGCCGCTGGTCCAGGGGGACATCTCCCCCAGCTTCGCGATGACCGAGCCGGGCATCTCCAGTTCCGACCCGACGCAGCTGCGGACGACGGCCACCCTGGAGAACGGCGAGTGGGTCATCCGCGGCCGCAAGTGGTTCACCACCGGCGCCGCGCAGGCCGCCTACACCACGGTCATGTGCCGCACCGAGGAGGACGCGAGCCCGTACCTGTCGTTCAGCATGATCCTCGTGCCGACCGACACGCCGGGCTACACCATCGTCCGCGACACGCCCGTCCTCGGCCTCCACGACGGCCACTACGAGGTGCTCTACGACGAGGTGCGGGTGCCGGAGGAGAACCTGCTCGGGCCGCGCGGCCACGGCTTCGTCATCGCCCAGGAGCGGCTCGGGCCCGGCCGGATCTTCCACTGCATGCGCTGGCTCGGCCAGGCCCAGCGCGCCTTCGACCTGCTGTGCGAGCGGCTGCACCGCAGGGAGGCCTTCGGCGGCCCGCTCGCCGACAAGCAGCTGCTCCAGCAGCACGTCTTCGAGTCCTACACCGAGATCCAGGCGGCCCGCCTGCTCACCCTGCACGCCGCCCACAAGATCGACTCCGGCGACCAGGCGCGGGTCGAGATCGCCGCGATCAAGGTGGCGGGCGCCCGCATGCTGCACAACGTCATCGACCGCGCCATCCAGGCCTACGGCGCCGAGGGCCTCACCGAGGACACCCCCCTGGACCGCATGTACCGCCACGCCCGCGCCAGCCGCGTCTACGACGGCCCGGACGAGGTGCACATCAGCCGCACCGCCCAGCGCATCCTCAAGGAGTACAAGAAGGGCGGCCGCTGGACGTTCTAAGGCAGGGCCCGGAGCAGGTCCCACTCGTTCTCGGCGACGCGGCGGCCCAGGGCGGCGAGCTCCACCGAGCGCTCGCCGCCGGTCAGGTGCCGCCGCGTCTGCAGGGCGCAGATGACGCCCCAGCGGAAGACGCCGAACAGCTCCCACCAGCGCACCGCGTCGCGGTCGACCTCGGTGCCCGAGGCGCGTTCGTAGGCGCCGATGAGCTGGTCGTACTCACCGAAGCCGCCGACGGGCAGCGGGGAGCCGAAGCGCCAGGCCTTGGCGCACAGCCAGCCGAGGTCCTCCAGCGGGTCGCCCAGGTGGGACAGCTCCCAGTCCAGGACGGCCCGCACCCCGTCCGGGCCGATGATGAGGTTGCCGTTGCGGAAGTCGCCGTGCACCACGGTCCGGCGGGTGCTCGGCGGGCGGGTCAGCGTCAGCCGCCGCAGCGCCAGCTCCAGCGCCGGGTAGGGGGTGCCGAGCCCGTCCAGGACCGCCGTCCACACCGCCAGCTGGTCCTCGCCCGGCAGGTCGGGCACGGACCCGGGCGCGATGCGGTGGATCGCGGCGAGGATCTCCCCGCACTCGGCGGCCAGTCCCGCCCTGGCGTCGGCCAGTTCGGGGGAGCGCAGGACGCGGCGCGGGATCGTCTCGCCCTCGACGTGGGTCATCACGATGTGCTCGGGCTCCCCCGACGAGCCGTCGCCCGCCGCGATGACCTCCGGCACGGGCGCGCCGACCGCGCGGGCCGCCCGCATGAGCGCCGCCTCGCGGGCGAGCGGGCTGCTGACGTCGTCGGCGCCCGGCGTGGCCAGCCGCAGCACCAGCCGGTGCCGCTCCCCCGCCGCGGTGACCGCCTCGAACACGCTGGTCAGCCGGGACGCGCCGCCGCTGTCCCGGCGCAGCCCCTCGACGCGCACGCCGGGTCCGTAGTGCTCGGCCAGGCCCGCCAACACGGGCCGAATCTCATTCGGTAGCTCCTCCACGGCCGCCATGCTAAGCGCGGGCACGCTCCGGAGAGAAGGGGCCTCAGGCGTCCACCGGGTGCCGGAAGGCGCGCAGCACGGCGCGGGTCATCGCCGCCACGCCGTTGGTGTTGGGGTGGAAGGGCGCGGCGCGCATGCCGGGGAGCAGCGGCTCGACCCAGCGCCTCTCGTCGTCGCGCTGGCACATGTCGTGGCCGGGCGCCGCCATGTCCACGAACACCGCGCCGTTGGCCCTGGCCTGGCGGGCGAGCATCGTGTTCAGCCTCCGCTGCACCTGGCGCACCATGGCGACGTCGCCGCGGGCGAACGGGACGCGCGGGTAGCAGCCGTGGCCGGTGGACGGGACGAGCATCGGGTAGCCCAGCACGTGGACCTCGGCCAGCGGCGAGCGGCGGTGGATCTGCTGCAGCGCCGCCCCGAACCTCCTCCCCGTACGGGCGATCGCCGCGAACGGGTCGTCCCCGTCACGGCGCAGCCGTTTGCGGCACGGGGCGCCGTTGGGGTCGGTGAGGCTGAGGATCGCGCACGTCTTCCACCTGTCGAAGCCGATGTCGTTGCCGCCCATGGTGAGGGTGACCAGCGTGGTGTCCGGCTTCAGCGCGTCCAGCTGGGGCGGGTTGTCGCCCTGCCGCGCCGTCAGGTGGCGCAGGGCGGCGCCCGAGCAGCTCACGTCGGTGAAGGAGCGGGGGTTCAGCTTCAGGGCGAGCCGCCCCGGGTAGTTCAGCTCCGAGCGGCGGCATTTCGCCGGCGAGCCGGGACGGATCCGCGAGACGTAGGGAGCCGAGGTGTAGGAGTCGCCGAGCGCCACGTAGCGCAGGGGCGTGTCCGCCTTCGCCTGGACCGGGCCCTGCGAGCCGAGCAGCAGACCGGCCGCCGCCGCGGCGCACGTCGTGTTCTTGAGCAGGAGACTGTCGCGCACGGTCACCAGTCGATCACCTCGCGCCGGATTCCCGGAGGGGAGGTGCGGTGTGCGGATCGGAAGGTGCGGTGAGCGGCCGATCGGGCAGAATCCGACAAGGAAGATCACTGCGATGAGGAGGCGGACATGCGGATCGGAATCTCGATGGACGAACGCGGCGGGCCCGACGCCCTGGAGCGCTTCACCGACGGCGTGCGGCGGGCCGCGGACGACGGGTTCGCCTCGGTCTGGATGAGCCATATCTTCGGCATGGACGCGCTGACCTGCCTGGCCGTCGCCGGAAGCCGGGTCCCGGGCATCGAGCTGGGCACGTCCGTGGTGCCGACCTACCCGCGCCACCCCGCGGCGCTGGCGCAGCAGGCCAGGACCACGGCGCTGGCCCTGGGCGGGCAGCGGCTCACCCTGGGCATCGGCCTCTCCCACCAGATGGTCATCGAGGGCATGTTCGGCTACGACTTCAGCCGTCCCGTCCGGCACATGAAGGAGTACCTCTCGGTGCTCGGCCCGCTGCTGAACGGCGAGCAGGTCGCCTTCTCCGGCGAGACCGTCAAGGCGCACATCGGCCTGTCGGTGCCCAACGAGGGCCGGGTGCCCGTCGTCATCGCCGCCCTCGGCCCCAAGATGCTGAAGGTCGCCGCCGAGCAGGCCGACGGCACCGTCCTGTGGATGACCGGCCCCAGGACCGTCCGCGACCACATCGTCCCGACCATCCGGGCCGCCGCCGAGGCCGCCGGTCGGCCCGACCCGCGCGTGGTGTGCATCCTCCCCGTCGGCGTGACCTCCGATGTGGAGGCCGCCCGCGCCCGTGCGGGCGAGGTCTTCGCGGTGTACGGGCAGCTCCCGTCCTACCGCGCGATGATGGACCGCGAGGGCGCCGAGGGGCCCGCCGACCTGGCCCTCCTCGGGGACGAGGACACCGTCGCCGCCGCCATCGCCGATCTCAGGGACGCGGGCGTCACCGACTTCGTCGCGGGCGGCTTCCTGCCCGGCAAGGACGGCGAGCGCACCCGCGCCCTCCTCAAGAGCCTCCTCTGATCCGGCAGAACCGAACGCCGTCCTCCCGCGTCTACCGGTAGGAGATCCGCTGGAGGACGGCATGGCGCATGCGATGGTCGTGGTGGATCCGCAGCTTCCCCAGGAGGAGCAGCGGATCCTGAAGAGCGCGCCCGAGGCGCTGCACGGCCCCGAGGAGGCGGTTCCCGAACCCCGTTTCGGCGGCCGGACGGGGCGTGACGCGTTCTTCTCGCTCTGGCAGGCGCCGGTCTGGACGTTCCTGCCCGGCCTCATGGGCACCTTCCACGGCCCCCGGGTCAGGGCGGCCGGGCTCGCCGCCCAGGCCGCCCTGGTCGCGGCGCTGCTCTGGCGGCCCGGACCCGTCTTCACCGCGCTCGTGCTCGCCGTCCTGCCGGCGGCCTTCCTGGTGCTCCTCGCGCTCTGCGGCGAGGACGCCGCCGGCAGGCTCGCCCGCCGCCGCCACGGGCACTACGTGCAGTACGGCGACCTCGCCCAGAAGTACCGCTCGCTGCTCTACCGGACGGCGACGGCCGTCGAGACCGTCCTGGAGTCGGAGGTCCACTCCCAGGGGCTGCTCGACGACGTGCGCAACGCCGTCACGCTGCCCGCGCAGCAGTGGGAGATCGCCCGGACGCTGATGGAGCTGGACCGGCTCACCGACGAGCACGCGGGCGCCCGCGCCGACGACCCCCGCGTGGCCGAGCTGCTGGCCCCGCAGAAGGAGGTCCTGCGCCTGGCCACCGCCTCGGTGACCGAGCGGATCGCGGCGCTGGAGGGGTACGCGGCGCGGACGCGGGCCGCCGACGAGGCGCTGGAGCAGTGGCGGACGGTCCAGCGCCTGGCCGCCAACGGCGACGCCTACCAGGAGCTGCTGGCCCGCACCGTCCGCGACGAGCTGGCCCTGGCGGAGATCGGCGGCCTGACCGAGCAGGCCCGCGTCGTCGAGGAGGCGCTGCGCGCCAGCGTCGCCAAGGCCCGCCGCGCCGGGCTGTCCCTCGTCCCCGAGCTGAAGGCGGGCTGACCGATGGCCGAACGCACTCCCGCGCCGCACGACCCCCGGACGGGCCTCTCGCGGGGCGGCCACCGCCTGTTCTCCCCGGTGCCCGGCTGGGTCAACGCGATCGGCGCCCTCCTGCTGGCGTTGACGGTCTTCGTCCTGGCCATGGCGGTGGCCCCGGGAACGTCCTGAGCCGGGATCACCCGAACCCGAGGGGGATCCGGGGCACCATCAGCCCCGAACCCGTGGTGTACCACCACAGCGCGGCCAGGGCCGCGAGCCCGGCGGCGCCGAGGAAGACCCGCCACGGCGGCAGGGCTTGCCAGGGCGGGGTCCAGCGGGTGTGCGGGCTGAACGCCTCCAGCGGGGAGAGCCTGCCCAGGAAGCCCAGCGCGAGCATGCCGGGTCCGGCGAACGGCGCCACCGCCAGCATCCCCGAGGCCCAGACCACGCCGATCCCCAGCATGCCCACCGAGACGACGCCCGCCGCCAGCATGCCCACCGCGAAGAAGCCGCGGGCGAGCTGCCCGAAGGCGACGACTCCGGTGGCGATCTGACCGATCGCCACCACCCCGTTCGCCACCTGCCCGATGGCGATGATCCCGGTGGCCTCCTGGCCGACCGCGACGAAGGCGACGTCCGACCCGTCCGCCGTGAAGATCCGCATGAGCGGAGCATAAGGCCGGCCGATGCCCGCGCATCACCCTTTTCCGCCGGGGATCAGGCGCTCGGCTCCAGACTTCCCGAGCCCGCTCAGGAGGGTGCCCAGCGTGGCGCCGAGGGGGGCGTCGAGGCTGATCGTCGCCTCGGTGTCGGCGCGGGTGGGGCCCTGGTTGACGATGGCGACGGGGATGCCGAGCTCGGTGGCCCTGGCGACGAAGCGGTAGCCGGAGCGGACGGTCAGGGAGGAGCCCAGGACCAGCAGGAGGCCCGCGGCGGCGGTCAGCGCGAAGCAGGAGTCGACGCGGGGCCGCGGCACGTTCTCGCCGAAGAAGATCACGTCGGGTTTGAGCACGCCGCCGCAGGAGGAGCAGTCCACGATGCGGAAGTCGTGCACGTGCTCGTCGCCGACGCGGGCGTCGCCGTCGGGGTTGACCCGCCCGCCGACCGCCGCGCCGACCAGGTCGGCCCAGCCGGGGTTGGCCGCCTGCAGCCGGGCGTCGAGCCGCACGCGCGGGGTGCGCTCGCCGCAGCCCAGGCAGACCACGCGGTCCAGGCCGCCGTGCAGCTCGATCACCTCGCGGGCGCCGGCGGCCTGGTGCAGCCCGTCCACGTTCTGGGTGATGATCCCCGAGACCAGGCCGCGCCGCTGCAGCTCGGCCACCGCGCGGTGGCCGTCGTTGGGCGCCGCGCCGGTCAGGGCGCGCCAGCCCAGGTGGCTGCGCGCCCAGTACCGGCGCCGCGCCTCGACGCCGCCGAGGAACGCCTGATACGTCATCGGCTCGGACCGCCGCGCCCGCCCCGTCGCCCCGCGGTAGTCGGGGATGCCCGATTCGGTGGACAGCCCGGCTCCGCTCAGCACCACCACGGAGCCTTCGGCGATCAGTTCCGCCAGCAGCTCCAGCCCCAAGTTCCTCATCGCCTTCCATAGTGCCCCAGCCCGCGGGGTGGCGCGGCCCGCGTTTCGGCCGTACCATCCGGGCAAAATCGAGAGTCTCGGAAAATGCCTATGAAGCGTGCTTTCGCGGTACTCCTGGCCATGACGGCGCTGTTCCTGACCCCCCTGCCCGCCGGGGCCGCAGGCGGGTTCCCCGCGGGCTTCCTGTGGGGGGTCGGGGTGTCGGGCTTCCAGCACGAGGGGCACTATCCGGATTCCAACTGGACGCGCTACCTGGCCCAGCGCAAGGAGAAGGCCCCGTACCGCGACAGCGCGGACTTCCGCCACCGCTACCGGGAGGACCTCGAACGCGCCGCCTCGCTGGGCGTCGACGTCTTCCGCACGTCCGTGGAATGGGCGCGGATCGAGCCGGCGCGCGGGAAGATCGACTGGCGCGAGGTCCGTTACTACGACGACCTCGTCGCGCGGATGGTCGCGCACGGGATGCGGCCGATGCTCTCGCTCAGCCATTTCGCGCACCCGGGCTGGGTGCACGACCAGGGGGCGTGGAAGAACGCGCGGACGGTCGAGGACTGGCTGGACTTCGCGGAGTTCGTCGTCCGGCGCTACGCCGAACACGACGTCCTGTGGGTGACGTTCAACGAGGCGAGCTACTACATCCTCGACGAGGTGCGGAACAAGGCCCTCCGGCTGTCCGAAGCCCCTTTGATGAGCTCCCGCCTCGTCGAGGCGCACCGCAGGGCCTACGACATGATCCACCGGATCGACGACGACGCCATGGTCACCGCGAACGTCGCCTACAGCACCGTGCTCAACCCGCTGTTCGACAGGGCGCTCCTCACCGAGGTCCCCGACAAGCTCGACTACCTCGGCCTCGACTACTACCTCAGCATGAGCGCCGCGAACCTGTCGGTGCTGCGCGTCTTCAGCGGCGAGTACTGGACGATCGAGCCCGAGCCCGACGGGCTCTACCACGTGCTGCACGACTACCACCGGCGCTTCCCCGGCCTGCCGATCTACATCATCGAGAACGGCGCGAGCACCGACGACGGCAAGCCCCAGGCCGACGGCTACCAGCGCTCCGACTCCCTGCGCGACCACGCCTACTGGATCCACCGCGCCATCCAGGACGGCATCGACGTGATCGGCTACAACCACTGGTCCCTCCTGGACGGCTACGAGTGGGGCTCCTACCGCCCCCGCTTCGGCCTCTACACGGTGAACGTGGAGACCGACCCGTCCCTGAAGCGCCACCCGACGGAGGCCGTGGCCGCCTACCGCGACCTCACCCGCCGCAACGGCCTCCCCCCGGGCTACGTCCCCGTCAAACCCCCCGCCCGCTGCTCCCTCCCCGCCCTCCTGTCCACCTGCGCCGCCCTTCCGGCCACACCGCCCTATCCGGGATGAGGCGCGGACCCTCTGGCAAGTAAGCACTTACTGGTCTAGGCTGCCGAGCCATGAGCACACCGACGAGCTCCGCGCCCGGACGGGTGAGCCGGCCCGAAGAGGTGCTGGCCCGGTACGGGGAGCGGGCGCAGGTCTTTCTGGAGGCCCTCGGCTGGGGGGATCCCGTCGCCGACGCGGTCGTGGCGGACGTGGTGGAGATGGGGCGCGGCGAGGGCATGCGGATGGTCCGGCGGGGGCTGGCCGAGGGGGTCGAGAGCCTGGAGGGGGCGCCCGCGTCGTTCGTGCGGCTCTTCGAGGAGATCGACCGGCGGCCGGAGTGGCTGCGGCACGAGCTGCTGGAGGAGGGCGCCCGCGCCTACTGCCGGCATCCGCTCGTGATCGGGCTGGCGCTCGGACCGGCCTCGCTCGTCGGCAGCTACGTCAACGGCGCGGCAGTCGAACCGCTCGCGCTGACCCGGCGGTTCACCGACCAGGGGCAGGTCCGCACGTTCGAGACCGCCTCCTGGCTGTGGGCCGCCGCCCGCCCCGGCGGGCTGGAGCGCTTCGCGCCGGGCCTGGCCGCCACCGTGCGGGTGCGGCTCATCCACGCCTTCGTCCGGCACCACATCCTCACCGGGCTGCCGTGGGACGCCGCGGAACTCGGGCATCCCATCAACCAGGCGGACTCGGCGTACACGCTGATCGAGTTCAGCCTGATCCCGCTGCGGGTGATGCGGAGCTTCGGCATCCGCCACACCGCGCGGGAGCGGGAGGCGGTCTACCACCTGTTCCGGTACGTCGGACACCTCATGGGCGTCGACGAGCGCGTCCTGCCGCGCACCGAGGAGGAGTTCACCGAGCTGGAGCGGATCTACCACCTGACCGGCTCGCAGCCCAGCGACTACAGCCGCGAGCTGGTCGCCGAGCTCCTCGACACGATCATGCCCGAGTCGCTGGCCGACCAGAGCGGCGCGCTGGCGCCCCTGGTCCGGCGGCTCGCCCGGCCCCTGGCCCACGGCCTCTCCCGCGCCTTCACCGGCGACCGCACCGCCGACCTCCTGCACGTCGAGCGCAACGCCTGGCGCCACCTCCCGGCCCTGCTGGCCCCGCCCGTCTTCCTCGTCAACGAGCTCCAGCGCCTCATCCCGAGCGAACCGGACCGCAAGCTCCGCCGCAGCCTGGACTTCGTCGACGCGGCCACCGCCGCGACCGCCGCCCGCCTCGGCGTCTCCCACGATCTCGTGGACGCCGCCGGCGGGCATCCGGCCGGGACCGGCGGAGCGGGATCGCCGCCCGTCAGGCGAGGGTGAGGAAGAGGCGCTCCAGCTCCTCTTCGGACATGGGGGGCGCGTCGCCGTCGGCGGCCGCCATGCACTGGCGCATGCCGCTGGCGACGATCTTGAATCCGGCGCGGTCGAGCGCGCGGGAGACGGCGGCGAGCTGGGTGACGACGTCCTTGCAGTCGCGCCCGGCCTCGATCATCGCGATGACGCCGGCGAGCTGCCCCTGGGCGCGGCGGAGCCGGTTGAGCACCGCGCCGACGGCCTCCTCGTTGACCTGCATGGGGGACCTCCTGTGCGCGCTGGGGGGACTGCTCCATGGTACCCGCGGGGGTATGCGGGGGGCCGCCGCGCGACGGTGCGCGCCGCGCGGCGGGCCGTTCGGTCAGGCCTGGCCCGACTCGGCGATCTGGCGGCGCACCTCGTCCATGTCGAGCTGCTTGGCCTGGTCGACGAGGTCCTCCAGGGCGGGCTCGGGCAGCGCGCCGGGCTGGGAGAAGATCACGACCTTGTCCTTGATCACGGCCAGCGTGGGGATCGAGGTGATCTGGAAGGCCCCCGCCAGCTCCGGCTGCGCCTCGGTGTCGACCTTGGCGAACACCACGTCGCCGTGCTTGTCGGAGACCCGTTCGAAGACCGGCGCGAACTGGCGGCACGGGCCGCACCAGGCCGCCCAGAAGTCCACCAGCAGGATCCCTCCCTGGTCCACGGCCTCCTGGAAGGTGTCCTTGGTCAGTTCGACGGTCGCCATGTTCTCTCCTCTCGAAATACCCCTGTGGGTATCGGAACACCGCTCTCGGAGAGTTTGTTCCCCGACCCCTCCCCCTTGCCCGGAAAGACGGTCAGCGGACCGTCCAGCCGCCGTCGACCGTGACGGTCTGGCCCGTCATGAACGTGGAGGCGTCGCTGGCCAGCAGGAGCAGGGCTCCGTCGAGCTCGCCCGTCCGGCCGCCCCGGCCCATGGGCGTGTTGCGCACCAGCCAGCGGTGGCTGCGCTCGTCGGTGAACATCTCGTCGGTGGCCTCGCTGGGGAACCAGCCGGGCGCCAGCGCGTTGACGCGCACCCCGTGCGGCGCCCACTGCACGCCCAGGTCGCGGGTGAGGCCGACGACGCCGGACTTGGCGGCGACGTAGGAGGCCTGCGAGGTGGGGTGCGCGGCGACGAGGCCGAGGATGGAGGCGAGGTTGATGATGCTGCCGCCGCCCGCGGAGATCATCTCGCGGGCGAAGAGCACGGCCAGCGCGAAGGTGGCGGTGAGGTTGAGGGCGAGGATGCCCTCGAACTCCTCGACCGTCTCGTCCAGCGCGGCCTTCTGGTAGCCGTGGCCGGCGTTGTTGACCAGCACGTCGACCCTGCCGGTCTGCGCCAGGGCGGTGCGCAGCAGCTCCCGCCGCGAGGCGTCGTCCGTCACGTCGCAGACCGCCGGGACGATGCCGGGCACCCGTGCGGCCAGCTCCTCCAGCCGCTCCTTGCGGCGGGCGGCGGCCACGACGGTGGCGCCGGAGCGGGCGAGCAGCTCGGCGAACCGCGCGCCGAGGCCGCTGGAGGCTCCGGTGACCACGGCCACGCGGCCCGTCAGATCGGCGGTGAGCGTTCCCGGCCCGGTCGGGAAGGCGTTCTCGGCGGTTGCGTTCACGGTGCGCTCCAACGAGGTCGTTGACCAGAATGACGTTCTAGTTGTACCGTACCGATCGGTCGGTACACCATGCGCCCCCGGCGGGGCGCCTCCCTAGGAGCGGCTGAGATGTCTCCGCAGCGGGAACGCATCCTCAAGGCCGCCGCGGCCCTCTTCGCGCGGGAGGGCTACCACGGCGCGGGCATGGCGCGGCTGGAGCAGGAGGTCGGGCTCAAGCGGGGCGCGCTGTACCACCACATCGGCAACAAGGAGTCCCTGCTCTACGAGATCAGCCGCACCCAGCTGGAGCACATGGTCGGCATCTCCACGCGGATCGCCGCCGAGGCGCCCGACGAGGCCGCGTGCCTGCGCCTCATGGCCCGAGCCCTCCTGCGCAACATCGCCGACCACCGGGTGGAGTGGACCGTCCACTACCGCGACTTCAACGCCCTCACCGGCGAACGGCTCCGGCACGTCCTGGAGCTGCGCGACCGGTACGCCGAGATCTGGCAGCGCGTCTACGCCTCGGGCGCCGCGCGGGGGCTCTTCCAGCCGGCCGAGCCGAGGGTCGCGGTCCTGGGCATCCTCGGGATGTTCAACTACTCGTACCTGTGGATCGAAGGCGACGGACGGCTCGACACCGACCGGATCGCCGACCTGTACTGCGACATCTTCCTGCGCGGGGTCCTGCTCGCGCCCCACCCCCCACCGCCCCCGGACGAGGAGTAGACACATGGAATCGTTCGTACAGTTCCGCAAGGGAACGACGCCCCACCACGTCCACCGCGACCTCGACGGGCTGAAGGACGACGAGCTGGGCCGGATGGGCTTCACCGGACGGCAGGCCCAGCTGTACCGGCGCAACGACCCGACCGTCTACCGGGCCGAGGGGCCGATCCAGATGACCTCGGTGATGTCCGGCGACCTGCGGCCCACCGACCTGGAGGACCCGCGCGGCAACCCGCTCCCCCTCTTCCACAACGAGGACGTGCGGTTCCTGCTGAGCCGCCGGGCCGAGGCGATGCCGTTCTTCGCCCGCAACATCGGCGGTGACGAGCTCTTCTTCGTCCACCAGGGCACCGGCGTCTTCCAGACGGAGTTCGGAACGATCCCGTACGAGCCGGGCGACTGGGTCCTGCTGCCCAAGGCCGTCACCTACCGGCAGCTCCCCGACGCGGGATCCGAGGGCGTCTTCCTCATCGTCGAGACCGTGGACGAGCTGCGCACCCCGCCCGCGGGCATCCTCGGGCGGCACTTCCCGTTCGACTCCTCGACCGTCTTCGTGCCCGAGCCGGAGGTGCTCACCGACGGCGGCCCCGAGTGGGAGATCCGCCTGACCCGGCGCGAGGAGCAGGGGGCGATCTTCTACCCCCACAACCCCTGCGACGTGGAGGGCTGGAAGGGCGACTACTTCCCGTTCAAGTACAACATCCGCGACTACAACGCGGTGATGTCGGCCGGCGTGCACCTGCCTCCGACCGTCCACATGTTCCTGCAGAACGACCACGTCGTCGTTCTGAACTTCCTGCCGCGGCCCGCCGAGATGCGCCCCGGCGCCGAACGGCTGCCCTGGTACCACCGCAACGCCGACTACGACGAGGTCGCCCTCTTCCACGGCGGCGACCTGCTCGGCTTCCCGATGCCCGCCGGGCTGATCACGCTCTCGCCGCAGGGCGTCCACCACGGCCCGCCGGAGGTCGCCCGGGAGCTCTCCCGCCAGAAGTTCGACCAGTACGACGAGCTCAACTGGTCGGTGATGTCCATCGACGTGCGCAAGCCCCTCAAGGTCGACCCCGCCCTCCGTCCCGAAGGAGCCTGACCGCCATGAGCACCCCCCTCAGCGGTTCCTACGAGCGCGTTCCCCTCCTCGTCGTCTTCAGCGACGACTCCCCCGTCCGGGACACCTACGGCGGGACCGGCGAGATCGTCGCCCTGGAGGCGCACCTCCTGCGCCCGGAGAAGGCGTCGGACACCGTCATCGTCTTCATGCACCCGATCGGCGGCGGCGCGTACCTGCCGATGACGGTGGCGCTGGCCAAGGCCGGGCACCACGTCATCTACTGCAACAGCCGCTACCGGGGCGTGGACAGCGCGCTCATCATGGAGAAGGTCACCCAGGACCTCGGCGCGTGCGTGCGCCACGCCAAGGAGAAGCTCGGCTACTCCAAGGTCGTGCTGGCCGGATGGAGCGGCGGCGGCGCGCTGTCGGCGTTCTACCAGGCGCAGGCCGAGAACCCCACGGTCACCCACACCCCCGCCGGCGACCCCTTCGACCTCACCGCGATGGACCTGATCCCGGCGGACGGGCTGATGCTGCTGGCCGCGCACGTCAGCCGCCACCAGACGCTCACCGAGTGGATGGACCCGTCCCTCCTCGACGAGCACGACCCGACCGTCCGGGACCTGGAGCTGGACCTCTACCACCCCGACAACCCTCACCAGCCCCCCTACAGCGCGGAGTTCCTGGAGCGCTACCGCCAGGCGCAGATCGCCCGGAACCGGCGGATCACCGCGTGGGTGAAGGCCAAGCTCGCCGCCCTGAAGGCCGCCGGGCGCCCGCACGACGAGTTCGGCTTCGTGGTGCACGGGACCATGGCCGACCCGCGCTGGCTGGACCCGGCCGTCGACCCCAACGACCGCCGCCCCAACTGGTGCTACCAGGGCGACCCGCGCGTGGTGAACATGAGCCCGGTCGGCCTCGCCCGCTTCACGACCCTGCGCAGCTGGCTGTCGCAGTGGAGCTACGACGAGGCCAACGCCGACGCCGAGCGCTGCGCGCCGGACATCTCGGTGCCCGTCCTGGTCGTCGGCAACTCCGCCGACGACGCCTGCACGCCCAGCCACACCCACCGGATCTACGAGGCCTTCACCCACGAGGACAGGGAACTCCACGAGATCAAGGGCGCGACCCACTACTACATGGGCCCCGACCAGCTGCCCCGCCTCCAGGAGGCGGTGGAGCTGATCGGCGGCTGGCTGGACCGCCACGGCTGGTCCTGATCCGCCCCCGCGTCCGCCCGGTCAGGTGGAGCTGCGCTCCTCCATCCTGGCCAGGCGGACGTGGATGCCGCGGAAGTGCGCGGACATCGCGACGGCGGCGGCCGGACGGTCGTGGGCGCGCAGCGCGTCGTAGATCTCGCGGTGGCGCAGGGCGATCTCCATCGGGCTCTCCTCCGCGGGCGCCAGGTCGTGGCGCAGGGCGTTGTAGACGTCCCAGAAGGCGTTCAGGAGCTGGCTGACGATCGGATTGGCCAGCGGCCGGTAGAGCAGCTCGTGGAAGCGCCGGTCGGTGTCGGGGCTGACCCCGCCCGCGGCGGCCTCGGCCTCCATCTGGGCCATGACCTCGTCCAGCTCGGGCGTCTCGTCGGCCAGGCCCCGCTCGATGACCTCGTCGATCAGGCCGCGTTCCAGGACCTCGCGGACCTCCACCAGGTGGGCCAGGTCGTTGTGCCCCTTCTGCCGGGAGATCCTGGCGTGGAAGGTCAGCTCGTCGACCAGCGCGCCCAGGGACATCGAGCCCACGTACATGCCGAAGCCGTGCTTGATGTCGACGATCCCCACGGCCTGCAGCGCCTTCAGCGCCTCGCGCAGCGAGTTGCGACTGACGTCGAGCTCCTCGACCAGCTCGAACTCGGTGGGCATGGGGTCGCCCACCGCGAGGTTGCGTTCCAGGATCAGCTGCTTGATCTGCTGCTGGACCTCCTCGGTACGGCTGCTGCGCGCCCGGCTCGCCCGGCGGCCGGGACGTACGCCGGTCATCCGTCCACGCTCCACATACCGACCCCGTTTCTCCACAGGCGACATCTTGACCCTGCCTAGAGCGAGGCTTAGCCTACACCGGACACTCGACGTTGGATGTCCTACATCCCTCATCGGTTCTTTGCGGATATATTGCGTATCCCCCCGCAAAACCCCTCATTGCCTGGGAGAAGATGTGACAGAGGTACAAAACGGAAGCGGCGCGAGCCGTCGTGATTTCCTCCGGTACTCCGGACTGATCGCGGGCGGCGCCGCCATCGCGGCCTCGCTCTCGGCCTGCGGCGGGCCCTCCTCCACCGGCAGCAGCGACTCCTCGTCCGGTTCCAAGGACTCCATCGACGTCGCGCTCGCCTACGCGCTGTCCACGGGCTTCGACCCGATGACCGCCTCCAGCGCCGTGGCCACCGCGGCCAACCTGCACACGCTGGAGTCCCTCGTCGACCTCGACCCGGCCACCCGCGAGGCCTACACCGCGCTGGCCAAGGCGATGCCCGAGGAGGTCGACCCCACGACCTACCGGGTGGCCCTGCGCGACGGCGCGAAGTTCCACGACGGCTCCGCCGTCACCCCCGAGGACGTCGTCTACAGCTTCGAGCGCGTCCTCGACCCGAAGAACGCCTCGCTGTTCTCCCAGTTCCTGCCGTTCCTGGACTCGGTGAAGAAGGTCGACGACACCGCCGTCGAGTTCAAGCTCAAGTACGCCTTCCCCATGTTCGCCGAGCGCCTGGCGGTCGTGAAGGTCGTGCCGAAGGCCGTCGTCGAGGCCGACCAGAAGAAGTACGACGCGCTGCCCATCGGCTCCGGGCCGTTCAAGTACGTCAGCGCCTCGGCCACCGACGGCATCGTGTTCGAGAAGTTCGACGGCTACAACGGACCCCGCCCGGCGCTGGTCAAGAAGATGAACTGGCAGTTGCTGACCGACCCGTCGGCCCGCGTGACCGCGCTGCAGTCCGGCCGCGTCCAGGCCATCGAGGCCGTGCCGTACCTCAACGTCGAGGAGCTCAAGCGCGACGCCTCCGTCGAGGCGGTGCAGAGCTTCGGCCTGATGTTCCTGATGTTCAACCTCAAGGCCAAGCCGTTCGACGACGTCCGCGTCCGCCAGGCCCTGCACTACGGCCTGGACACCGGCAAGCTCATCCAGACCGCGCTGCTGGGCAACGCCGAGGCCGCCACGGGCTACCTGCCCAAGTCCCACCCGGACTACGTGCAGGCCGAGACGGTCTACACCTACGACCCGGAGAAGGCCAAGTCCCTGCTCGCCGAGGCCGGCGTCAAGGACCTCAAGATCGAGCTGGTCCTCACCGACACCGACTTCGTCAAGGACTGCGCCCCGCTGATCAAGCAGAGCTGGGACGCGATCGGCGTGCAGACCACGCTGAACATCGGCCAGTCCGGCGGCCAGTACACCAACCTCGTCGACACCGGCAAGTACCAGGTCATGGCCGCCCCCGGCGACCCGTCGGTCTTCGGCAACGACACCGACCTGCTCATGCGCTGGTTCTACGTCGGCACCTGGCCCAAGACCCGCCACTACAGCGAGGGCACCCCCGAGGGCAAGAAGGTCGTCGAGCTGCTCGACAAGGCCGCCCGCGAGACCGACGCCGCCGCCCGCAAGGAGCTGTGGACCCAGGCGTTCAACACCGTCGCCGAGCACGCCGCCCTCTACCCGATCTTCCACCGCAAGCTCAACACCGCGTGGAAGGACGACGCCCTCAAGGGGTTCAAGCCGCTGCCGACCACCGGCATGTCGCTGCTGAACGTCGGCCGGGCCTAGGAACGACAGGACGACGTAGACCATGAGCGCGATCCTCCGCATGACGGCGCGACGTCTGCTGACCCTGGTGCCGCTGGTGCTGGGGATCACGCTGTTCGTCTTCGTCGTCCTGCGCTTCTCCCCCAACGACCCCGCCTACAACGCCCTGGGCGAGGCGGCCAGCCCCGAGGCCCGTGAGGCGTACGCCGAGGCCAACGGCCTGAACGACCCGCTGCTGGTGCGCTACGCGCGGTTCCTGGGCGACCTGGTCCAGGGCGACCTCGGTGTCACCGCGCCGCCGAGCAGGCCGGTCACCGACGCCATCGCCACCGCGTTCCCGCTGACCCTGCAGCTCACCCTGCTGGGCGTGACGTTCGCCGTGGTCCTGGCCACCGTCCTGGGCGTCACCGGCGCGCTCTTCCGGGACCGGTGGCCGGACCAGGTGATCCGCGTGGTGTCGATGGCGGGCGTGGCCATGCCCTCCTTCTGGCTGGGCATCCTGCTCATCCAGCAGTTCTCCCTCAACTGGGAGCTGCTGCCGACCGGCGGGTACGTCAACCCGGCCGAGTCCTTCGAAGGCTGGATGAAGAGCATGGCGCTCCCGGCGATCTCGCTGGGCCTGCCCGTGGCCTCGCTGCTGACCCGGATCATCCGCACCTCGATGGTCGAGGAGCTCGACCGCGACTACGTGCGCACCGCGATCGGCAGCGGGCTGCCCCGCGTCGTCGTGGTGGGGCGCAACGTGCTGCGCAACGCGCTGATCACCCCGCTGACCGTGCTGGGCCTGCAGATCGGCTACATGCTCAGCGGCGCCGTCGTCATCGAGGCGATCTTCGGCCTGCCGGGCCTGGGCACCCTCATCATGCAGGGCGTGACGGCCGGCGACCCCGGCCTCGTCCAGGGCGTGGTGCTCTACATCGCCCTCACCTTCGTCGTCGTCAACCTGGTCGTCGACATCCTCTATCTCTTCGCCAACCCGCGTCTGAGGGGTGCCTCCTGATGCGTACCGTCCTTTCCGGGCTCACAGGCACCCTGCGCAGGCTCTCCACGGCGTCCCGGATCGCCCTGGGCTTCATCCTGGCCGTGGCGGTGCTGGGCCTTCTCGCCCCGCTCATCTCCGTGCACGACCCGCTGCTCACCGGCACGCCGCAGCAGCCGCCGTCGGCCGAGCACTGGTTCGGCACCGACCGCGTCGGCCGCGACGTCTTCGCCCGCATCGCCTACGGCACCCGCTGGTCGCTGGCGATCGGCCTGGGCGCCACGGCGCTCTCGCTCCTCGCCGGCGCCGTCCTCGGCTCGCTGGCCGCTACCTCCCGCAAGGCGGTCGACGAGCTCATCATGCGGGCGCTGGACGTCGTCATGGCGTTCCCGATGATCGCGCTGGCCGCCGTCATGGTCACCGTCTTCGGCAACAGCCTGCCCGTGCTGATCTGCACGATCGCGTTCCTGTTCGTGCCGCAGATCACCCGCGTCATCCGCGCCAACGTGCTGTCGCAGTACGGCGAGGACTACGTCAACGCCGAACGCGTCGTCGGCGCCGGGCGCTTCCACATCCTGAGCAGGCACGTCGTCATCAACTGCGCCGCGCCGATCCTGGTGTACTGCACCGTCCTGGTCGCCAACGCGATCGTGTTCGAGGCGAGCCTGTCGTTCATCGGCGCCGGCGTGCAGGACCCCGACCCCTCGTGGGGCAGCGTGATCGCCTACGGCAAGGCGCTGGTGCTGTCCGGCGGCTGGTGGGCGACGTTCTTCCCCGGCGTGTTCATCCTGCTGACGGTGCTGGCGCTGAACGTGCTGTCCGAGGGCGTCTCCGACGCCTGGGCCGCGCCCGCCGCGCGGGCCAACCCCGCCGCGATCCGCAAGGCCACCGACCCGCTGGAGTCGCCGGAGGCCGCCACCGGGCCGATCGCCCCCGTCGCGCTGAGCGAGGGGCTGCGCAAGGCCGGCGAGCGGCTGGCCGCACGGGCGCGTCCGCTGCCCGAGGGCGAGCCGCTGCTGCAGGTGCGCGACCTGGCCATCGGCTTCGCCGAGCGGCACGACGGCGTCGACATCGTCGACCGGATCAGCTTCGAGGTGCGGCCCGGCGAGGTGCTCGGCCTGGTCGGCGAGTCCGGCTGCGGCAAGAGCCTCACCAGCCTCGCGATCATGGGCCTGGAGCCCAAGGGCGCCCGCATCGGCGGGCAGATCCTCTTCGACGGGCGCGACCTGCTGACCCTCTCCGCGGGCGAGCGGCGCCGGCTGCTCGGCCACGACATGGCGATGATCTACCAGGACGCGCTGTCCTCGCTGAACCCGGCGATGACCATCCAGGCCCAGCTCAAGCAGGTGCACCGGCGCGGCGGCACCCGCACCCCCGCCGAGCTGCTGGAGCTCGTCGGCCTCGACCCGGCGCGCACCCTCAGGAGCTACCCGCACGAGCTGTCCGGCGGCCAGCGCCAGCGCGTCCTCATCGCCATGGCGCTCTCGCGCGACCCGCGCCTGATCGTCGCCGACGAGCCGACCACCGCGCTCGACGTCACCGTCCAGGCCCAGGTCATGCAGCTGCTGCTGCGCCTGCGCGAGGAGCTGGGCTTCGCCCTCATCCTCGTCTCCCACGACCTGGCGCTGGTCTCCGACATCACCGACCGCGTCGTGGTGATGTACGGCGGCCAGATCGTCGAGTGCGGCGCCACCCCGCAGGTCGTCGGCGGCCCCCGCCACCACTACGCGCGGGGCCTGCTCGACTCGGTGCTCTCCCTGGAGGCCGCCGACACCCGGCTCGCCCAGATCCGCGGCGTCGTCCCGTCCCCCGCCGCCTTCCCCAAGGGCTGCCGCTTCGCCGACCGGTGCGCCGCGGCCACCGAGCTGTGCGCCACCACCCATCCGGAGCTGGCCGGCGAGCGGTCCGCCCACGCCTTCGCCTGCCACCACCCCATCGCCGGCGGTGTCGGCGAGGCGGCGGCCGGGCCGGCCAAGACCCTCACGGGAGGCCTTTCATGAAGAAGACGGCGAACGTGAAAGAGGCGCCGGACACGCGCGACGCCGCCGTGATGGAGCTGCGCGACGTGCACGTCCAGCACCCGACGCGGGGCGGCGGCATGTTCAGCAAGGCGCGGGTCCACGCGATGACCGGGGTCGACCTCGCCATCGGGCGGGGGGAGACCGTCGGGATCGTCGGCGAGTCCGGCTGCGGCAAGTCCACGCTGGCCAAGGTGCTGGTGGGGCTGCAGAAGCCGACGCTGGGCACGGTCCTGTACCGGGGCACGCCCGTCACCGAGCTGCCCGAGAAGGAGCGGCGGCGGGTGCTCGGCGCGTCCGTCGGGATGGTCTTCCAGGACCCGTCGACCGCGCTGAACCGGCGGCTGCCGATCCGCACGATCCTGCGCGACCCGCTGGACGTGCACCGCAGGGGCACCCCGGCGCAGCGCGACGAGCGCGTGCGCGAGCTGATGGCGCTGGTCGGGCTGCCGCCCGTGCTGGCCGACGCGCTGCCGGGCCAGCTGTCCGGCGGCCAGCGGCAGCGCGTGGCGATCGGGCGGGCGCTGGCCATGGAGCCGCAGCTCCTCGTCGCCGACGAGCCGACCTCCGCGCTGGACGTGTCCGTGCGCGCCCAGATCCTCAACCTGCTGCTCGACCTGAAGGAGCGGCTGGAGCTGTCGATGGTGTTCGTCTCCCACGACATCCAGACCGTCCGCCGCATGTCCGACCGGGTCGTGACGATGTACCTCGGGCGGATCGTGGAGGAGGCGCCGGCCGCCGCGATCCCCGACGCCACCCGCCACCCCTACACCCGCGCGCTGTTCTCGGCCACGCCGAGCCTGCTCGACCCGATCGACCCGATCCCGCTGATCGGCCCCGTGCCGTCCGCGGTGACGCCGCCCAGCGGCTGCCCCTTCCGCACCCGCTGCTGGCGGGCCGACGAGACGTGCGCGGACGCCATGCCCGCCTACGCCTCCGGCGACCTTTCCACGCACCGCTACCGGTGCCACCACCCCGTGACCGGCGAGGCCGACCTCGCCGCCGCCCTCACCCAGGAGACCCCGTGACCACCGTCGCCGCCACCGCCCTCAGCGGTGTCATCCCGCCCGTCTGCACCCCGCTGACCTCCGACTTCGAGGTGGACGTGCCGTCGCTGGAGCGGCTCGTCGACTTCCTCATCGACAGCGGCGTGAGCGGGCTGTTCGCCCTCGGCTCCACCAGCGAGGTCGCCTTCCTGCCCGACGCCCAGCGGCGCACGGTCCTGGAGACCATCGTCCGGCACGCCGCCGGACGGGTGCCGGTCATCGCCGGGATCATCGACATGACGACCCTGCGGGTGATCGAGCACGCCAAGGTCGCCGCCGAGGCCGGCGTGGACGCGCTCGTCGCCACCGCGCCGTTCTACACGCGCACCCACCCCGTGGAGATCGAGGACCACTTCCGCCGGGTCGCCGCCGCCACCTCCCTGCCCCTGTACGCCTACGACGTGCCGGTCTCGGTGCACTCCCGGCTGGACGCGGCGATGCTGCTGCGCCTGGGCGCCGAGGGCGTGCTGGCCGGCCTGAAGGACTCCACCGGCGACGACAACGGGCTCCGCTGCCTGCTCGTCGCCCGCGACGACGCCGGCCTCGCGCAGTTCCGCGTCTTCACCGGTTCCGAGCTGACCGTGGACTCGGCCTACCGCATGGGCGTCGACGGCGTCGTCCCCGGCCTCGGCAACGTCGACCCCGCCGGATACGTCCGCATCGCCCAGCTGTGCACCGACGGCAAGTGGGACGAGGCCCGCCTGGAGCAGGAGCGCCTCCTGCGCCTGTTCGACCTCGTCAACGCCGCCCCCGCCGACCGCATGGGCCGCGGCTCCTCCGCCCTCGGCGCCTTCAAGACCGGCCTGCACCTGCGCGGCGTCATCGCCTCCCCCCTCGCCGCCCCCCCGCAGATCCCGCTCAACGAGGCCGAGACCGCCCACGTCCGCACCCGCCTCGAAGCCGCCGGCCTCCTCTGACCCCGACCACCCGTCCGACCGAGACCACTCCACCGGTCGGGGCGCTCCGCCCGTCGGGGCGCTCAGCCCGTCGGAGCGCTCAGCCGGTCAGGGCGCTCGGCCCGCCGGGGCTTCTCGGTTGATCGGATTCCTCGGCTGACCGAGGGTTTCTCGACCGACCGAGGACCTCGACTGATCGAAGGCTTCTCGGCCGGTCGGGGCTCCTCGGCCGACCGGGCCGCTCGGCCGGTCGGGGCTCCTCGGTCGGCCGGGGTCGGAACGGTGTCCGTCCGCGTTCGTTCGGACGCGGGCGGGCCGCCCGCGCCGGCGGGTCTCGTCCTGTTCGCATACCGCTCTCCGGGAAGGGAGGGAGCGGCGTCCGTCCCTCGGGGGCGCGCCGCGCATCCGATGGCCGGAACGCTCTACGCGGGGGTGGACATCGGCGGCACCAAGATCGCCGTCGCCCTCGTCTCGGAGGAGGGCCGGATCGTGCGGCAGGCCCGCACGCCGACCCCTGCCGGGGGCGGCGCCGCGGTGCCCGTCGCGGCCGCCCGCCTCATCGCCGAGCTGCGCGCCGGGCTCCCCGGCGCGACGGTCGCGGCGGTCGGCGTGGGCTCGCCGGGGGTCATCGACCGCGCCGCGGGACGGGTCGTCTCCGCCACCGACGTGCTTCCCGGCTGGGCCGGGATGGAGGTCCGCGCCACGCTGGAGGAGCTGACCGGCGTCCCGGTCACGGTCGACAACGACGTCCGCGCCATGGCCTACGGCGAGGCGAAGGCGGGGGCCGGGGCGGGCTTCTCCCGTGTCCTTTACGTCTCGGTCGGCACCGGCATCGGCGGCGCCCTCACCAGGGACGGGGAGCTCGAATACGGCGCCCACGGCACCGCGGGCGAGACCGCCCACCTGCTGGTGCCCGCCACCGGCGCCATCCCGTGCGGCTGCGGCCGCCTCGACCACCTGGAGGCCGTCGCGTCCGGCCCCGCCATGGCCGCCGCCTACGCCGCCCGCACCGGCGAGCGCCTCCCCCTCCCCGAGATCGCGGCCCGCCTGGCCGACGACCCCGCCGCCCGCGACACCGTCCACGGCGCCGCCGCCCTCCTGGGCCGCGCCCTCGCCGGGCTCGCGGCGGTCCTGGACCCCGACGCCCTCGTCGTCGGCGGCGGCGCCGCCCAGATCGGCCCCGCGTTCCGCACCCCCCTCACCGAGGCCCTCCACGCCGAGGCCCTCCCCCCGCTGCGCGCCCTCCCCGTCCTCCCCGCCCACCTGGGCACCGACGCCCCCCTCATCGGCGCGGCCCTCCAGTCCAAAGCCGCCCTCACCACCCGGCCCGCCCCGCACACCACCGGCCCGCAGACCACCGGCCCGCAGACCGCCTCGCAGACCGGCCCGCGCACCACCGACCTGCAGACCACCTCGCAGACCGGCCCGCGCACCACCGGCCCGCAGACCGCCTCGCAGACCGCCTCGCAGACCGGCCCGCAGACCGGCCCGCAGACCACCGACCGGCAGGCCACCGGCCCGCGGTCGGGCTCCGGGCCGGAGCGCGGTTGACCGCGGGACAGGACGCGGCGCGCGGCGCGGATCGGAACGTGATCCGGTTCGTCGAGCGGGGCGTGGAACGCGGGGGCTCCCGGACGGGGCCTCCGCAGTCGGTGGCCGGGCGGGGGCGCGGCCGCCGGCACCGTAGGAACATCCGAGAGAAAGAGCATCATGACGCCGAGTGAATTCGCCGCGCTGGTCGGCGGCCGACTGATCGTCTCCTGCCAGGCGTGGGACGGGCACCCGCTGCGGGACACCGCGGCGCTCACGCGGATGGCGCTGGCCGCCGTCGAGGGCGGGGCCGCGGCGATCCGCTGCGGCGGGGTCGGCGGCACGCCCGACATCGTCTCGATCCGGGCGGCCGTGGACGTTCCCGTCATCGGCCTGACCAAGGACGGCACGGAGGGCGTCTACATCACCCCGACCGCCACCGCCGCCCGCGCCGTCGTCGAGGCGGGCGCCGACGTCGTCGCGATCGACGCCACCGACCGCCCCCGCCCCGACGGCCTGTCCTTCGCCGACTCCGTCCGCGCCGTCCACGACCTGGGCCGCCTGGTCATGGCCGACGTCGCCACCCTCGCCGAGGGCGTGGCCGCCGCCGAGGCCGGCGCCGACATCGTCGCCACCACCCTCGCGGGCTACACCCCGGCCCGCCCCAAGACCGACGGCCCCGACCTGTCACTCGTCCGCGACCTGCGCGAGGCCCTCCCCGCCACCCTCCTCATCGCCGAGGGCCGCTACCACTCCCCCGCCCACGCCGCCGCCGCCCTGGAGGCCGGCGCCACCTCCGTCGTCGTCGGCACCGCCATCACCGACCCCGCCTGGATCACCGCCTCCTTCGCCGCCGCCCTCCCCCGCCCCTGACCGCGACACCCCGCGAGCGGACACCGCAGGAGCGCTCCCGCGAAGCGGAGGCCACCGACGGACTCTCGCGGAAGCGTCCCGCGAGCGAACGCTGCAGGCGAACCTTCACGGAAGTGCTCCCGCACGAAACGGAGGCTGCGGTCGGACTCGTACGGGAGCGCTTCCGCAGAGCGGGTGCCGCAAGGTCCGCCTTCGTGAGAGGGCTTCCGCAAAGCCCGCCCTCGCGGGAGGGGCGCTCCGAGAGGAGTTCCGTGAGGGGGCGCGCGGGCTGCGGGTTCTGGTCGTTCGGTTCGGAAGGGGGACCGTTCGAGCCGGGATCCGCGGTCCGCGGCATGTGTGAGCCCCCGGTCCTGAGGGCCGGGGGCTCACGTGTTCATCAAGCGGTCCGCCGGGAGCGGGGACGGCTCGCCGGGGTGGTCAGGACAGGAGGGTCTCGCCTATCCAGCCCTCCGGGGTGCAGCCGGGCGGGAGGACGAAGACGGACGAGCCGGTGGTGGTGATCCACTCGTTGAGGAGGTCGGAGTCCGCCAGGCGGCGCTGGACCGGCGTGAACTGGCGGGCCAGGTCCGCCTGGTAGGCGATGAACAGCAGGCCGGAGTCGACGACGCCGTCCTGGCTGACGTCCTCCTCGTAGTTGTAGGCGCGGCGGAGCATGCGCAGGGCCGGGTCGTCGACGCGTGCCAGGCGGATGTGGGCGTTGTCGTCGATGACGGGGAAGCCCGCGAAGTCCTTGGCGGCGAAGTCGGGGTCGTCGGTCTCCCGGCCGCCGGTGAGAGGGGCGCCGTCGGCCAGTCTGCGGCCGATGGAGAACTCCTTGGCCGCCTCGTCGGCGGCGTCCCACTCCTCCAGGTCCATGCGGATACGGCGGAGGACCATGAAGGTGCCGCCCTTCAGCCAGGCCGGGCCGCCGCCGGAGATCCAGACCGCCTTGTCCGGGTCGGCGGGCTGGACGGTGCCGTCGAGCTGGCCCATGAGGTTGCGCTGGGTCTCGCCGGGCGGCTGGGCCTGGGGGCTGCGCCGGAAGCCGCGCTGCACCCAGCGGACCGTGGCGAAGTCCCGCGCGTCCTTGACGATCAGCCGGAGCGCGTGGGCGAGGGTGACGGCGTCCTCCCCGCACAGCTGGACCAGGAGGTCGCCGCCGCTCCAGCGGTCCTCCAGCCGGTCGGTCTTGAACTCCGGCAGGTCGGTGAGGGGGCGCTCGTGGTCCAGGCCGACCTTGGTGAACAGGCCGGGGCCGAACCCGAACGTGACGGTCAGCCGGGCCGGGACGCCGGCGAGTTCCGGCTGGGCGTCGGCGAGGCCGGCCCTGCCCTCGGTGAGCCGCCGGGCGTCGTCGGTGAGCAGCCGCATCAGCCGTCCCAGCGACTCCTTGGCGACCCCCGGGCGCAGGTCGAAGGCGGCGAAGGCCCCGTACGTCTGCGGGGGCGTGGCGACGCCCGCCTGGTGGACGCCGTGGAAGGGGACGGTGCCGGGCTGCTCGGCCGCCCGCGCCTCGGCGGGCTCGGACGCCGCCCTGCCGGTGAGGTAGCCGCCGGTGGCGGCGAGTCCCCCCGCCGCCGCCGCGCCGCCGGCGAGGAGTCCCCGCCGGCTCATGTTCCGCCCGGCCATCAGTGCCCCGGGGCGTAGGACTCGTTGCCGCCCTGGAAGGACTTGACCACGGCGGTGAAGTCGCTCTTCGCGCCGTCCTTGAAGGTCAGCGTGAAGACGACCTCGCCGCCCGGCTCGAGCTTCTGCTTCAGGCCCATGAGCATGATGTGGTAGCCGCCGGGCTTGAGCTCCAGCTCGCCCCCGGCGGGGATGACGAACCCGTCCTCCTTCTCCTTCATCTGGGTCTGGCCGCCGCTCCCGGTGACCTCGTGCAGTTCGACCATCGGGGAGACGGGGGTGGCGGCCGAGACCACGGTGACGTCGGCGCCGGTGGTGTTGACGAGGGTGCCGAACGCGGCGGTCATCCCCTTCTCGGCCGCCTTCACCCAGGCGTTCTCGAAGGCCAGCGGGGCGGCGGCGGTGCTGCTCGCGGCGGTGGAGGGGGCGGCCGTCTCCTTGGCGGAGGTGTCGTCGGAGCCGCAGCAGCCGGTGAGGGCGGCGGCTCCGAACGCGAGGGCGGCGCACAGCGAGACGAGACGAGTGGACATGCGGATCTCCATGAGTGCTCTGTCGAAAGGGGTTCCGGGCACCCGCGAGGGGTTTCCGGGCACCCGCGCGGAAGGCGGGTGTGAAGAGGTGGGGGAACGGCCCGCGGGCCGTCCGGCCTCGGTGGCGTTCAGCCGAAGCCGAGCGCCCGGAACCCCTTCGGCGGCCCCCGGAGGACGAGCACGTGCCGCAGCACCACGACGGCGCGCGGCACGACGACGTCCTGGGCCACGGCGATGTGCCGCACCGCCTCGACAGGCGGGGAGAGAACGAGGAGAAGCGGCCTCAGCAGGGCTTTCGCCGCCTGCCGGGCCAGCCGCCAGGCGCCGCGTTCGCCCCGGCGCAGCCACCAGCCCGACCCCCAGGCGGCGAGCAGGTGCGCCGCCGCCATGCCCGTGCCGCCTCCGGAGGGTTCGGCGACGAGCTGCGGGAGGTTCCCGTGGTGGCCGAAGCCCGTGTCCGCGGCCGTGAACAGGGCGTGCAGCATGAACTGCCCGCCGAGCAGCCCCCCGGTGATCACGGGAAGGGAGCGTTCCTGCCCGGCCAGGACGAACGCGAAGGCCAGCACCCCGGCGAATCCCGCCAGCACGCTTCCCGGCCCCAGCGGTTCCCCGGAGGCCGTCGCGTGGCCCGCGGACGTGAGCAGCACGCACACGGCCGCGAAGACCGAGGCGCGCGCCAGGCGGAGCGGAGGTCGGACGTTCATCTCGCCGCCATCCTGCCACGCCTCCGCGCCCCTCGCCCGCCGGGTTGTGGACGACCGTTTGCCCTCCCGCGAATCAGGGCATAACGTGAGGAAAAGATACCCCCGGGGGTATAAGACCCGGCACTTCACCTAGCCTTGAGCCAAGGGGGCGACGCACGATGATCGAGATCATTCCCATGGAGACCCCGACGCTGGGGGACCGCAGCTACCTGGTCACCGACGGCACGACCGCCTTCGTCGTCGACCCGCAGCGCGACATCGACCGCATGCTGGAGCCCGCACGGAGCCGGGACCTCCGCATCACCCACGTCTTCGAGACCCACATCCACAACGACTACGTGACGGGCGGCCCGGCCCTCGCCGAGGCCACGGGCGCCGCCTACCACGTCAACGCCGACGACCCCGTGCGCTTCGAGCACTCCCCCGTCCGCGACGGGGACGTCATCGAGGTCGGCCCGCGGATGCGCGTCCGCGCCCTGGCCACCCCCGGGCACACCCACACCCACCTGTCCTACGTGCTGGAGTCCGGGGGCGAGGCGGTCGCCGTCTTCACCGGAGGGTCCCTGCTCTACGGCTCGACGGGCCGCCCCGACCTGCTCGGCCCCGACCACACCGACGCCCTGGCGCGCGCCCAGCACCGCACGGCGCGGCGCCTGGCCGACGAGCTGCCCGACGACACCGAGGTCTACCCGACGCACGGCTTCGGCAGCTTCTGCTCCTCCACCCAGTCCGACGCCACCCGGTCCACGATCGGGCGGGAGCGGAAGACCAACCCGGTGCTCACCCAGGACGAGCGGGAGTACGTGGAGACCCTGCTGGCCGGGCTCGACGCCTATCCCGCCTACTACGCCCACATGAGCCCGCGCAACCTCGACGGCCCCGGCGCCCCCGACCTGTCGGAGCCCCGCCGCGCCGACGCCGCCGAGCTGCGCCGCCGCCTCCAGGACGGGGAGTGGGTCGTCGACCTGCGCTCCCGCAAGGCGTTCGCGGCGGGCCACCTGGGCGGCGCGTTCAACTTCGGCCTGGACGGCTCCTTCGCCACCTACCTGGGGTGGCTGATCCCGTGGGGCACCCCGGTGAGCCTGCTCGCCGAGACCCCCGACGAGATCGCCGAGGCCCAGCGCGAACTCGTCCGGATCGGCATCGAACGCCCCGCGTCGGCGGCCTCCGGCGACCCGTCCGGCTGGACGGGCGGCGCGCCCCTGAGCGAGGTCGGGCTCGGCACCTTCGACGAGCTCGCGGCGGTGCGCCACCACCGGACCGTCACCGTCCTGGACGTCCGCCGGAACGACGAGTGGCGGCGGTCGCATCTGCCCGGAGCCGTCCACGTCCCGCTGCACGAGCTGCTCTCCCGCCTGGACGAGGTGCCCGAGGGCGAGGTGTGGGTGCACTGCGCCACGGGCTACCGCTCGGCCATCGCCGGGTCCTTCCTGGCCGCCGCCGGCCGGCGGGTCGTGGTGGTCGACGACGACTTCGCCAACGCCGCCCCGTACGTCCGGAAGGCGGACTGAGTTTTCGTCCGGTTCGCCACCTCTTGCCACCACCGGCCCACCGAGTGTTACATTGCGTTCATAGAACGGTACCCAGCGTGAGGACCCTCGCTCCGGCCCGGGTCCGGCACGCGGTGAGAGAGAGGGGCGTCCGATGGGCGAACGCAGATCCCGGTGGCCGTCATGATCGACGAGGTCACCTCGGCGCTGGCCGAGCTCCTGCGGGTCCGCGGCGGCGACCCCGACTGGGTGGCGGTCAGCTCCCTGGACGCCGGCGCCGCGCTGACCCCCCACCAGATCCACCTGTGCCTGTGCGGCATCGCCGAACACCCCTGCCTGCGCGGCGCCCCGCTCTCCGGCCCGCCCGGCGGGCTCCGGCGCCCGCCGCTCGGACTGCGCCTGACCTACGTGGTCACCGGTCCCGGCTTCCCGCCGCTGGAGCTGCAGGCCCGCCTGGGCCGCGTCGCGCAGATCCTCCACTCGGTGCCCTCCCTCAGCCCCGACGACCTGGGCCCCGGCCTGGCGTCCCGGCTGCGCAGGCTCACCGTCCGGCTGCTGGACCCGCCGCTCGCCGACCGCACCGCCCTGTGGACGGCCCACGGCCGCCCCATGCAGCTGGCCCTCTACTACGAGGCCGACATGATCCTGTCCCACCAGCCCGCCCAGGAGGACGTGGAGATCCTCCTCGAACCGCGCACCCCGCTCCTGGAACCGGCCTGACGTGCCGACGGGGCCTTGGCCCCGTCGGCCGGCGGGGCTTCAGTTGCGGCGGACGATCGTGCCGGTGAGGACCGTCGCGAACGCCGTCCACGCCGCGTACGGGAGGAGGAGCATCCCGGCGCGGCGGTCGGCGCGCCACGCCCTGCTCACCAGCAGGGCGTTGGAAAGGTTGAGCGCCACGATCTCGCCGAGCGCGGCCCGCGGCTTCTTCGCCGCGAAGAACAGCACCGACCAGCCCGTGTTGAGCGCCAGGTTGATGCCGAGGGCCTGCGCCACGCCCCGCCGCTCGTCCGCGGGAGCGCGGTCCATCGCCCGCCCCGAAGAGTAGGCGATCAGGCCGTAGAGCACGGGCCACACGATGCCGAACGCCTGCGGCGGCGGCTGCCACGAGGGTTTCTCCAGCCGCCGGTACCAGTCGGACTCAGCGTCGGTGGCCAGCGCCCCCGCTCCCGCGGCCACCCCGACCGCCGCCGAGGTCTTGAGCAGCGTGTTCATTTTCGTCGTCATATCTCACCACCTACCCGGCCAGTGATTCCAGAACCTGTAGCCCGGCCCACACGCACCGTGTCCGCCCTACCCTGGCCGTACGGCCCCGGACCAAGGAGGAACCCGTGCAGTTCCCGGTCACCGACCCTTCGGGCGACATGCTGACCGGCTTCATCCCCTGCTCCGACCGGGCTCCCGGCGCCCCGGCCCCGCTCCCCGCGTCCCTGGTCGTCCTGCGCTCCGGGCCGTTCCTGCTGCTGGTCTTCGACAACGCGCGCGGGCAGTGGGAGCTCCCGGGCGGGATGATCGACCCGGGAGAGACCCCTCACCAGGCCGCCGTCCGGGAGCTGCGGGAGGAGACCGGGCAGGAGGTCGACGCGCTCCGCCTCGCCGGCCACGCTCGCTTCCGGCTGGGCCCGGAGCGGCGTCTCGAATACGCCGCCGTCTTCACCGGCCGCGTCGCCCGCCCGGAGGACTCCTTCACCCCCTGCGCGGAGATCGGCGCCTGCCTGTGGTGGGACGAGACGACGCCGCCTCCGGAAGCGGCGCATCCTCTGGATCTGGAGATCGCCCGTCTCGTCCGGACGGTTCGCCGACGTCCCGGGAATTCCCGGTGATCCCCGTTCGTTGACGAAGGCGCGGCCCCAGAAGGGGCGTGCCCGGACGAGACGCGCCGTACCCGGACTGCAAAGACGACGCTTCCCCGCAAGGAGGAGCCGTCATGGCCTGGTTGCTGATCATCACCGCCGGTCTGTTCGAGGTCGCCATGGCCTACTCGCTGAAGCTCAGCAAGGGCTTCTCGGTCCTGGCCCCCAGCGTGTCCTTCGCCGTCTTCGCGCTGCTCAGCTTCGGCCTGCTCTCCCTGGGCCTGCGCCACCTGGAGGTGGGCTCGGCCTACGCCGTCTGGACGGGCATCGGCGCCGTCGGCACCGCCGTCCTGGGCGTCCTCGTCCTGGGCGAGAACGCCTCCCCCCTCAAGATCGCCTCGATCCTCCTCATCCTCGCCGGCGTGGTCGGCCTCAACCTGGCCGGCGGGGGCCACTGACCTCAGTCCCGCCCGGTGCGGGCGCGCGCGTAGTGGCGGGAGGCCTTGGCCCGGTTGCCGCAGGCCGCCATGGAGCACCAGCGGCGGGTGCCGTTCTTCGAGGTGTCGAAGAAGTGCAGGACGCAGGCGTCGTGCGCGCACTTGCGGAGCCGGTCGGGGCGGTCGCCGACGAGGCGCAGGTAGTCGCGCACCGCCGTCCAGGCCGGGTAGTAGGCGGGATCGTCCAGTTCGAGGCGTTCGGCCGGCCCCTGCGGTGAGGCGGTGAGGCGGAGCCTCCCGCGGGCCAGCACGGCGTCGGCCGCCGCCGTGTTCGCGGGATCGGCCAGGAGCTCCGCCAGGGCGTCCCGCGCCCGCAGCAGCGCGGCGAGCGTCGGCTCGTCGGCGTGGACGGGGTGTTCGCCCAGCTCCGAGGCGACCGTGGGCGAGGCGAGCCAGATCGCCAGGCCGTCGAGTGAGGAGAGCAGGTCCTGCGGCTCCCCGTCCTGCGGCCACCGGGTGTTCAGCAGCTCCAGGGAGATCGGCTCACCGGTCAGCGGTCGGGGATCCATGGCCTCCATGCTAACCGCTCATCGTCATGTGGCCGGTTGACGCCCGACGATCTAACCCTTAAAGTCAATTTCACCGGTTAGAGATCGCCTCGCGCCGGAGAAAGGACCTCCCGTGAACACGCTGCAAACCGGCCATGTCGGACTGAACGTCACCGACCTGGACCGTTCGATCGCCTTCTACACGCGCGCCTTCGGCTTCGAGGTGGCCGGACGCGACGAGGGCCACGCCCTCCTCGGCAAGGACGGGCGGCTGGTCGTCGCCCTGTGGCGCCAGACCGAGGCGGCCGCCCGCACGGACGTCGCGGGCCTGCACCACCTGTCGTTCCAGGTCGACACGATCGAGGAGGTCCGCGCGGCCGAGGAGGTCCTGCGCGGCCTGGGCACCCGGTTCACCTACGACGGCATCGTTCCCCACGGCGAGGGGGCCGCCTCCGGCGGCATCTTCTTCAGCGACCCGGACGGCATCCGCCTGGAGGTCTACGCCCCGTCCGGCGCCGAGTCCGCCACCGCACCCGTCGCAGGCGCCCCCACCTGCGGCTTCTTCTAAGCGGCCCGCGCCATGGCGACCTACCACGACGGAGAGCTCTCCGTTCAGCACCGCGCCGGCCTGCAGACCCCTGCCGCGTCCGCGCTCCGCGCCATCAGAAGCTCCTTCCCGGAGGTCGCCATGGCCTTCCTCACCCGGCAGCCCATGATCGTCATCGGCGCCGCCGACCCGGCCGGACGCCTCTGGACCACCCTGCTCACCGGCGACCCCGGTTTCCTCCAGCCCACCGAGACGACCCTGGCCGTCCACTCCCTCCCCCACCCCGAAGACCCCCTCGCCGAAGCCCTGGCCGCCCCCGCCAAGGTCGGCATGATCGCCATCGAGCCCGCCTCCCGCCGCCGCATGCGCATCAACGGCACCTCCGAGCCCGTCCCCGGCGGCCTGCTCATCACCCCCGACCAGGTCATCTCCAACTGCCCGAAGTACATCCAGCAGCGCACCCCCGACCCCCTCCCGCCCACCCCCCTCACCCTCCACCGGGGCGCGGCCCTCACCCCCGCCCAGCAACGCGCGCTGGAGGAGACCGACACGTTCTTCGTCACCACCGCCTCCCCCGAAGGCGACGCCGACGCCTCCCACCGGGGCGGTTCCCCCGGCTTCGTCCGGGTCCTGTCCCCCACCCGCCTCCGCTGGCCCGACTACCGGGGCAACACGATGTTCCTCACCCTGGGCAACCTCGAACTCAATCCCGCCGCCGCCCTCCTCGTCCCCTCCTGGTCCACCGGCTCCCTCCTCCACCTCACCGGCACCGCCGAGACCGTCTGGAACGAGGCCGAGACCGCCGCCTTCCCCGGCGCCCAACGCCTGGTCGACTTCACCGTCGAAGAGGTCCGCGAGATCACCGGCGCCATGCCCTTCCGCTGGAGCGCCCCGGCCTACTCCAAGTTCAACCCACCCGCCGCGGCCGGCACCTGAACCGTCCCCGCGGGATTCGGCGGGGATCGGCGTTCGGGTTCCGTACGGGCGGATGCCGCTCCGGGACGAGCCTCTTGCCGCGATTCGGAGAAACCTGGAAAGATCTGCAGCGCTCCTGGCGGTCCACACCGTTTTCGGTTTCCCTACGGGCTCCATTACCTGCTCACGGAGTTCTCATCGCCCTGTGCGCGGCGTTCGTCCCCGCCGCCCGGCCATCGCCGGATCAGATGAAAGTGGCATCGTGAACTTCACCGTCAGCTATGAACCCACTCCCGACGATGTGGTGCGGGCGGCTCAGTACGGCATCAGGCGGCAGCTCAGGACCTTCCGCCTGGGGCTGCCGTCGGTACTGGTCGTGTCGGGGGCCGTCTGTGTCCTGGTCGGCGCCGTCTCCATGGGGATCGGCATGATCGCCGGAGCGGTCGTGGCACCCTTCGCGATGAACTGGGGGATCCGCCGGACCGCCAGGCGGCAGCTCACGTACATCTGCGTGCCCACGACGATCCGGGTGGCCGATGACGGGTACGAGTGCCGGACCGACCAGTCCGCCACCACGGTGCAGTGGTCCATGTTCGGGCGGATCGTGGACACTCCTGAGTCCTGGCTGTTCTTCGTGAACGGGCAGTGGAACGGGTTCCTTCCCCGGTGCGCCTTCGACGGCGCGCAGCAGGCCGAACTCGACGCCTTCTTCGCGGCGCGGCGGAACGCGGGAGTCGCCTGACGGAACGGCCTCGCCTTTCTCGCGGCCGACCACGTACGCACGCGCCCCGAAGAGGTGGCGAGATACGCCAGAAGGTATGAGTCCGTCAGAAGCGCTGCGCTTTCCGAAGAAGAAAGCCGTAATCTTCTCAGCGGGATCGCCCACCGGATCCTCGACGGGGCAGGACTTCAGCCGTGACCCGGTCGCCTGCACCGCCGGGGCCGTCGGGGAGAGAGCCGGGTCGTTCGACGATGTGGGGATGACGATGTCGTGGGTTCCGCATGCCAGTCTCAAAGGGCCTGCCGGGCTGGTCCGGTTGTCGGCCGGGCAGCTCGACGCGGGTGAGGGGAAGTGCGCGGAGTTCGCGGCGTTGAAGGCGCGGCCCCGGGTGTGGCCGAAGCAGTTCGAGGAGCGGCGGGACGCGCCTTGGGAGGGGTTTCCGCTCGGGCTGGTGATGGCGGCGCTGGACGGGGTGGAGTTCGGCGGGCTCGACGCCGAGGTCTCCGTTCAGAAAGTGCTGGAGGAGACGCCCAAGAGCGTGCATCCGGGGGTCGAGGGGTGGGTGCGGCAGGCGGTCGGCACCTACCTGGAGGACGCCCGGTGGCTCGCCGACGAGCTCGGGGACGTCGTGCTGCTGCCGCATCGGGAGTCCCGGGTGCTGCAGCATGTCGCCTCTCCCCTCGAAGCGCGGGTGCTGACGGGGTGGGGGCGGTGGTACGCCTCCGCGGACGGTGCCGTGCGGGAGGTGCGGCGGCTGCGGGTGAGCCGGGTGGGGGCGGGGGACGATCCGTCCAACCTGGCGTTGGCGCAGCTGGCGGCGTTCGGGGCGAAGGCGGCGGGCTCGGTCTACCGGGACATGCCGGTGGAGGTGCGCGCAGACGCGGGGCCCGCGAAGCGGGTGCGGGTCGTCGAGGTCGTGGTGAGCGACGAGCGGGTGCCGAAGGTCGTGGTGGACGCCGGACCCGAGGAGATCGCCCGGAGGTATCGGGAGCGGGCGCAGCCGGTGGCCTCGGATGTGGTGTTCGGCGGGCGCAGGCAGCCGGGATCGGACTGCGCGCAGTGCAAGCTGCGGGCCGAGTGCGACGCGCTGCCGCACGTGCCGGGGCTGCTGGGGCTGGACGGGAGCGGGACGCACCGGCGGGTGTGGTCGGCGGCCACGGCGGGGCAGTACCGGATCTGCCCGGCGCAGGCGCATCTGCGGGACCAGCGGCTCCCCGGCGACTGGAGCGACCATCCCGCGATCCGCCGGGGCACGCTCGTGCACACCTGGCTGGAGGTCGCGCATTCGCGGCTCCCCTACCGGGCCTGCGCCGAGGAGGATCTGCCCGAGGCGCTCGCGGGGTTCGCCGCGGAGCTCATGACGCCGGACGAGTACCGCCAGATCCGGCCCTTCCTGCTGAGCCACCTCGAAGTGTGCCCTCTGCGCACGGACGCGAACGTCACCTCGCTGACGGCCGAGCCCGCGACCGCCGCCTACGACGCGCAGGCGGACGTGCTGGTCGTGGCCCACCCGGACCTCGTCTACGTCGCCGGCGGCCGCACCTTCTACCGGGAGCAGAAGACGACGGGCGGCTCCGCCGCGTGGGACGCCGACACGCTCTTCGAGCGGGTGCCGCAGCTCGCGCTGGCCGTCTGCCTGATCGCCGACGGCGCGTTCGGCGGCGAGGCGCCCGTGTCGGGAACGGTCGAGCTGGAGGTCATGTCCCCGGCCGGCGCGTCCCTCTTCTCCTTCGACACCGGGGACGCCGGCGTCGTCGCCCGTGCCCGCGCGGAGCTCGTCCGGCTCGCCGGCGGCTGGCACACCGACGTGGAGTTCCGCCCCCGGCCCGGACGGCACTGCGCGACCTGCCCGGTGGCCCGCTGGTGTCCGGACCGGCACGCCCCGGACACCGGCCCGATCGAGGTCGACGGCGTGCTCATCGACCCGCGGACCGGGGAGATCCTCAACGAGGCGCCCGTGACGGGCCTCGCCCAGGCGGTGGCCTCGACGGTCGCCGAACCCGACCCGGACGACGAGCCCCCGTTCTGATCCGGAAACTCCATTCTCTAAAATGAGATTACGCATCTCGACGAGAGCGGGAGCGATCCGGCCGGGGAACGTCCCCCGCCATCGGAGGAAGGGACGCCGGACATGGACCTGAACGAGGCGCTGAAGGAGCTCTTCTCCCTGGAGCGGCGGGCCGCGGACCGGTTCACCGCCGACCCCGTCGAAGGGGTGATGCCGCGCACCTTCGGCGGCCAGGTCGCGGCGCAGAGCCTGTGGGCCGCGACCCTCACCGCTCCCCGCGGGCGCCCGGCGCACTCCCTGCACGGCCACTTCGTCCGGGCCGGCCGGTCCTCCGCACCGCTCGACCTGGACGTGCGGCGGGTCAAGGACGGCCGCGGCTTCTCCACCCGCCACGTCACCGCGAGCCAGGACGGCACGACCGTCTTCGAGCTGACGGCGTCCTTCCACGACCCGGAGGAGGGCGAGGACTGGCAGCCGTCCGACGGCGTCGACGTCCCCTCCCCCGAGGAGATCGCCCCTTTCCAGCTCCCCCCGTTCATCATCAGGCTCGCCCCCCACATCGACGTCCGGCCGGTGGCCCCGCTCGCCGAAGAGGAGGAGGACTACCCGCTGCGCCACCCGTACTGGATCCGCTTCTCCTCCCCCGTGCCGGACCCGGGGCTGCACGCCTGCCTCATCACCTACCTCACCGACATCGGCCTCGTCCACGCCTCCCGCCGGCCCGGCACGTCCTTCGCCTACTCGGGTTTCGCCAGCCTCGACCTCTCCGTGTGGTTCCACCGCCCCGCCCGCGCCGACGCCTGGCTCCTGCACACGATGGAGCCCGTCAGCAACCACGGCGCCCGCGGCATGACCATGGGCGGCATGCGCGCCCGCGACGGCGCCCGCGTCACCTCCGTCGCCCAGGAGACCCTGCTGCGCCCCGACCGCGGCGGCCCGGCGTCCTGAGCTCCGGGGTCACCGCGGACCGGCGGAACGGCGTTCCGTACGATTCCGGCGAAGGCCAAGGAAAGGTTCGGGGCAATGGGCATGAGCGGTGTGCTGGCGGATATCTTCGCGCTGGAACGGCAGGAGGAGGACCGCTTCACGATCCGGCCCGTGCCGTCGCAGATGGAGCGCACGTTCGGCGGGCAGATCGCCGCGCAGAGCCTGCGCGCCGCGCAGCTGACCGTGGCGCCCGGCCGCCCCGTGCACTCCCTGCACGCCTCCTTCCTGCGCACCGGGCAGCCCACCAAGCCCCTGGACCTGGCCGTACGGCGCGTCCGCGACGGCCGGGGGTTCTCCACCCGCCATGTCACCGCGAGCCACGGCGACCGGACGATCTTCGAGCTGACGGCGTCCTTCCACGTGCCGGAGGACGGCGAGGAGTGGCAGCCGACCGGCGGGCTCGACGTGCCCGGACCGGAGGAGCTCACCTCCTACGAGCTGCCCGCGTGGTTCGGCGGCGTCCCGAACTTCGACGTCCGCCCGGCCGGCCCCCTCCTCCTCGACGAGCTGTTCCCGCTGCGCCACCCGTTCTGGTTCCGCTACCGCGACCCGATCGAAGACGCGTCGCTGCACCCGTGCGTCATGGCCTACATCTCCGACCTCGCCGTCGTCGACTCCTCGCGCGCCCCGGGCTCGACCGTCTCCTACTCCACGGCCGTCAGCCTCGACCACGCCGTCTGGTTCCACCGCCCCGCCCGCGCCGACGAGTGGCTGCTCTACTCCATGGAATCCGTCACCAACCACGGCTCCCGGGGCATGGCCCGCGGCACCATGCACACCCTCGACGGCACCCTCGTCGCCTCCGTCGCCCAGGAGACCCTCATCCGCCCGGCCGGCTGACGGCGTTCACCTCCCCCGCAGAGCCTCGGTGAGCCGCTTCTCCAGGTCGTCCGGGAACTCCGGGGCCGATCCCGGCTTCTGCGGACATGCCGTGACCAGCGCGGCGGGCTGGAGGTCGCAGTACAGGAGCTCCTGGAAGACCCGGCTGAACTCGGTGTAGTAGGGGGTGTTCGGCCGGGGGCGCGCCTCTTCGACGGCCGTGCGCAGGGTCTCCAGTTCCTCCGGCGGCAGCCGGGCGACGTACCCGTCCGCGTCGTCGGAGTCCTGGGCGTCGCAGGTCTGCGGGCTGCGCCTGTCGTAGACCTCGGCGCGCACGGGCGCGAACCCTCCGCACCAGAACAGCCTGTTCTGGGCGTCGTACCCGGTCAGCGCCCGGATGAGCCGCCGCGCCTCCTCCTTGTACGGGGAGTGCGCGGCGACGGCCAGGCTCTGCCCGCCCAGGACGCCGCTCCCGGGCAGCACCGTGACGCCGTACTTCTCGGCGAGCCGCCCGGCGTCCGTGACGGACGGGTCCTCGGCGAGCCGCCGGTAGGCGGTGGGCCAGTTGCGCAGGAACAGCGTCTCGCCCTCGATGAACGCGCGGGTCGCCTCGTCCTCGTGCCAGGTGAAGGAGTCCCGTGCGATGAGCCGGGAGTCGCCGAGCTTCTTGCGGATCTCCTGGAGGGCGATCGTGTTGATCTCGACCTCGCCGTCGTCGTCGAGGAGCTCGCTGCTGTCGTGCGTCCACATCAGTTCGAGGGCGTTGATGGTGAAGCCCTCGTAGTGGGCCAGCTGGGCGGCGTATCCGGCGCTGAGCCCGCTGGAGGGGTCCGCGAGCAGCGTCCGGGAGTGCTCCCACACCTCGTCCCAGCTCGTGGGCGGGTCGAGATCCGCCTTCTCCAGCAGGTCCTTGCGGTAGTACAGCAGCGGGGCGTCGGCGCTGAAGGGCACCGCCCACAGTTCTCCGGCGTGCTCTCCGCTCTCCCGCAGCCTCCCCTCCAGCAGCCCGCCGACCGGCTCCCCGAAGGGCTCCAGATGGCCCGCCTCGGCGAATTCGGCGACCCAGGGGCTGTCGAGGAGGTAGACGTCGACGCCGCACCCGCCGTCCTGGGCCGTCGCGGCCAGCTGGGCGTGCTGGAGGTCGGCCACCCCCGACAGCTCGCGCAGCTCCGCACGCGTCCCGCCGGGGCCGCGCCACCGCTCGATCTCCGCCTTGCGCTGCCTGCCGGAGCTGACGTCCTTGTCGCCCAGGACGACGAGCGTGTGGTCCGTGCGCCCGGGGCAGCCGCTCCCCCGCCAGGGCCGGTGGACGGCCAGGGCCGCGACGCACACGAGGAGCACTCCGGCGAGCAGCCCGGCGGCGAACTTCCACTGGCGCATGCTCATCTCCAGATCTCGACGAACAGCCTGGCCCGGAGCTCCTCATAGGACGACCTTCCGGCCGCGACGCACACGAAGCCCTCCAGCCTCTCGTCCAGGGTCTTGACGCCGTCGGCGCACCCGCGCCCGCCCAGCACCACGACGACCACCCGCGGGGCGCCCTGGCGGCCCAGCTCCACTCCCATGTCGACGGCGGCCTCCCGTGCCGCGTCCTCGGAGACGTCCTCGTCCGCCCCGTCGGTGAAGACGACGAGCACCCCGGCGGGGTCGGCGGCGTTCAGCGCCGCGCCTCTGACCGCCAGGGCCCGGTGCAGCGGGGTCCTCGCCGCGTCGGCTTCGAGGTCCTCCACCTTCTCGCGCACCGCCTTGACCTCCTGGAGCCCCGCCGGGCCGCGCGCCAGGAGTTCGGCCGGGTCCCTGCCCCCCGGACCGGGGAAGACCGCCAGCCCGACCCTGTCGTTCTCCCGCAGCTCCGCCAGGAGGTCGCCGGTCAGCGCCCGGACGGTGACCAGCGGGACGCCGCCCGGGGCGTCCTGCTCCATCGATCCCGACCGGTCGATGAGCACCTCGACGGTGCGCCCGCCGCGGGTCTGCTTGAGGAGGTCCTGGGTTCCGGCGAGCGCGCCGGGCTCCAGGGGCACCGAGCCGGCGGGCCAGTCGCTCCGGGCGGCGTGCCCGGCGAGCCAGCCGCGCAACCGCTCGGCGTACTCCCGGCGCTCCGCCGACCGCGCGCCGGGCCAGGCGACGTGGACGAGCGGGTGGTCGAGCCGGGGGAGGCCCTCGACCTGCAGGAGGGGGAACGTGGTGGGCCGGCGGCCGGTCCCGCATCCGGTGCTCCGCCCGGACGTGGACGCCGCGTTGTACCCGGCGACGACGCGCTCGGGGACGATCGCCACCGCCTGGGCCTGCTCCTCCAGCGCGCACATGGCCGCCCCCGCGTCGGCGAGCGGGACCCGCGCCACCTGGCGTTCGAAGGCGTTCAGCCGCCTCCTGTCCCCGTTCACCGCCGGGTCGGCGTAGAAGGCCAGGCTGCCGAGCGTCCCCGAGGCCGCGCTGTCGGGGTTGGGGCGCAGCACCGCGATCCCGTGCGCCTCGGCCCGCTCCAGCAGTCCCGGCAGGTCCTTCCAGCGCCCGTCCCGCCGCTCCGCGTCGAGGACGCCCCAGGCCGCCGCCGTCGCGGCCACGGTCATCGCGGACCTCACGCCGGTGCCTCCCAGGTCCACCAGCCGCGGCGGCCGCGCCCCCGGCGGGATCTCGTCCGCCGCCGCGGGGTCGACGTACGCCTTCTCGGCCGAGCTGCTCATCATCAGCACGTCCGGTTGCGGGTCGGTGCGCAGCCGGTCCGCCCAGCCGCTCAGCAGTCCCGCGCGCAGCGCCTCCAGCGACGGCTGGGCGGAGACCACCACCTGCACGGGCCTGCATCCGTCACCGGCCTCCGCCGCCGCGAAGCCCTGCCCCGCCCGGTGGAGCTCCTCCCGCGACTCGGCCGGCGCCATGGCCCGCAGCACGAGGGGTTGCGGACAGTCCTCCGCCCAGCCACCCGCCAGCTCCGCGCCGCCCCAGGCCGTCCCCGCCAGCACCGCGCCCAGGGCCAGCCCCGCCACCGGCCGTTCGAACCACCGGACGGGACCGGGCGCGCCCGGTCGCGGATCGACGGCCGTCTCCTGCGTCGTCCGCGCGGCGGGAACGGTGAGGACGGGGTCGTCCAGCCCTTCGACGATCGCGCGGACCCGCTCCGCCGCGGGGCGCCGGCGCGGATTCTTGTGCAGGCACCTGCGCAGCAGGGAGCGCCACGGCCTCGGGAAGGCGGTGAGGTCGGGCACCTGCGTCCTGATCCGCTCGACCACCCGGTCGGCGTTGTCGCCCTCGTCGCGGAAGGGGTGCCCGCCCGTCGCGGCGTGGACCATGACGACGGCCCAGCTGAACACGTCCGAGGCGAACCCGGCCCGCCCCGGGGAGAACTGCTCGGGCGCCATGTAGGCGATGGTCCCGACCGGTCCCCGCCAGACGGTCGTGGCGCTGCCGGCCCGCCGGGCGATACCGAAGTCGATCACGTGGGGGTGGTCCGGCGCGCAGATCACGTTCGCCGGTTTGAAGTCGCGGTGCACCACGCCGTGCGCGTGGAAGGCGGCCAGCGCGACGATCGTCCCGAGCGCCGTCTCCCGCAGCTCCCCCGGCCCCAGCCGCCCGTCCTCGACCTCGTCGAGCCGCTGCTTCAGCGTGGGCCCCTCGAGGTACTCGGTGACGAGGTAGGGCCGTCCGTCCTCGAGCCTGCCGAAGTCCAGCAGCCGCGCCGCGTACCCGGCCGGCACCTCCCGCAGCGCCGCGATCTCCTTGCCGAACCGGTCCTCGGCGTCCTCCCCCCGCCCGTACACCTTCACCGCGCCCCGCGCCCCGTCCTCGCCCACCCCGAGGTACACGACCGCCTGGCCGCCCCGCCCCACCTCCTCCCCCACCCGGTACCCCGCCACCTCCTCGGGCACATCGAGCCGACGCGTCACTCCTCAGACCTCCGTGTTCGGCCCCCCGCACCGGAAGACATCCGCCCTCCCATGTGACCAGAACCTCTCCGCTGTTTCTCTCGAATAAGCGATCTGGCCCTTTCCGGCAAGCCACAGGTCCGTCACGCCGCCGTCCGCCCGGGAGAACCGGCGCTCGACGGTGGCCCAGGAAGATGTCAGCGAATACCACGGGATTGACATCGAAGACCTTAAAGTGCTTGTCATCGCTTTGGTCGGCTTCGTAACCCTAGGGGTTCCATGGTCACGCGCAGGGCCTGTCTGATCGGTGTGCCACAGAGCAAGAATTCCGGCCTGGACACTATTGAAGACATAGTCAGGTCCGATATCGAGAGGTTGGCCGACGCCCTCCGCAATTCCGACTACGACGTCCAGTCCCACGGCATCGGCGGAATCGAGGACGCGCCCACCCGCAACCTCATCACCAGGGTCATCGACGAGGCGTACGAGGACGCCCCCGAAGACGGCGTGCTGCTCATCTACTACTCCGGTCACGGGGTGTCCATCGACGGACGCGACTACCTGGTGCCGAGCGACGCCTACGTCAGACGCTCGACCGGGCGACTCGACACCAACAGCCTCGTCCCGGTGGTCCCCGACGGGATCCCCGAGTGCCGCGCCCGGCTCATCCTCATGATCGTCGACGCCTGCCGCACGCCGGTCCGCACCGACGACGCCCCTCCCGTCAACCCGCTCCTGCACCGCGCCGAAGGCGGCGCGTTCGTCCTGGTCAACGGATGCCGGCCCGGCCAGGTCTGCAACTTCGACGAGAGAGGGAGCGTCTTCACCCAGGCGCTCGCCCAGGCCCTCGACCGCCGGAATCCCGCCGTCACCTTGGAAGAGGTCGTCGAGGCGGTGAAGGCGAACATGAAGGACCGGGCCCGCTGGAGCGGGGACGAGCAGGAACCCCACCTTCCCTATCCCGAGGTGTTCCGGTCCGCGAGCCGGATTCCGATCTGCGCCGGTGACGGACTGGTCGCGGCCTGGCGCAACGCCGTCCTCTCCAACGGGCTCTGGGACCTCTGCGAAGGCGATTCCGAAACCGCCCGCCAGGAGACCCTGCGCGTCGTCACGGAATGCGCGCGCCGCTGCGGAGACGCCTCCGCGGCCCTCCACCGGCGCACCGGCCTCACCGATCCCTGGACCGACCAGAACCACCCCGGACGGGTGCTGGAAGCGGTGCGCGTCCTGCTGGGAGGCGACGCCCGCCTGCGGCCCGCCGAGGCGTCCTTCCTCATCGCCGCGCCCTTCCTCCACGAGACGGTGCTGGCCGCGGGAATCCACGACGCCGCCGGAATCTCACCGGAGAACCTCGACCGCACCTACGGGTCCGGGCTCCGGCGGGACCTGGAGGTCTCGCACGAGATGTACCAGCACATCGTCCGCCGGGCCGAGGGGTTCCATGCCCGCGGCCAGAAGGAGCCCTGGAACGCCCTCGTCATGTGGCTCGTCCACCAGTGGCTGGGAGCACGCAGGTCCCTTTGGAGGAAACCCGCCGCGCGGGAGGCCTACCGATGGGGCGCCGGGCTGTTCGCCGACTGCGCGGGCAGCGCGGGGCAGGCGGAGGTCTGCCACCTCGCGGAGGCTCTCATCCGCGCGGTCGGCGCGGAGCCGATCGACGAGTCCCTGCTCTCCTGGCTGGCACACGACTACGTGGACGACCGGTGGCGCGGATACGCGGCGGTCCTCTGGCTCGCCGGCCTGATGGCCGCCGACACGAGGCGCGGCAAACCGGTGCTCGCCGATCTCCTCGGGACCCAGCTGGAGCTGCCGCTGGGCATCGTGCAGAACGCCGCGAGCCGCGACGCGAGCTGGCACTACGAGGGCGAGGACCTCGATCTGCGGCTCACGTGCGGCCACCCGGCCCTCCACGATGTCTTTGAAGCCGTGGCGGCCAGGGCGAACACCGCCTGCGAGCGGTCGCTCAACGCGCTGGCCGTCCCGTCCTGGCTGCGCGACCGCCTGCCCCGGCGTGTCACCTCGACCGGGCTCCGGCCCGTCCAGGTCCCCGACACCGGACGCGCCTACGAGGTGCCGCTGCCCCGCTTCCAGCTGGCCGAGGACAAGGTCAGGGAGCTGCTCATGGGCAGGCAGCTCTACGACGACCCCAACCTCGCGATCCGCGAGCTGTACCAGAACGCGCTCGACGCCTGCCGCCTCCGCGGGGCCAGGACCCAGGCCCTGGAGCGCCGCGGCCTGCGCCCCGACCCGTGGGAGGGCCGGATCGTCATGCGGCAGGGGACGGAAGGCGGCCGCCGGTTCATCGAGTGCGAGGACAACGGCGCGGGGATGAACATCGAGATCCTCAAGAACGTCTTCGCCAACGCCGGTGAACGGCTCGTCTACCAGATGGAGTTCCGCGACGAGCAGGCCGCCTGGCAGGAGCTCGACCCGCCGGTGCAGATGGTGCCCAACAGCCAGTTCGGCGTCGGCGTGTTCAGCTACTTCATGCTGGCCGACGAGATCACCGTGACGACCCGGCACGTCCCCCGCGCCGGTACCGTCGCGCCGAGCGCGCACCAGGTGCACATCGCCAGCAGCGGCAGCCTCTTCCAGATCACCCGCTCCGACGACCTGCGCGGCGGCGGCACCCGCGTCCGCCTCTACCTCGCCGGCGACGAGACCTCCGTCTCGGTCTCCCGCACGATGCGCAAACTCCTCTGGGTCGCCGAGCACCGCGTCGAGGTCGTCCAGGACGGCCTGACCGAGGTGTGGGAGCCCGGCGTCCTGCGCTACCACGACGAGACGGCCGCCGCCCGGGCCCACGGCGACCACCTGTGGTGGGTCTCCGGCGAAGGCGGCCTCGCCGCCGACGGCCTGCGCACCAACGAGGAGATCTACGGGCTGATCATCAACCTCAGGAACGAGCAGCGCCCCGAGTTCACCGTCGACCGCAAGACCCTGCGCAACTGGGACAAGGACTGGGTGAAGGAGCAGATAGCCGCAGCCCTTCCCCGGCTCATGGAGTGGCCCGGTTTCACACTGTCCTGGCTCTGGAAAGTCTCCACCTCGAACACAGAGGTTGCTCAGCAGATCTTCGACTATGCCACCGGCAAAGGCATTTCAGTAAGAGTCGGAGGAATCTGGAGCGAATCAACATCAGCACCCATTGACCTCGTCGGCCTATTCATCCAGGACGAAGCCCTTCTCGATGCGCACAAATCGGGGATTGTATATCCCCGCTGGCTTCAAGCATGGCGAAACGGAATTTGGAATACCTATACCAACCACATGCCCGTCATGGACTTCAAAACCTCCCCCCGTAGTGTCGACGGGTTCCCTGTCACCGACCCCACGGATAGCAGGATAATGAACGATATAGGCGCCCTCCAATTCTACAGCGAAGACGACGACAGGGTGCCCATCAACAGACTCCTCCCTGCCGTGGCCCACCCCGAACAACCCGCAAAGGAGATAATCCGAAGGCTCGCCCGCTATGCCATCACGGGAATAAACATCATCGAGCTGCGCAATATTCCAGAGATTTCGCATCGATGCGCGGAGGACAACAGGAAGCTCTTCTACGCTTTTGGGGCATGGTCGAGACCCGGCGCGAAGGCCAATAAATCAATAGCAGGATGGATCGTGAAAGCATCCATGGAAATGGACATTCCCATAGGGGAAGTCATCGATCAGGCCGCGCGAATAGTCCCAGAAGGATGGAGCATCCAGTCCCCCAACCTTGGGGCCCTCGCCAACTACACGTGTACGAGTGCCGATGTCCTTCTACTGACAGAGAATTCAGAAAAAACCCATCCCTGGGTCGAGGACGCGCTCAGCCCTGCGCACCTGATGTCAGCCACCGGCTTGCTGGCCCGACCCTTGAACGATGTCCTGGCGATGGCCGACAGGCTCAAGCCACTGGGCGTGCGAGTAGCGAACCGCGAGGCGTATCCAGATGATCTCACAGCGGCAGAGATGGAAGCCCTCCAACTCACCCGATCCATTGGCAAGAAAATGTCGATCGTCGAGATAATAATTGTGGCAGGGAAGTCAGGAGCAACCCTCGGCCAAACGATCAACAACCTCTCCACACTGGAAAATAAGGGATTTCTCCAGCTGCCGGAAATCGAGAACTGCCACAACCTTAAAATAGACCCACCAGAACTTGGGTTCGCCTTCGAAGAACTCTACCGGAGCTTCTTGAAGAAGAACCCGAACGGAATAACCGAAAACTACCAGTGCATTTTGATCGCCGAAGCACTGTCGGGGACTACGCGCTTCAATGGCAACCATGCCGCAGCCGCCCGCAAACTTAAACAAATAATCACACCGAGAGGTGCGTTCTCGGGTTTCCATCTTGCAACTCTGGCGTACCACCTCCGCTGCACTATCGGAGAATCCAGGGAAAAAATCCTGTCAGCCTACCCCGATGCCTCCATCATGCCCATACCTGAAAACTGTCTCTCTCTGGAGGTTCCACACAACTTCCTCACCCACCTGATCGCTCTACCCTATCAAGAAACAGAACCTCAAGAGTGGAAGGTGGCCCCTGGAAAAGTTATCAGCGGAGCGTTTTATAACAACATTCCATTGAGGGGATACCTTCAAAAACTAGAGCCCTACCGGGAACTGGGAGCTCAAATCCCCGAACTGGACGAGGAGGCCCTTGCCAAACTTGATCAGACCCCGGTCGACGAGTATGACATATATGCGATTTCCACAAGTTCAAGATATTGGAGAGAAAAATACATCTCCGATATCGGCCCACTCGATCTCGTTCGTATCGCCGGGAGGCTGGGGTGGACCCCGGCCGAGGTCAACGGGCGGCTTCAGCGGTTGGCGCCGCTCGGGCTGACGCTCGACTATCCCGCGGGGGCGGTTCCGGATGAGATCGTCCGCTGGCAGGACCTGCTGGCGCTGACCACGTATCTGGACGGCCAGGCGCCCGCGGTGGAGGCCGTCGACGCCGGGCATCTGCGGAAGGCCGCGGAGCGGACCGAGAGTTCGGTCGGGTGGCTGCTCGAACGCCTGCGGGTGTACGCCCCCTTGTTCTCGTTCCCCGAGCTGCCGGAGGCCGCCGATGTCTGAGAGTCCTTCCATCGACCACCACCGGGACATCGGTTACGCGGAAGCACGTGCGACGGCGGATCAGCCGTTCACCGTCACCGCCGATCCGGACGGGGACGGCATGGTCGTCCAGGGGGTCTGTCCGGCCTGTCGTACGTTCACCGAGTTCGCGATCGGTCGCGGCATCGTGGGCACCAAGGGCCGGCGGCGGGCCTCGGCGCCGGCCCCGGCGGAGATCACGGTGTTCTGCATGTGCGGGCACGTCCACGCCGAGCGGCCGCCGGAGGCCACCGACCGGGGCTGCGGGCGGTTCTGGAAGGTGCGGCTTCCGTGAGCCCGGACGACAAGCGCTGGGCGCTCAAGGCCTACGAGCTGAAGTTCCAGCAGCTGGAGATCGCCAGGAAGCAGGCGGAGAGCTGGCGTGCGGCGCTCACCGGGCTCACCTCGCTCCTCGGCGCTGTGCTCGTCATCAAGGGCAAGGACAGCCTCGCCGACCTGAACGACCCGTACCGCTGGATCGTCATGGTCCTCCTGGGCGCGGCGCTGGTCCTGCTCGTCACCGCGACCATGCTCGCCGTGAGCGCGGCGGCCGGGAATCCGGGCGGGAGGATCCTGCTCACCGGTGAGCATCTGCGTTCCTGGAGCACGGCCGAGGTCGTGCGCATCGAGCGCTTCGTCGCCTGGGCGTCCCTGCTGACCCTGACGGCCGTCACGGCGGTCGCGGTCGCGGTGGGGATCACCTGGACGGCTCCCGCGAAGAGCGGCGCGGTCCTCGTGACCGTCGTGCACCGGCAGGGGACCGTCTGCGGGGAGCTCTCGGGGTCCGCGCAGGGGCGGTTGCTCGTGCGGAGCCCCAGGACGAAGAGCGTCGCCTCGGTGCCGCTGGTCGACCTGATCGGGGTGCAGGCCGCCGAGAAGTGCTGATCACGGGCCCAGGAAGAAGTCCAGGAGTTCGTCGGGGGTGGCCGAAGGGGTGTCCTCCGGGGTGGGGATGAGGTAGCCGCCCACCCAGGCGCGGAGCATGAGGAGGGCGCGGAGGGGGGCGTCGGGGACGGCGAGGTCGGTGAGGCAGGCGGTGATGTGGCCGAGCATGGCGCGGTCGGCGTGGCGGACGGCTTCGGCGGCGTCGGGGTCGTGCTGGGCCCACAGGCGCATCGCGCGGTCCAGGGAGGCGACCTCGGCGCCGAGTGCCTGGATGCGGCGGAGGCGTTCGCGGGGGTCGGGGGTGGTGCCGAAGGCGAGGCCGAGGACCTCGTCGGTGCGTTCGTGGGCCCAGCGGTCGAGGAGGGCGCGCAGCAGCTCGGAGCGGTCGCGGAAGTGCCAGTAGAAGCTGCCCTTGGTGACGCCCAGGCGGGCGGCGAGCGCGTTGATGCCGATGCCGGGCTCGCCGCTGCGGACGAGCTCCTGGTAGGCGGCCTCGACCCAGTCGCGTCTGCTCACCCTGGGGCGTGCCCGCTTCGCCGTCTCCACGCGTCCTCCTCGAAAAACCGCTCGGCTCGTCAGACCAACGTCATCGCGTCGGGGGTGCTGCCGAGGGAGACCTTGCCGTACAGCGCGTACGTGGCGTCCATGTCGAACACCACGTGGCCCGCGATCGTGTTCACGTCGCGCTGGGCGCGCTGGAACGGCGAGTGCATGAACTGCACGCTGGCTCCCGACACCGCGCACAGCTCGTTCACCACAGTACGGGCCACGGCCGCGACGTGCGCGGCGACCAGGCGTGAATGAGCGCGCCGGGTCAGGTCGTAGGAGCCTCCGTCGGTGTACGTCCGGGTCAGGCGCCGCACCTCGTCCTCCAGGAGCAGGCGGGCGGCGGCGAGGTCGGCGGTGGCCTTGGCCAGGCGGATCTGGCCGCTCATCAGGCTGCGCTGGCGGACGCCCGTGTAGGCCATCACGCGGCCCTGCATCCGCTCGGCGAAGCCGGCGAGCAGCCCTTCGGCGATGCCCAGGACGGGGGCGGCGCCCGTCAGGACGAACACCGGCACCAGCGGGACGCGGTACATCGTGCCCGGGTGGACCTGCGCGCCCGGCGCCCGGCCCTCGGTGAGGTCCTGCAGCGCCACCGAGCGGTACGCGGGGACGAACCGGTCGGGGACCTCGATGTCGTTGCTCCCGGTCGCCCGCATCCCGCTGGTGTGCCACACGTCGTGGACCGTCACGTCCTCGCGCGGCAGCAGGAAGACGCGGGGTTCGAGGGTGTCCTCGACGGTCACGAGCGCCATCACCATCACGTGGTCGGCGTGCATGACGCCGCTCCCCCACGACCAGCGCCCGGTCACCCGGTAGCCGCCGTCCACGGCCTCGGCCGTGCCCCCGGGGGACAGCGCGCACGGGATCAGCGCGTACGGGCGGTCCGCCCAGACCTCGCGCTGGGCCTCCTCGGGGAAGAGGGCGACCATCCAGTTGTGCATGGTGTAGATCGCCGTCAGCCAGCCGGTCGAGCCGCAGGCCGCGCCGATCTCCCGGCAGGAGTCCACCAGGGCGTCGAGGGCGAGTTCCGCGCCGCCGAACCGCTGGGGGACCAGGAGGTCGAGCACCCCGGTCCCGGCGAGGTCGGCGACGGTCTCGTCGGGGAGCCGCCGTGCCTCCTCCGCCGCCTGCGCCCGTTCGGCCAGCAGGGGGGTCAGGGCGCGCACGCGGTCGAGGACCTCATCTCCATACTTCATGGTACGGAACCATACTTACGAGTATGGTCTCTGCCAAGGGCCTGCCCGGCGCGGAAAAAGGGGACGGCCGCCCGGTGTCGCCGGGCGGCCGTCGCGGAGCCGAGGGGATCAGAAGGGGCAGCTGGAGCGGTACTCCTCCACGTCCGTGCTCCGGCTCGGGCCGGGGCACAGGAACTGGGTGTAGCGGGTGTCGGCGTCGACGAAGCGCTTCAGCCAGGAGATCGAGTACTTCGCGATCGGCGTGTTGGAGGTGTTGGGCGCGAAGTGCGACGCGTTGTTGAGCTCCAGGTACGCCTTCTCCGAGGTCGCCGACAGGCTGTCGTAGAAGGGCTCGGAGTGCGAGGACACGGGGGCGACCGAGTCGCTCTCCGCGCCGATGATGAAGGTCGGCACCCGGTTCCCCGACCAGTTCTTGGTCAGGTTCCAGGGCGTCATCCCGATCGCGGCCTTCAGGGAGGGCCGGTCCTTGGCCGCCTCCAGCGTGCCGCCGCCGCCCATGGAGTGGCCCATCACGGCCAGGCGGGAGGAGTCGACGCGGGTGCGCACGGTGCTGCGCTGGGTCAGGTGGTCCAGCGCGGCCAGCAGCTGGTCGCCGCGGCTGGCGGGCTGGTCCAGCGTGGTGAGGGTGTCGATGGTGAAGACCACGAAGCCCTGCGAGGCCAGGCGCGGGCCGAGCCAGGAGATGCTGGACTCGTAGGCGGTGAAGCCGGGCGAGATCGCGACCGCCCCGAACGTGCCGTCGGAGGTGGTGGTCGGGTAGTAGATCGTGCCGCCGCCGAAGCCGATGGCCGACAGCGAGGACACCGAGGTCTGCGAGACCGAGTACGGGCCGCGGAGCGCCTCGATGCTGCTGTTGGTCGGGGCCGGGCCGCGCTCGTAGGGGTTGTCCGCGGCCTGGGCGGACGGGGCGGCGACGACGCCGGCCGCGGCCACCGCCGCGACGAGCGGCGCCAGGCGCAGCGCCCTGAGCTTCTTGCCGAACATGGGGGTCTCCTCTGCGGTCGTGCCCGGGCGGGGGGCGGAGGGTGCCTCGGGCCGTGCTCAGGAGTCTGCGATCCCGGCCGGATCCGCGCATCGGGGAAATCACCAGTCGTCTTCGGCCCGTGCCGGACCCGCGCGACACCGGGCCGCGGCGGACGGGCATTCTGGAGCCCTGCGGAAGGGAGGTGCCCGTGTCCGACGCGGTGGTGATCGGTGCTGGGCCGAACGGGCTGGTGGCGGCCAACATTCTGGCAGACGCGGGCTGGGACGTCCTGGTGTTGGAAGCGCAGGACGAGCCCGGTGGCGGCGTGCGCAGCGACCGCGGCGTACACCCGGACCACGTCAGCGACTTCTGCAGCTCCTTCCACCCGCTCGGGGTGGCCTCCCCGGTGATCCGGGCGCTGGAGCCGGAGCGGTACGGGCTGCGGTGGCGGCACGCTCCCGCCGTCCTGGCCCATCCGCTGCCGGACGGGCGCTGCGCGGTGCTGGAACGCGAGCCGGACCGTACGGCCGCGGGCCTGGACGCGCTCGCCCCCGGGGACGGGGAGGCGTGGCTGCGGCTCTACCGGCAGTGGCGGGAGCTGTCCGACGACGTCCTCCAGGCGCTCTTCTCGCCGTTCCCCCCGATCCGTCCGGGACTGGCCCTGGCCGCCCGGCTCGGAGCGGCGGACGGTCTGCGGCTGGCGCGCTTCCTGTCCCTGCCCGTGCGGCGGATGGGCGAGGAGGAGTTCGCCGGCGAGGGCGCGCGGCTGCTGCTGGCCGGTTCGGCGCTGCACGCCGACTTCTCCCCCGAGTCCGTCGGCGGCACGATCTTCGGCTGGCTCCTGACGATGGTCGGCCAGCAGTACGGCTGGCCCGCGCCCGAAGGCGGTGCCGGAGCGCTGACCTCGGCGCTCGTCCGCAGGCTGGAGGAGAGGGGCGGAAAGGTGGTCTGCCGAGCTCCCGTCACGTCCGTGGTCGTCGGCGACGGGCGTGCCCTGGGCGTCCGGACGGCCGACGGCACGGCCGTCCGTGCACGCAGGGCCGTGCTCGCCGACGTCCCCGCGACCCACCTGTACGGCGGCCTCGTCGGCTGGGAGCACCTGCCTTCCCGGCTGCGCGAGGACATGCGCCGCTTCCAGTGGGACGCCCCCGCCTTCAAGGTCGACTGGGCGCTGTCCGGGCCCGTCCCGTGGGCCTCGCCGGAGGCCGCGCGGGCCGGGACGGTCCACCTGGCCGACGGCGTCGACGCGCTGACCGAGCAGAGCGCCCTGCTCGCCACCGGGCGGGTGCCCGGCGACCCGTTCCTGCTCCTGGGCCAGATGACGACGACCGACGCCACCCGCTCCCCCGCGGGCACCGAATCCGCCTGGGCCTACACCCACGTCCCGCACCGGGTGAAGGCCGACGGCGGCCGCGACGGCATCACCGGCGCCTGGGACGAACGCGAGCGGGAGGCCATGGCCGACCGCGTCGAGGCCGCCGTGGAACGCCGCGCGCCCGGCTTCCGGCGGCGCGTGCTGAACCGCCGCGTCCTCTCCCCTCCGGCTCTGGAGGAGCACAACGCCGGCCTCGTCGGCGGCGCCATCAACGGCGGGACGGCCGCCGTCCACCAGCAGCTGTTCTTCCGGCCGGTCCCCGGCTCGGGCGGTGCCGGGACCCCGGTGCGGGGCCTCTACCTGGCCTCCTCCTCGGCCCATCCCGGCGGGGGCGTCCACGGCGCGTGCGGCTCCAACGCCGCGCGTGCCGCGCTCCGCGCCGAAGCCCCCGTACGCCGCCTGCTGGCGCCGGGGTTCTCCGCCGCCCGGCGGCTGCTCGCCGGGCCGTGACGCCTCAGCCGCGGAGCCAGGTGAGCAGGAGAAGGCCCGTGGAGACGAGGGTGATGACGATCAGGAGCCCCACGCCCAGATAGCCGAGCGGGGCGGGCGGCCGCGGCCGGCGCTCGGCGGGCCGCTCGACGGGGACGTGGGCGGGCCGTTCCCGCAGGGCGCGGCGGAACTCGGCGGCGGACCGGTACGGGCGGTCGGGCGACAGGGCCGTCCGGACGATCTCGTCGCACCACTGCGGGACGAAGGGGTTGATGGCCGAGGGCTCGGCGCCCGGCGCGTGCGGCGAGCCGGTGAGGAGCTCGTGCAGCAGGCGGGCGACGGCGCGGAGGTCGTCTTCCGGGCTCTCGGCCGGGGCGCCGTCGATCCTGGTCAGTTCCGGGGAGCGGGCGGCGAAGGTGAGGAGGCGGACCTCCGGGCGGTCCGTGTCGCCCGAGAGCAGGACGGTGTCGGGGCCCAGGCCGGGGTGGGCGAGGCCGTCGGCGTGCCCGCGCTCGATCGCCCGCAGGACGAGGTCGATGAGCCGCACCGCCTCCTGGGCGGGCAGCGGGCCGTCCGCGAGGCGCTCGCGCAGCGGGGCGGACCGGCCCAGGTCCAGGACGGCGAAGGGGAGCGTGACCGTGAGGGGGCTCTCCCCGGTCGCCGTGACCGCCGCGACCGAGTCGGGGCGGTCGCGGTCCAGCTCGTGGAGGAACTCCTCGTGGGACGACGGGTCGCCCAGGAGGTCCGAGCGCAGGAGCCGGAGCGCGACGTCCTGGTGGGTCCGCACGTCCCGGGCGAGATAGGTGTCGGTCAGGCCGCTGGAGGCGAGGCGGCGGACGAGTTCGTAGCGGCCCTGGAGGAGGCGGGGAAGGGAGCGTTCGATCGCCCTGATGCGGCGCAGGACCGTCCTGGCGTCCGGGGGGCGGGCGGAGGGGTCCTTCTCCAGCAGCTGCATGACCAGCTCGTCGAGTTCCTCGGGCAGGTCCGGCACGCCGTCGGGGCCGCGGAGGCTGTGGGGGACCTCCTCCATGTGGGCGTGCAGGACCGCTCCCGGCTCCCCCTCGAAGGGCGGCCTGCCCCGCAGCAGCTCGTACATCACGATGCCGAACGAGTAGAGGTCCACCCGCGCGTCGGTCTTCTCGCGCCTGATGCGCTCGGGGGCGATGTAGGCGTAGGTGCCGAGCATCCCGTCGGCGGTCAGGCCCTTGGTGGAGTCGCGGGCCTTGGCGATGCCGAAGTCGCAGATCTTCACCCGCCCGTCGGGCAGCACCATGACGTTGCTCGGCTTGACGTCGCGGTGGATCACCCCGGCGGTGTGCGCGGCGCGCAGCGCCTCCAGGATCTTCGCGCCCAGCTCCAGGGTCTCGCGCACCGAGAACGCCCGGTCCTCCAGCAGCCTGCCCAGGTCCTCGCCTTCGAGGAACTCCATGACTAGGGCGAGGCCCTTCTCGCGGGCCGCGAAATCGTCGTCGAGGCGGTACTCCAGAAGGTCGTGGATGACGGTGAGGCCGGGATGCCGCAGCTTGGCGCCGATCTTGGCCTCCTGCTGGAAGAGCTCGACGACCCGGTCCGAGGCCGCCATGTCCAGCCGGATGCCCTTGATCGCCACCGGCCGGTCCAGCCGCCGGTCGAAGCCCCGCCACACCTCGCCCATGCCGCCGCGCGAGAGCAGGTCGACCAGTTCGTACCGGTCCTCCAAAATCATGTGGCGGCGCACGGCGGTTCCCTCTCGTCCGGTCAGGGGGCCGGCACCACGTAGGGGGTGAGCCCTTCGGGGAGCGCGGGCACCTGGGAGTTCGATCCGACCTGCCGCAGCGGGATGGAGCGCCCGGCCGCGCGGCCGCCGGACGGCTCGAAGCTCAGCTCGCCCGAGGCCGCGCGCACCACGTTGGCGAGGTTCAGCCTGCTGAACTGCGCCTTGACGTCCTGGGGCGTGGGAAGCCGCGCGGACGTGTCCTGCTTGCGGGGGATCGCCGCGAGCCCGATCGCCGTCGCGGCCGTGGCGAGGGCGTCGTGGTGGGCGATCGCGTACCCGTCGCGCAGGTCGGCGGCGTCGAAGCCGTGCGAGAGGAACGCCTTCTGGAAGTCGGTGTAGTGGCGCGGCGTGCCCTTCTCCCCGGCGCCCCAGCTCTGGGAGTCGGAGGAGGTCGCGTACACGACGGTGACGTTCGCCCCCTTCAGGAGGTCGCCGTACTTCTCCGCGCCGGCGAAGCCCGTCGCGCCGACCATGACCGTCAGCGGGTCCTGCCGGCAGATGCGCTCGTCCAGGTACTGGGCGAAGACCTCGAAGTCGGCGAGGCGCCCGGCGAAGAAGACCACGTCCAGCGGGTCGTCCTGCCGCCCCGTCGCCGCGCAGAGGTTGTCGATGACCGGCCTGAAGGCGTTGGGCGCCAGGGGCTGCTCGGCGGTGCTGCCCGCGTAGTCCTGGCTGGGATAGCGCACGTACGAATCGAGAACGGTCTCGTAGGCGGCGCGCAGCGTGGTGGTGTACGGGTCCTCGTTGCGGTCGTGGACGATGATGCCGTTCTTGAGCTCCCGCTGGTCGGGCCGGTCGAGGAACTCCTTGAGCGCCTGGGCGTACTGGCTGTTGCCCGGCGAGACGCTCCACAGCCCCTCGATGCCGGTGAGGGTGTCGGCGGAGGTGACGGCGCTGACCATCGGGACGCCGCGGCCCGCCAGGTCCCGGGCGACCTTCTCGGTGTTCTCCACGCTGGAGCCGAGCCCGACGACGGCCACGAGCGGATGGTCCGGCTCGGACACCGCCGTCAGCCCCTCCACGAAACGCGTGCCGGCCTCCTGCTGGCTGCCCTGGTTGGCCAGCAGCAGCTGGATCTGCACGGCGGCGGGGTCGCTGAAGACCGACGAGCGGTTGGCGCGGACGAGCGCGGTGTAGGTGCCCTGCAGGGTGTCCCGGATCTGCTGGAGGGACATGGTCGACGGGATCTTCTTGGACACCGTCAGCGGCGAGAGCAGCGCCACCTTGACGTAGTTGCCGGACTTCACGACGCGGCGGTTCTCCTCGAGGAGCTTCTTCTGCACCTCCGCGATCTCGGCGGCCGCCGCGCGGTCGGCCTCGCCGAGGTCCCCGCCCTCCGCCGGGGTGAAGATGTAGCCTCCGTCGGTGATCCCGATGCATTCGCCGTGCTCGGCGCTGTTCAGCCGGATCCCCTCGGGCGCGTCCGCGCACCCTTCCGGCTCGGACGGGCCGCTGAAGTACGCGACGGTCAGAACGATGGCGAGGCTGAGGGCCACCGCCACGGCCACGGTCCACGCCATGGCCCTGCCACCTTTGACCAATGCCAAGGACTTCTTCCTCTACATCGCCGACCGGCCTGCCGGATTGCGGCCATTTAACACCTTCTCCACTTTGTTCTGAAGCCGTATTAGCAGTGGTTCAATCCGCTTATCACACTGTTATCGTCTGACCTGCGCTTTCACCGAGAGGAAACATGCACCCGCGAATCCCCCGCCTCGTTCTGGTCGCCGTCCTCGCCGCCTGCGCGCTGCCCGCCGCCGCCTCCCCCGCCGGGGCTGCCGCCGGGCCCTGCGCCGTCGGGAAGTGGAGGCTCACGAACTTCTCCGCCGAGAACATCGGCTACGTCGAGTACACCGACGTCAGCAAAGGCTTGAAGGGCGTCCGCCTCACCGTCACGAAGTCGGCGCTGTCCTACGACTTCACCCGCTCGAAGAAGGCGGTCATCACCGGTACCGACAGCGGCAAACCCATCAATGAATGGATGAAGTACGACAAGAAACTCAAGGTCGGCGTCAAGCTCCGGGGCAGAGCGAAAGGGACCGTCGCACTGAAGGCGAAGACCGCCTCCGGCGACGCCACCTTCACCCGCAGCCAGGCTCCCGGACGCCACCGCTCCCTGGCCGCGGTCATCCGCGACAAGCGGCTCTGGGACATGGTCGTGCTCAAGCGCGCCTCCTACACCTGCACCGCCCGGACCCTCACCTTCCGCACCCACCAGAGCTGGTACCACGGCGAATACCAGTTCCGCGCCACCATCCGGTACACCCGCCGCTGAACGACGTCCGCGCCGCGGTCCCGACGCCTCGCGGCCCCGGGCGCGCACGGCGCCCGGGGCCGCGGCACCCAGGGCCTCGGCACCCGGGGCCGCGGCGCGGCCGCTCCGGTCCTCAGGCCGGGGCGCGGAAGGCGTCGGCGTGGGCCTCGGCCCATCGGGCGAAGGCGCGCGGCGGCCGGCCGAGGAGGTACTCGACGTCGTGGCCGACCTTCTGCTCGGCGGGGGTGGGCTCGCCGATGATGGAGAGGGTGCCCTCGACGACCGGTTCGGGCATGAAGGTGAGCATCTGGGCGCGGGCCTCCTCCCGGGTCTGCTCGACGAAGCGCACCGGTTCGCCGAGGGCCGCGCCGATCTCCTCGGCGCGGCGGCGCGGGGTGCTGAGAGCGGGTCCGGTGAGCTCGTGGACGCGGCCCGCGTGGCCCGGCTCGCGCAGGACCACGGCGGCGCACGCCGCGATGTCGGCCGGGTCGACGAGCGGCAGGCCGGTGTCGGCGAACGGGGCGGCGGCCGTGCGGTGGGCGCGGATCGGCTCGATCCAGGCGAAGGCGTTCGTCATGAAGCCGCCCGGACGGAGGATCGTCCAGTCCAGGCCCGAGCCGCGCACCGCCTCCTCGTACGCGTGCAGCCGGGCGTGCGAGACGGCCCCCGGCCGGGTGCCCACGGCCTGCGAGGACATCAGGACGACCTTGCGGACGCCGCTTTCCCGCACCGCGCGCAGGAGTTCCGCCGGATCCGGGCCGCCGGCGAGGAGCTCCCCGGCGACGAGGAGGAACAGGGCGTCCGCCTTCTCCAGCAGAGGACGGATGCCCTCCGGGTCGGCGATGTCGCCCCTGTGGTGGGGCGCACCGCCGGGAAGGTCCACCGCCCGGCGCGAGACGCCGGCCACCGGCTCGCCCGCGCCGTTGAGGATCCGCACGAGCTCCAGCCCGACGTTGCCGGTCGCCCCGGTCACCACGATCATGGTCGCACCTTTTCTTAGTTAGCTGACTGACTTAGACGCGACCCTAGCCGGTCCCCGGCCCCGGCGTCTATAGTCAGTCGGGTGACTGACTCAAAAAGGGGGCGCCGCGGCTCGGGCAAGCGGGAGCGGCTGGCCTCGGCGGCGGCCAGGGTGCTGCACGAGCAGGGCGTGGAGAAGACCACGCTCGCCGACATCGCGCAGGTCGCCGAGGTGCCGGTCGGGAACGTCTACTACTACTTCAAGACCAAGGACCAGCTCGTCGAGGCGGCGATCGGCGTCCACGAGCGGGAACTGGACGAGATGACCGCCGCGCTCGACGCCCTCCCCGCGCCGCACGAGCGGTTGAAGGCGCTGGTGCGCGGCTGGGTCGGGCAGCGCGAGCTCGCCGCCCGGTACGGCTGCCCCACCGGAACGCTCGCCAGCGAGCTCGACAAGCGGTCCGACGGCCTGGACGCGGCCGTCGCCCGGCTCATGCGGCGCCTGCTCGACTGGATCGAACGCCAGTTCCACGAGCTGGGCCGCGCCGACGCGCGCGAGCTCGCCGTCGCCCTCCTGGCCGCCTACCAGGGCATCGCCCTGCTCACCAACACCCTGCGCGACCCCGACCTGATGACCGCCGAAGGCCACCGCCTGGAGAACTGGATCGACGCCCTGGCGGCCTCCGCCCGGCCCGCGGAAACCGCCTGAGCCGGGAGCGGGCGGGGGAAGGACGCGGTTAGGGTGACGGGCGTGATGAACGCTGCTGTCGCCGGTGAGTCGGCGGGGGGTCGGTACCGGCTGGTCGAGGCGATCGGCGAGGGGGCGGCGGGGCGGGTGTGGCGCGCCCTGGACGAGGTGCTGGAGCGCGAGGTGGCGCTCAAGGAGTTCTTCGTGCGGCCGGGGATCGCGCCCGAGCAGCAGGAGCTGCTGGTCGGACGGGTGATGCGGGAGGCGCGGGCCGCCGCGCGGCTCAACCACCCGGGAGTCATCACCATCCACGACGTCGTCCCGCACCGCGGCATGCCGGTGCTGGTGATGGAGTTCATCCGAGGGGGGTCGCTCGGGGCGCTGATCCGGCGGGAGGGGCGGCTGGCGCCCGAGCGGGTCGCCTCGATCGGATGCGAGCTCCTGGAGGCGATCGCGGTGGCGCACGCGGCGGGGATCGTGCACCGCGACCTGAAGCCCGACAACATCATGATCGACGGTCGGCGTGTCGTCATCAGCGACTTCGGCGTCGCCAGCCTCGCCGACAGCACCGTCCTCACCCGGGCGGGCACCGTCCTGGGCACCCCGCTCTACATGGCCCCCGAGCAGATCGAGGGGCTGCCCGCCACCGAGGCGGCCGACCTGTGGTCGATCGGCGCGACGCTGTACGCGGCGGTGGAAGGCGAGACGCCGTTCGCCGCCCCGACGCTCGCGGCGCTCTTCAACGCGGTCCTCAACCGGCCGCCGCGGCCCGCCCTGCACGCGGGGGCGCTGGGTGTGCTCCTCAACGACCTGCTGCGCAAGGAGCCGGAGCTCCGGCCCTCCGCCGCGCGGGCCGCCGAGACCCTCCGGACGCTGCTGCTCCGCCGAGGCGCCCCGCCGCAGCCTTCCGGCCCCGCGGAACCCTCCGGTCCCGCAACGCCCTCCGATCCTGCGAAGCCCTCCGGTCCCGTGGAGCCCTCCGGCCCGGCGGAGCGGGAGGACGGGGCGCGACCGGTGCGGGACGGTGTCCGGCACGGGACCGTCAAGTCGTTCAAGTCCGAGAAGGGCTACGGATTCATCGTCCCGGACGCCTCCTCCGAGGAGGTCTACGTCCACTACTCGCGGATCGACATGCCCGGTTTCAAGACGCTCGGGAAGGGCCAGCGCGTCTCCTTCGAGACCGTGCCGGGCAAGCGCGGCCCGGAGGCGCGCGGCGTCCGCCCCCTGTGAGGGGCGTCAGCCGGAGTGCCGGTCGCCGCCGGGGTTCTCCAGCTTGAAGAAGTTGCTCTGGGAGCCGTCCGCCCTGTGCTCCTGGTAGAGGAAGTTGAGCCCGCGCGCCTCGAACGTCTCGAACCAGTCGTCCCAGGAGATGTGCTGGAGGTCCTCGCCCCTGCCGCCGGGGAAGTCGAGCAGCAGCCGGCCCGGCCGCCCCTCGTACTGGCTGCCCGGCACCGTGGCGGGCTCGGCGCCCCGCTCGTCCGCCCACTGGCGGATCACCTCGTGGCTGGTGGTGACGAGGCTGCGCCCCGGCCGTTCCTCGTGCTGCCCGGGAGAGGACACCTCCTGCTGGTACTTGTGCTCCCCGCGCACGTCGTGATGCCGGTCGGTCATGGCGGTCTCCTTTCCCCGCTGCCCGCGCTCAGTCGAGCCCGAGCTCCTCCTTGAGCCGGTCGCGCTCGGTGGCCAGGGCCTCCAGCTGCGCCGAGATCTCCTGGCGCTGGGTCAGCGCGGCCCCGGCGTCCCCGTAGTCCTGCGGGTCGTCCGTCCGGTCCGGGAACTCCCTGCGGAGCCCGGCGATGTCCTCCTCGATCTCCCTGAGCCGTGCCTTCTTGTCGTCGGTCTCCATCTTCTCCCCCGGGTCGGTGGCAGCCGCTCTCCTCCCTTGCCCCCGACCGGCCCCACTAATCCGACGACCGCCCCAAATGCCACCCTGTGTGACAGATCACCATAAATCGGCAAACTTTTATTGTGCACTCCCTTTCACCGGCTTGGGGAGTTTCACCCCTCCTCTCCGCCTGATCCGGGCTACCAAGGAGGGATGAAGCCGTGAGGAGCCGTCAGGAGGAAATCCATGCCCTTCACCGGAGTGCAGCACCTCGACCACAGCATCGACACCACCAACCGATGGCTGGACGACATCGCCAGGGAACTCGGCACGGAGGACCGCCGCGAGGCGTACCGGGCGCTGCGCGGCTGGCTCCACACCCTCCGGGACCGGCTGACCGTCCAGACCGGCGCGCACTTCGCCGCGCAGCTCCCCGAGATCTTCCGGGGCGTCTACTACGACGGCTGGTCGCCGGGCAACGTCCCGAAGAAGTACGGGCGCGACCAGTACCTGGAGGCGTTCTGCGACTCCTCGGCCATCCGCGGCCAGGCGGCCGTGCCCTCACTGGCCGCCGTCACCCGCTGCATGCGCCGGCACCTGGGCCGCGGAGCGCTCGACCACGCCTTCGACCAGCTGCCCAAGGACGTCTGCGCCCTCCTGGAGGGCGAGGAGGACCTCGCCTCCGACACCGGCAACGACGCGTGGTGAGGCCTCATTCGGGGCGGACGTCGAAACCGAAGACCGTCGCGACCGTCGTCGCCTGGTAGGGGTCGATGACGGCGTGCCGGAACCGCGTGGCGTCCAGGTCGAACACCGCGAGGTCGCTGCCGCGCAGATCGCACCCGGTGAGGTCGGCGCTGTGCAGCCACGACCCGGACAGGTCGCATCCGCGCACCTCGGCCGACTCCAGCCGGGCGCCGGTCAGGTCGGCCTCGCGCAGGCGGACCTCGGAGAACCGGCTTCCCCGCAGGTCCGCCCCCGGCATGCCGACGAAGGACCAGTCGCCGCCGGTGACCTTGAAGGCGCCGTAGGTGCAGCCGTCGAACATGCTGCCGGTGAGCTTGCACCGGGTGAACCGTGCGTCGAACATCGTGCACCGGGTGAACGTGCAGTTGAGGAACGCCGCCTCCTCGTGCACGGAGCAGTTGAACCGCACGCCGCGGAACGTGCACTCCTCGAACACCGAGCCGCGGTTCACCGTCTCCGTCAGATCGACGTCGACGAACAGCACCCGGTGGAAGGCCTCCCGCTCCAGGTCGCGGAACTCCCAGTCGCGGGATCGAATCGTCGTCTCGGTGGGAGGAGCCGCCACCCCGTGCTTGCGATCGGCCATCCCGCCACCCTAGGGACCCCTTCCGACATTCCTTCAGGACGCGATCCCGTGGCGGAGGGCGAAGACGACGGCGGCGGGGCGGTCCCGCAGGCCCAGCTTGGCGAACACGCCGCCGACGTGGGTCTTGACGGTGCCCTCGGCGATGTGGAGGCGGGCGGCGATCTCGGCGTTGGTGGCGCCGGTGCCGATGAGGGACAGGACCTCCCGCTCCCGGACGGACAGCGCGGCCAGGGCGGGCGGCGCGGCGGGCCGGTGGTGGGCGCGGTAGTCCTCCAGGACCTGGGGCGTCACCGACGGGTCCAGCCAGCCGCGCCCGCCGGCGACGGCGCGGACCGCCTGAACGATCTCCTCGCCCGGCGCGTCCTTGAGGACGATTCCGGCGGCCCCGGCGGCGAGGGCCGCGGCGACGACCTCGGGTTCGTCGAACATGGTGAGGACCAGCACCGGAGGCGGGGCGTCCCCTCGGCGCAGAAGGCGGGTGGCGCGGACGCCGTCCACGCGTTTCATGCGCACGTCCATGAGGACCACATCGGGGCGGAGGCGGGCCACCGCGGCCGGCACCTCGTCGCCGTCGGCGCATTCCCCGACGACCCGCAGATCGGGCGCGGCGTCGAAGATGCGGAGCAGCCCCGCCCGGACGAGCTGCTGGTCGTCGACGAGCAGCAGGCCGGTCACGGCATGCTCCCGGTGAGGGGCAGGACGGCGTGGACCGCCCAGCCGCCGCGGGCGGGCCCGGCGTCCAGGGATCCGCCCAGAGCGGCGGCGCGCTCCCGCATCCCGATCAGGCCGAGGCCGTCGGCGTGCGCGCGGGCCGGACGGCCTCCGAAGTCCTCGATGGTGATCCGGGCGGTCCGCTCGCCGACGTCCACGGTGACGGAGGCGCTTCCGCCGGGGGCGTGGCGGGCGGTGTTGGAGAGCGACTCCTGCACGATGCGGTAGACCGCCAGTCCCACGGCGGAGTCGAGTGCCGCGGGCTCTCCCCGGACGGTCAGGGCGACGGGCAGGCCGGTGGCGCGCCAGTGGTCGACGAGGGCGGGCAGGTCTTCGGCCGTCGGCGGGGCGGGTTCGATCGCCCCGTCCGGCGGTGCGGAGCCGCGCAGCAGGACGAGGCCGCGGCGTACGTCGCGTACGCTCTGCCTCCCGATGCGTTCGGCCTCCTCCAGCGCGGCGGTGACGGCGTCGGAATCTCCGCGTCGGGCGGCCATCCGGGCCGCCGTGATGTTCAGCAGCGCCGCTCCCAGCCCGTGGCCGACCAGGTCGTGGACCTCCCGGGCGATCTTTCTCCGTTCTTCCGCCACGGCTTCGCGCTCCCTCCGTAGACGTGCCTCGTAGACCATTCCGTGGACACGGAAGGCGCCTCCGAGCAGGAGGAAGCCGACCTCCCACAGTGTCCAGGCGGGCCACAGCGGCAGTTCTCCACCGAGCAGATCACGTCCCGGAGCCATCGCCAGCGTCACCGGGACGCACCATGCCAGGTCTTTCAGCCGGGCGAGCACCGCGAGGTGGATCCACACGGGTGCGCTCGCCACGGCCAATGCCCCGTCCGCGTAGCTTCCCTCCGCGAAGGGGAACGGACGGAAACCGTCCGGTGCCCCCTCTGCTACAGGCGCCAGGACCAGCAGGCCGAACACCGCGAGGGCGGCGAAGGGCACCAGTCGCTCCGAGGGCAGCCACGGCCGCCACGCCTGCCGTGCGCACAGCGCGATGAACGTCCCCGCGAGAACGGTCCGCGCGGCCGGAGCGGGCGACAGCGCGATCGCCAACGCCGCCCACGCGATACCCACCAGGGAGATGAACCGGATCACCCGGCTCTCAGCGCGGCCCATGCGGGGATCGTAGAACGCGCTCATCGAACGGTCATCGGCCCACGGGCAGAGGCCTGCTACGACCACGGTCCCGGGAGAGCGGCAACTGCGGGGCGATGCGTGCGGAAGGCCGCACGGCGGACGCTGCGGGCATGGGATTCAGAGCGTGGAAGCGGACGGCGCGCATGTCGGTGATTCCGCTGGGGATGGCGCAGCGGGCACTCGTGGGCGGCTGGCTGCGGGCATTCGGGAAGTTGACCGACGCGTCGTCCTTGGAGCTGCACGAACAGACCGCCGACCAGCTGTTCGAGGTGCTCGGCGGCCTCAAAGGCGGAGTGATGAAGTTCGGGCAGGTGCTCTCGGTGTACGAGGCGGTCCTGCCACCGGAGATCTCTGCCGTGTACCGGCATCGGCTGGCGCGGTTGCAGGAGGCTGCGCGTCCCGAGAACGAGGCGGTCGTGCACGGCGTGCTGGTCGAAGACCTCGGCGCGCACTGGCGGACGCTCTTCGCCTCGTTCGACGACGAGCCCGTGGCGGCGGCCTCCTTGGCGCAGGTGCACCGCGCGGTCTGGCACGACGGACGGGAGGTCGCGGTCAAGGTGCAGTATCCCGAGGCGCATGCGGACCTGCTCGGGGACAGGGACTCTCTGATCCTGGTGATGGGATGGTTCACCCGGCTGGTCGCACCCGTCCTGGACGGCCGTGCGATGGCCGAGGACCTCATGAACCGGATCGCCGAGGAGCTCGACTACGCCCGCGAGGCCGCGTCACAGCGCGCCTTCCGCGCCGGATTCGCCGGCCTGCCGGAGTTCCGGGTGCCCGAGGTCGTGCGGCAGGAGGGTCGTGTCCTGGTGTCGGAGTGGGTGGGAGGCACTCCCCTGGCGGAGGTCATCGCCTCCGGTTCCCGGGAGGAGCGGAATCGGGCCGGGCTGCTGCTGACCCGGCTGATGTTCGCCGCCCCCGTCCTGTGCGGCCGCCTGCACGGCGACCCCCACCCCGGTAATTTCCGGCTGCTCGACGACGGCTCTCTGGGTGTCCTGGACTTCGGGGCGGTGTACCGGCTCGTCCCGGGAGAGGAGAGCCCGCTCCACAGGTGGCTGCGGATCCACCTGGCCGAGACCCCCGACGAGCTCCTCCGCACGCTGCGGGACGTCGGTTTCCTGCGGCCGGGGGTCCAAGCCGACGCCGCGGGCCTGCAGGAGCTGTTCGCCCACTCCGGGCAGCCCGCGCACGCCGAGACGTTCGCCTTCACCCCGCACCATCTCCGCGAGACCGTACGGCGCATGACGGCGTCCCCGGCGGTCGCCCTGAGCCTGGCGTTCCCGCCGGACCTCGTCCACGCCCAGCGGGCCCTGGGCGTCGGGATAGGGGTCCTGTGCCAGCTGGAGGCGGAGGTCCCCTTCCAGGCCGAGGCGCTGCGCTGGCTCACCGCAGAGTAGGGACCTCCCCGCCGGACGCCCAGGCGACCCGGACGCCCGGCACCGTCCAGTGCGCCGCGATCTCGGCCAGCTCGGCGGCGTCGAGGGGATCATGCCCCAGGCCGATCGCGTAGCGGCTCCGGCCGCCGCCGGACTCGAACGGGCGCGGCCAGGCGTGGACGTCCCGCGCCCCCGCCTCCTCCAGGAGGGTGAGCAGCGCGCGGAGGCGGCCCCGCGCACGGCCCGCCGCCTCGTCCTGGACGTCCAGGACGACCCAGGCCGCGTGCCGGCGGTGCATCGGAGGCGGGGCGAGCAGCTCGGGCCACGGGTCGCCGCCCGCGTCCAGCAGCTCCCAGGCGCGGAACAGCTCCCGGGCCAGCAGGTCGAGCATGTCCAGGCCGACCTGCACGGTGCAGGAGCGTACGGGCGCGGTCGGCGTCAGGATCCGCAGCGGGGAGCCGTCGGGGGCGGCGGGCGCGTCCGGACGCAGAGCGATCGGGTGCCGCCAGTCCCAGGCCGCCCACGTGGCGAAGAAGTCTCCGCCTTCCTGGACGGTCCGTGCCGCCAGCACCGCCCACGCCAGGCCGGGAAGCCCGCCGAAGGGCGCCGAATCCAGGCCGCGGGCCCGCGCCCACGCTTTGACGGCCCGTGCCAGCGCGGCGAATTCCGCTTTCCGCTCCCCTACTGCGGCGAGGATCTCGTCCGCGTCGGTGATGGCGCTGCGCGCGATTTTCGTCGCCTCTTCGGACTCCGCTCCGCTGCGAACGACCGCGAGGTCCACTCCGAGTCCCGCGACACGCAGCCTGACGCCGGGAACTCTGGCTCCTTCGACGGCCGTCACGTGCGCTTCGGGGAAGGCGCCCTCCACCTGACGCTTGACCTCTGTGCCTTCCGGGACGGTCACGACGAGGTCGAGGTCGGCGCCTTCCAGCTCGCAGCCCATCCGGCGGGAGCCTGTCACCTCGAAGACTCCTTCCGGCACGGCTTCCCGCAACCGCCTCAGTACCTCCGCGGGCCGTTCGTCATGGGGCGGTTCCCCCGGTAGCGGGCCGCCCTTCGGGTCGAGCCAGCGCAGTTCTCCACTGCCCAGGGAAAGAGAGGCGCGTGCCCGCATGGGCTCGTCTCCGCGTCGTGACAACAGCAGAAGCTCATCCACGCGGGCCTTCATCACCGGGAGTCTCACCTGGACGGGTTCATCCAAAGGAACCTTCCCCAGCGTCAGATGCGGCGTGTAGCCCTCCGCCCGTGCCCTGCACTGCGGGAATCTGCTCTCCAGCGCCCGCCGCATGTCCCGCCACGGCCCGGCCCCGGCGGCCGCCGGATCGAGCCAGAGCGTCGCGTCCTGCCGGTGCGCGAACGTCTGCACTCCTTCCAGGCGTGCCGTGAACGGAGCCACTTCACCCGCGGCGTCACGCAACCCCGCCGCGGCGTCCTCGAACGAGGCTTCCGGCACGAAGCCGAAGAGGAGGTTGACGTGCGGCGGCCACCTGTCCACCTGCGGGTCGCGTTCCCGTCGGACGGGCTGCACCGCCTTTCGCACCTCTTCGCCGGGCACCCACGCCACCGCCGTACGCGCCGTGGGCTTCACCCCGACGCCCGCGCTCCCGGCCTCTTCGGCGTACAGCTCCGCGAAGATTCCGTAGTGGTCGGAGATGTACAGCCCGTCCGCCCTCGGGAGGTCCCCCACCAGCTCCGCCGTCCCGACGTGCAGATCCGGCCCCCGCAACAGCACCCTGTCGAGCCTCGCGGGCGTCCCCGACAACGACGAGACGGCGGCGAGCGGATTCACCACCGGATCGAACGTCGGTGTCGAGTCCCCCGCACCGTGCGTCTCGGCCCAGGCGTCACGCAGCCCGAGCACCTCCGTCGGCAGCGTGCCTCCGTCGTTGAAATCCCCCATCAGCACGACGTCGCAGTCCAGCCCCGCCAGGATCTCCGCGAGCCTGCCGAGCTGCCCCCGCCTTCGCACGTCCCCGCGATGGGAGTGGTCGCTGCTCAGATGGGTCGTCGCGACCACCACCGGGCCGCTCACCGTCTCCACCGTCATCGCGACGACGGCCTTGTACGGCCCCAGCGAATGCCTTCCCACCTCCCGCACCGGCAGGCGGCTGAGCAGCAGCAGCCCGCTGTCCGCCACGTCCAGCCGGGGCTTACCGGTGCTGAGCGCGTACTTCTCCCGCACCCACGGGGTCCGCATCAGCAGTTCGAGGAGCGGCTTCTCCACTTCCTGGAGCGCCACGACGTCCGCGTCGACCCGTTCCAACGCCTCCAGCAGCCATGGCCTCCGCAGCGCCGTGAACACCTTGTCGCTGTCGTACCGGTCCCAAAGCGTGTTCCACGTCAGCGTCCTCAGCGGCCCGCCGGCGCTCCTGCGCCCGTCCTCCCGCGTCCGCCACTCGCCGTCCGTCCCCTCTGTCCCCCAGGAGAACACCCCACCGGCCTGAAAGAACCGCGCGGGCAGCATCCGAGGCGCCCGCACCAGCCCCGCCTCGACCTCTCCCACGAGGTCGAGCCCTTGCTCCCGGTCCCACACCGCCACCCCGTCGGCCTCGATCCACACGATCCGATGCCACGGGATGTCCCCACCCGGCGTGAACCCCGCCAACGGCACCCGCTTGACGGGCCCTCCGCGCGTCGTCACCCCCAGCACGAACCGCGCGGGATCGAACCGCGGATCCCACTTGACCCGGTGGTAGATCTCCTCACTCGTCCTCACCGCGCGGACTCTAGGCCGTCCCCCGCCCCCCGGGCCACCGATTAACCCGCGAATGTGTCACCAGACCCTTTTCCCTGAGCCCCGGGAGCACACGATCACCGCTTTCTTCTGATAAGACGGAACCACCCCCGATCCGTCAAGGAGGGGAAACAATGATCGCCGCCCTGGCCATCACGCTCATCTCCCTGCTCTTCTTCGCACTCTACCTCTGGCTCGTCCTCACCTTCGGTTTCCGCACCCGCAAGACGACCTTCCACTCCCCTTCCCGATCCCGCGTCTCCCGCCGCCAGAAGCGCACCCTCTGGATCATCGGCAGAAAGAACGACACCCGGCTCTGAGGCGAACCGCCCGGCCGTCCGCAGCTCCGCCGCGCCCTGAAAGGGCCGGCGCTTTTTTCTTCCCGCACTTCCGCCACCGCGGCCCCAGGCGTTTCTCCTCCTATGGCACTCGACTTATTCCCCTGTGCCCCCCGCACGGCGCTCCGTTTGCCTCGAATCCGGCGAGGAATCACCTTCACGAATCAACTCGAAGGACCCCCGAGGCACCAATGATCACCATTTTGGCCATCGTCGTCGTGACGGCCTTCCTGCTGGGCCTGTATCTCGGCCATGTGCTCGGCTTCGGCCTCCGCACCCGCGGGACCGTGATCCACTCCGACCCGGCCGACCGCACCCCGCGCGACCGCCGCGACCGCCGGTCGCTCCTGTGGGAGCGGCACGAGCACCCCGAGGACACCGGCGGCCCCGCCGGTCCGTGATCCGGCGGGGCCGTTCGGCGGGTTCTGAGGAGAAGTGCGGTCAGCCGGAGTTCAGCCACTCCGCGAGGACCGCCGCCTGGCTGTGCTCCACGTCGCGGGTCGCGGTCAGGAGCGTGAGGCGGTGACGGGCCGCGAGATCGCGCAGATGGTCGACGGCCTCGCGATGGCCGGCGTCGTGGAGCTCCTTCAGGTAGCGGCGGCGGAACTCGGTGAACTTCTCCGGATCGTGGCCGTACCAGCGGCGCAGCTCGGTCGAGGGCGCGACGTCCTTCAGCCACTCGTCGAGACGGGCCTTCTCCTTGCTCACGCCCCGCGGCCAGATCCTGTCGACGAGCACGCGCCTGCCCTCACGGGAAGACGTCTCCTCCTGGACGCGGCGATAGGTGATCTGCTTGCTCATGGCACCTCCCGTCCTCCCAGGGTACGTGCCGTCCTCCGGCGCGGAAGGAGGCGCCGGTCAGGCGGCCAGGGCCCAGGGGCCGTCGGGCAGAGGCCGCGGGAGCGGACGCCCGCACGCGGGCGCGTCGGCGAGGGCCGCGCGGCCCTTGCGCTCCCAGAAACGGCCGTAGGCACGGCGCGCGGCGGCCTCGGCGTCGGCACGGAAGGAAGCGGCGTCGGCGGGCCGCTCCTCGGGCCGCTTGGCCAGGCCCCGGCGGACGAGGTGGCGCAGCGGCTCGGGCGCCTCCGCGTCGGGGACGGGCGCGTGCATGTGCTGGGCCGCCAGGTTCGGCAGGTAGTCGCCCCGGTAGGGCCGGTGGCCGGTGAGGCACTCGAAGAAGACGGCCGTCGCCGCGTACAGGTCGCCGGCCGGGGAGGCGGGCAGTCCCTGCCACTGCTCCGGCGGCATGTAGGCGGGCGTCCCGATGGACGCGGCATCCGCGCCGATACGTCCCGCGACGCCGAAGTCCACCAGCGTCACCGCACCCCGCTCATCGACCAGCACGTTGCCCGGCTTGCAGTCCCGGTGCGCGACACCGGCGCGGTGCGCGTCCGACAGCGCCCGCAGGATCCCGCGGAACACCGACAGCGCCGCCTCCGGCCGCAGCGCCCCCTGCGCGGCCAGCACCTCTTTGAGCGTCCGTCCGGAGACCGCCTCCATGACGATCGCCGCCCCGCCGTCCACACCCCGGTCGACGTACTCCACGAACCGCACCACGTGCCGCGACCGCACCGCCCCCAGCAGCCGGGCCTCCTCGGCGAACCCCGCCCGCGGCCCCCCGCCCGCCGGGCACTTGACCGCGAACCGCCGCCCGTCGGCGTCCCGCACGGCCAGCACCACCCGTCCGAAAGCCCCCGCCCCCAGTTCCCGCAGCGCCGTGTACCCCGGCACGTCCCAGCCGTCCATGAGCCCGGTCTCCTTCCCTGACCAGACCCAGAATCGGTCAACAGGGCACAGGAGCACCCGGGCGCACGGCCCCGACCTCCCCGACCCCACGGGACCGGTGTCCCGCCCCGCCCGTCCCGTCACCGGGACGGGTCACAGGAAGCGCACCCGCTCCAGTTCGTCCGACTCGGACTCCTGCACGTACACCTTGCCGCCCTCCCGGATGACGCCGTCGAGGAACGCGTACAGCTGCAGGGCGCGGTTGATCGTGTCGGTCTTGGTGTCCCCCGTCCGCTCGACGAGCTCGTTGAGATCCAGCGTCGTCTTGGGCGTCAGATTGACCGTGATCCGCTCCTTGGCGGAGGACTCGGCCTTCGACATGCGGTCTCCTTCGCCCTGGCACTCGTTCATCCCTGCCCGTCGGCAAGCCGACCGCGGAGCATAGGCACGCTCAGTATGTCTTGTTGCCACATCCCAGACAAAGCAAACCCCGATTCCTCTTCACTTACTCAGCTGTAAGTGTCATGTCACACGCTTTCCATACATACATCATATGCATGATGGATGCACAAAGCCCGCCTGACCGCTCATCCGGAGGCGGGGACGCGCAGGGGAAGGATCCGTCATGGGGGAAGAGAGAACAGGCCGGTCCGGCAGGCGCCGGAAGGCAGGGGTGCGGCTGCGGGTGCTGACCGCGGTCGCCCTCACGCACGGCATCGCCTTCTTCGGGGGCTCCGTCACGAGGGAGCCGCGGCTGGCCCTTCCCGTCCTGTGCCTGGCCGTGCTGTGGGGCCTGGCCTTCCTCAGCCCCCTGGCCTGGATCCAGCTCGCCCTGGTCCGCAAGGCCGCCGCGCTGGCCACCTCCACCGAGGAGATCCGCCAGCTGATGGACACCGCGGTCGTGTCCTTCGTCGGCGCCCTCGGCCTCGCGGCCCTCCCGGGTGTCCGGCGGGCGGGGGGACGGCCGCACTTCACCGGCCAGCCCGCGTCGATCCTGTTCCTCGACATCGTGGGCTTCGGCTCCCCCGAGCGCACCGACGCCGACCGCGCGGTCGTGCACGACGCCATGTACCGCGGCGTCAACCGGGCCTGCGCCCGGGCCGGCATCTCCTGGACCCGCTGCCACCTGGAGGACAGGGGCGACGGCATCCTGCTGGTCCTGCCCCTGCCCACCCCCACCCAGCGGGCGCTGAGCCCCTTCCTCCTGCCGCTCGCCGAGTTCCTGGCCGAGCACAACCGGGGCGCGACGGAGGGCACCCGGCTCCAGCTGCGCGTGGTCCTGCACACGGGTCCGGTGCGGTCGGCCTGGAACGCGGTGCGCGGCGAGGCGGTCATCCATGCCGCACGGCTCCTGGACGCCCAGCCCGCCAAGGACGAGCAGCGCCGCGTCGGCGCCGACCTGACGTTCGTCGCCTCCGCCCTGGTCTACGAGACGATCGTCCGGCACGCCCTGGACGGTCTGGAGCCCGGCGCCTACCAGCGGTTCACCGCACGGGTGAAGGAGTCAGAGCTGACCGGCTGGCTCTGCCTGCTCGGCGTGCACCGGCGCACCCTCCTCCTGCATCTCGAGGGCCCCGGCCAGCTCCTCCCACGGACCTACGTCTCCGATGGGCATGTGGAGAAGCTGGCCTGAGGGCGTCCGGTCCTCGGTGACGCGGGCACCGGGGATCTTGGAGAAGCCGATGCCGACGTAGTACTCGTGGAGCCTGCCGTTGGTGCTCCAGGTGTCGATGCGCAGCTCTTCGGCCGCGGGCTCCTCCCGCAGGCCGTGAGCCGCGCCCCAGCGGATCAGGGCCTCGCCGATCCGCAGCCCCTTGTAGCCGCGGTCGACCACCAGGCGGTGCAGGTAGACCGCCGGGGTCCGGAGCTCCTGCGCCGTCCACAGCCCGGGACTCCCCGCCACCTCGACGGTGACGCTCGCCACCAGGGTCCTGCCGCTCCGCAGGACCCTGGTCCGGCCCCGGGCCACCCCGTCCCGGACCCGCGCGTCCCTGGCCGCCTCGTCGGGCCAGGGCAGGTTCCACTGGTCGGTCCCTATCTTCTCGCGCAGCCAGCCCCCCGTCTCGTCGAGAAGGCGGGTGATCCCGGCGACGTCGTCGTCGGTCGCGAGACTGAGCACAAACGGTTCGGCCATCTTCCCAAGAACTGATCGAGTCCCGTCTCGTCATCGAGAAGGGCAAAAGCGGACAGGGTCAGCCGTCGAAACTCGCCTGTCCAGGTTCGTCGATCACTCGCTGGGGAACCTTGCCGACGTTGTAATGGAGACGATTGCGGTCTGAAGGCCATATCGTAACAGTGAAACGGAAAGCATTGCCGTCTTGATCGTAGGCGGTACGGAAAGTTTCATAAACGGGAACCGAGCCCGTCTCCGGAAGCCCGAAGAAGTTCGCCTCTTCCGCATTCGGCGGGCGGACTTTGATCTCGTCGTGGTAGCCCGCCTGGGAGATCCCGAGGACGCTCTCCCCCAGATAGGCCACCACTCCCTGCGGAATGTCCTTGGCCTCCAGCAGCTTGACCGCCCCCTTGGTCACGAAGTCGAGCGGATAGTAGGAGGTCTGCAGGGACCACGGCTTCTTCTCGATGTACCGGGCCTGGTGCCGCAGGACGACCTGGTTCTCCGTGCTCAACTCCAGCCAGCGCGCCACCTTCTCGGAGGCGAACTGCACCTCGACCCGGGGCTCGGTGTCGTAGGGGGTGCGGCCCTGGACCGAGGCCTCCTTGCTGTAGTCCACGCCCTCACCGCCGCCCGGGACGGCGAACTCGTCCTCCTCGCGGCGGATCATGCGGTGCGCCGACAACGTCACATGGAACGGATCCGGCTTGAAGAGGACGAAGGTGCCCTTGCCCGCCTCGGTCTCCACCACCCTCTGGTCGGCCAGCCACCGGAGGGCGTCGCGCACGGTGTTGCGGGAGGCGTTGTAGTCGCTCTGCAGGTCCAGCTCCTTGGGCAGCTGGGCCCGCCCCGTCTCCACGTTGAACTCACCGGCCTCGATGCGCCTGCGCAGATCCTCTGCGACCTCGCGCCACTTGGCGTACCTGGCCATCCCGCTACTCCCTCGGCTCGCGACCTCTCCGAGGCCTGCATGCCGGACCTCGGACTCCTCCCCACCTGGATACCCGTTCCGAGATCTGACATACCCGACCGGGAGAGAGTTTGGCATAAGCCACTTGTTGGTATAGGTGGAATGAGGCAAAATCAAGAATAGATCGACAGGTTGCCCCAGCAGGACCAGACCGAGGTCGGGACCTGACTGCCGCCGGGCGGCCGCCGAACGAGGAGAAAGGCACGTGGGGAACACAGAAGCGGGCCAGGGCAAGGTCGAGGCACCCCTCCTCCACCTCTCCGAGGTGTCCCACCTCGACCTCTCCAAGGAGGAGCCCACCACCCGGGCCGAACTCAAGATCGTCCGCCGGTAGGGCCCGGCGCCGGCTCGCTTCGCACCGGACGGGGACGGGGGATGAGAGCACCGAAAGGCCGGAGGGAAGGCAGGCGGCAAGGCACGCGGGAGCCAAGGCCGTCGGCGCCGCGACACGGGATCTCGACTTTTGCGGGACGGGACCCGTTCCCCTCCGACCTTTCGGCCCCTCCTTCCACTCCAGCCCGAACAAGCCCGTAAATAAAAAAGAAAACCATAAAACACACTTATTGAAGGATATAGACGGACAAACAGGTCAGTTGTATCTTTTCTTCTGGGTCTGGCTTCTTATCCCGCAGAGAGGCGTCCGCATGACCGAGAAGATCCCGCACCTTCATCCCGATCCCGAGGTCGACGAGTCCCGGGGTTACATCACCGCCGTGAGCAGAGAGCTGGCCCTGCAGGGCGTGCCCGTGGACCGGGTGTGGCTCGATCCCTGCCAGCCCGTCGACGCGACCATCGTCACCGGGGGCCGGGCGCTGGTCTGGAACGAGACGCACGGCTGGGCCGTAGGGGACTTCCTCTCCGGGGAGCAGGGCGTACGCACCGTCCTGGCCGAGGCGCTACTGCTGGGCGGGGGCGTGGTTCCACCGCCGGAGGAGATCGCGCGGCGGGTGGTGCTGGAGCAGAGCGCGCCGCTCGTCGTTCGCGAGATCAGGGCCCGGGACGGGTTCAACGAGGTTCTGCGCAGGTACTGATCTGGGGTTTTCGGCCGCCGGTCCCCCTGGGGGGCCGGCGGTCAGGTGTGTTCGGGGGCCGGGCGGGTGAGGTGGAGGTGGAGCGCCTGGGATTCGTGGTGGACGCGGTGGGTGAGGAGGGCGGTGTTGAGGAGGGTGAAGGCGAGGGCGGTGAGCCAGGCGGTGTGGACCAGGGGGAGGGCGACGCCCTCCAGGGCTACGGCCAGGTAGTTGGGGTGGGGGATCCAGCGGTAGGGGCCGCGGGTGACGCGGGGGAGGCCGGGGACGACGATGATGCGGGTGTTCCACTGGTGGCCGAGGGTGCGGATGCACCACCAGCGCAGGGCCTGGGCGGCCAGGACCAGGGCGAGCATGGGCCAGGCCAGGGCGGGGATCAGGGGGCGGTGGGCCAGGAGCGGCTCCAGGAGGCAGCCGGCCAGGAGGGCGGTGTGCAGCAGGGCGAACAGGGGGTAGTGGCCGCTGCCGAGGACGATGCCGCCGCGGGCCAGGCTCCAGCGGGTGTTGGCGCGGGCCACGGCCAGCTCGGCGAGGCGCTCGGCCGCGACGAGCAGGACCAGCGCGGTGTACCAGGGGGTCACGGCGGTCACCAGCGCAGGAGGACGAGTTCGGCGGCGAAGCCGGGGCCCAGGGCCAGGAGGAGGCCGGGGGTGCCGGGCTCGGGGCGGCGGGCGAGGGTGTCGCGCAGGACGTGCAGGACGGACGCGGACGACAGGTTGCCGTTGCGGGCCAGGGAGCGCCAGGTGACGTCGAGGGCGTCCGGCGGGAGGTCGAGGGTCTCGGTGATGGCCTCCAGGACCTTGGGGCCGCCGGGGTGGCAGACCCAGGCGGTGATGTCCTTGGTGGTCAGCCCGTGCTCGGCCAGGAAGTCGTCGACGTCTCCGGCGAGGTGGGTGCGGACGAGGTCGGGGATGCCGGGGTCCAGCATCACCTGGAAGCCCTTCTCCGAGACCTGCCAGCCCATCACGTGCCCGGTGCCGGGGTAGAAGCGGCTCCTGGTCGCGACCACGGCGGGGCCCGCGGACTCCCGGGCGGCGCCGCGCGCCACGACCGCCGCCGCGCCGTCGCCGAAGAGGGCGCTTCCCACGAAGTTGGCGACGGACAGGTCGTCGCGCTGCAGCGTCAGGGAGCACAGCTCGACCGACAGCAGCAGCGCCGTCTGCCCGGGCCAGCCGCGCAGGAGGTCGTGGACGCGGGCGATCCCGGCGACGCCGCCGGCGCAGCCGAGCCCGAACACCGGGAGGCGCTTGACGTCGTGGCGCAGCCCGAGCCGTTCGACGAGCCGGGCGTCCAGCGAGGGCGCGGCGACCCCGGTGGTGGACACCAGCAGGATCATGTCGACCTCGGCGGGCGCGGCGCCCGCTTCGGCCAGTGCGGCGTCCGCCGCTTCGGCCGCCAGGTCCAGGGCCGCGGCGACGTAGGCGTCGTTCGCCTCCCGAAAGCCAGAAATTTCAATATAACGCGGAACGGGGAGCGCGAGATGCCGGAATTCCACGCCCACGTTCCGGTGCAGCCGCTCCAGCAGCGCCCGTTTCGCGCCCGCCAGCCCCCACCCCCGGACGAACGCCTCGGTCAGCTCGGACTGCGCGTAGCGGTGCCTGGGCAGCGCGCCGTGAACGGCGGCGATACGGGTCATGAGCACCTCTGCGGCGGGCGGGAACGGGTCGTCCCTATGTACATGAGGCGCCCGCCCCCAGAAACACCCCCCATAAAAGTAAAACAAATCCCACGAAATGGCTTTTCTGGACATCTGTGGAATTTGGCTACAATGAGAAAATCCGAATTCACCGGAAGGTCGGTCATCATGACGCGAACATCTGGATCAACCGGATCAACGATCACCCGTCCCGCCCTCCCGCCCATCTGCAAGGCGGCCATGGCGGTCGGCGCGCTCTTCCTGATCGTGGGCATCCTCGGGTTCATCCCGGGCATCACCACGAACTACGACTCCATGCAGTTCGCCGGGCACGACTCGGGCGCCAAGCTCTTCGGCATCTTCCAGGTGTCGATCCTGCACAACATCGTGCACCTGGCCTTCGGCGTCCTCGGCCTCACCCTGGGCCGCTCCCCCGGCACCGCCAAGGGCTTCCTCGTGGGAGGCGGCATCGTCTACCTGCTCTTCTGGATCTACGGCCTGATCGTCAACAAGAGCCACGAGGCCAACTTCGTCCCGTTCAACCGCGCGGACGACTGGCTGCACTTCGTGCTGGGCGCCGGCATGATCGCCCTGGGCCTGGCGCTCGCCCGCAAGGTCGGCTCCCGCTCCGCGGTCGGCGGCGCGCACTCCCGGGGCGACCTGCCCCCGGGCTCGACCGCTCCCCGCGGCGGCCAGGAGCCCCGCGGCTCCCGCGGCTCCCGCGGCCAGCGCGACACGCGCTGACCCCGGCCGGACGGGCCCGGCCCGGCGCGGCCGGGCCGTCCGGGGTCCCTCAGCCCAGCCTCGTCGGCCGCAGCGGCAGCGGCCTGCCCCGGGCGATGACGTCCTCGGCGGACCGCCGCGCCGTGAGAGAGGTCCCCTCGGCGGCGTGGCCGAACCGCAGGATCGCCTGGACGTGCGTGCGGCCCGCCGGGTCGGCCAGCAGGTCCCGCAGGTCGGCGTGCTCCATCGGCTGGGTGAACAGGCCGGTCGCCAGCCCCAGCCGCGTCGCCTCCAGCAGGACGCGCTGCAGCGCCTGCCCCGCCCGCAGCCAGTCCGCCGGGGAGTCCCCGCCGACGGCCGACAGGACGGCGATCACCGGCTCGGACTCGAACTCCCGGACGTCCCGCTCCAGCTCGGGCGTGAAGACGCGGACGGGGACGGCGCCGTCCCTGCTCCCGGGGCCCATCGCCTCCAGCGGGACGCCGTCCTCCCGGTAGGGGTCGTCGGTCGTCCAGGTGCGCAGCTCCGCCCGGTAGGCGAAGTCGTCCTTCCTCCGCTCGTCGGCGGTCCGCACCAGGCTCAGCAGCAGCTCGCGTTCGGGCTCATCGGCGAACTTCAGCTCGCCGCCCTGCAGCAGCGCCGCCTCCTCCAGCCGCCGCAGCGCCTGCGGGTCCACCGGCGCGTCGAGGAACGGACGGCGGCTGGTGCGCCGCACCGGGATCGCCTCGTACAGCGCCCGGTCCTCGTCGTCCATCGCGTAGGGGCCTTCGGCCGTGACGGTCGCGACGTGCCGCTCGTCCCCCGCCGCGGGCAGCAGGTCGAGGAAGGGGCGGCGGCCCGCGGCGGCCACCCCGAGGCAGAGGTTCAGGACGGCCGCGCCCAGGCTGAGGTGCAGCGCCCTCCCCTGCGGGTCGACGGACGGCAGCCGCCTCGACGGGTCGGCGTGCACCTCGATCCGGTCGTCCTCGTGCAGGAACAGCCACGGTTGCGTGTTGTGGATCGAAGGCGCCCGCACGGCCGCCTCCACGCAGGTCAGGACCTCTTCCCGGCTCAACGGCTCCATCGCCTGCCTCCTTCGCCTCGCCCCACCGCGCCGCTTCGAGCGTCCCACCTCCCCTCTCCGGGCCGCAGGCCCCAAGGTCCCCGGCCGGGAGGACCTTCGCCCCCTTCAGCCGTGATCCCCCGCCCGGAGAATCCGGGGTGTTCTCCTCACCTGGGAACGGCGTGATCTCACCGCCCGGAGGACCGGACCGGGGTGGCACTCCCCGTCCCGCCGCCTCGACGCGGCGGCGGGACGGGGACCCGGCCGGCCCTCCGGGCGGCGGAGTCCGCGGGTTCAGGCTCCGACGGGGATCCAGCGGCTTTCGTCGGCGGCGCTGCGCTCGACGGCGGCCAGGACGCGCTGCACGCGCAGGCCGTCGGCGAACGAGGGGGCGGGATCGGCGCCTTCGGCGATCGCCGCCAGGAAGTCGCGCACCTCGTGGGTGAAGGTGTGCTCGTATCCGAGGCCGTGTCCGGGCGGCCACCAGGCCCCTGCGTACGGGTGGCCGGGCTCGGTGACGAGGATGCGGCGGAAGCCGCCCTCCTCGGCGGGCAGGGTGTCGTCGTGGAAGCGCAGCTCGTTGAGCGACTCGAAGTCGAAGGACAGGCTGCCCAGGGAGCCGTTGACCTCCAGGCGCAGCGAGTTCTTGCGCCCCGGCGCGAACCGGCTCGCCTCGAACGAGGCGAGCGCCCCGCCCGCCAGCCGGCCCATGAACACCACGGCGTCGTCGACGGTGACGGCGCCCGTTCCGGAGCCGTCCGGCAGCGGCCGCTCCTTCACGAAGGTCTCGCTGATCCCGGAGACGCCGGTCAGCGGCTCCCCGGTGACGTACTGGGCCATGTCGACGATGTGGGCGCCGATGTCGCCCAGCGCGCCGGACCCCGCCTTCTCCCTGCGCAGCCGCCACACCAGCGGATGCTCCGGGTCGACGATCCAGTCCTGGAGGTACTGGGCGCGAACGTGCCGGACCGTTCCGATCCGCCCGTCGGCGACGAGCCTGCGGGCGAAGGCGACCGCGGGCACCCTCCGGTAGTTGAAGGCGACCATGCTGCGCACCCCGCGGGCGGCGGCGTCCTCGGCCGCCGCCGCCATCGCCTCGGCCTCCGCCACGGAGTTGGCCAGCGGCTTCTCGCAGAGCACGTGCTTTCCCGCCGCCAGCGCGGCGATCGCGATCTCGGCGTGGGTGTCGCCCGGCGTGCAGATGTCGATGACGTGCACGTCGTCGCGCTCCAGCAGCCGCCGCCAGTCGGTCTCGGCGCCGGCCCAGCCGAGCTCGGCCGCGGCGGCGCTCGCGCGCGTCTGCGACCGGCCGGCCAGGACCGTCATGCTAGGCCGCACGGGCAGGTCGAAGAAGGCGCCGACGCTGCGCCACGCCTGCGAGTGCACGCGGCCCATGAAGGCGTGTCCGACCATGCCGACCCCGAGCGCGGGCCTGTTCTGCGTCACGGAAAGCCTCTCCTAGGACTCGAAGCCGAGCGGCAGGTAGGTGTCGACGTTGTCCTTGGTGATGGTCTCCGAGGCCAGCGTGATCGACTGCGGCACGCCGTGCTCGACCAGGTCGCTCATCCCCTTGCCCTGGGCGATCAGACGGGCCAGCTTGACCGCCGACGAGGCCATGCTGGGGCTGTAGGTGACAGTCGCCTCCAGCACGGACGAGCCGCTCTTGATCTCCCGCATGGCGTTGGCCGAGCCCGCGCCGCCGACCATGAAGAACTCGGTGCGGTTCGCCTCCTTGATCGCGGCCAGCACGCCGACGCCCTGGTCGTCGTCGTGGTTCCACAGCGCGTCGATCTTCTTGTGCGCCTGGAGGAGGTTGGTGGCCACGTCCGTGCCGGACTGGACGGTGAACTGCGCGTCCTGCTGCGCCGTCACCGAGAAGCCGTAGGTCTTCAGCGCGTCGGCGAAGCCCTTGCTGCGGTCCTGGGTGAGCGGGAGCGTGGCGATGCCCTGGATCTCCACGATGACGGGCTTGGCGACGCCCTTCTCCTTGAGCTTGGCGCCGATGTGGTGCCCGGCGGCCACGCCCATGCCGTAGTTGTCGCCGCCGATCCACGTGCGGTAGGAGAGCTTGTCGGGGAAGACGCGGTCGAGGTTGACCACGGGGATGCCCGCGTCGGACGCCTTGCGCGCCACCTGGTTGAGCTGCTGGCCGTCGTTGGGCAGCAGCACCAGCGCCCCGACCTTGGCGTCGATGAGCGACTCGACCGCGGCGATCTGCTGGTTGATGTCGTTGGTGGGCTCGACCGCCTTGAACTCCACGTCGGAGTACAGCTTCGCGGCGGCCTCGGCGTTCTTGGCGATCGCGGCGATCCAGCCGTGGTCGGCGGCCGGGGCGGAGAAGCCGATGACGACCTTCTGGCCCGGCTTGTCGTTGTCGGTGCCGGCCAGGGCGGGGGCCGAGGCGGACGTGTCGTCGTTGGAGGCGTTGCTGGTGCAGGCCGACGCGAGCAGGCCGCCGCCGATGGCGGCTCCGCCGAAGAGGAAGCCGCGGCGTCCGGGGTTGTGGGGCATGGGAACTCCCTGGGGGTGGGGGGTGGTGGAGCGGACGGGTCGTGCCGGTGCCGCTAGCCCGTGTTCGCGGTGCGCTGCTGGAGCAGGACGGCCACGACGATGATCAGGCCCTTGGCGATGAGCTGGTCGCTGGTGTCCAGCCCGTTGAGGATGAAGAGGTTGGTGATGACGGTGAAGACGAGCAGGCCGAGGATGGAGCCGATGATGGTGCCCCGGCCGCCGGTCAGCAGGGTGCCGCCGATGATGACCGCGGCGATGGCGTCGAGCTCGTAGAGCTGGCCGTGGGTGGAGGAGCCCGCGGTGGTGCGGGCCATGATGATGAGGGCGGCGATGCCGCAGCACAGGCCGGACAGCGCGTACAGCAGCACGGTGTGCCTGCGCACGTCGATGCCGGCCAGGCGCGCGGCCTCGGCGTTGCCGCCGACGGCGTAGGTGCGGCGGCCGAAGGTGGTGCGGTTGAGCAGCACCCAGCCGGCCGCCACGACCGCGGCGAAGATGTAGACGAGGATCGGCAGCCCGAGCACGCGGGTCGTGGACAGCGCCACGATCGCGTCGTTCTCGGGTGCGACCAGTTGGGTCCTGCGGTCCGACAGCCGCTGGGCCAGGCCGCTGGCCGCCGCCATCATCGCCAGCGTGGCGATGAAGGGCACGACCTTGCCGTAGGAGACCAGCAGCCCGCTGACCGCGCCGGTCGCGGTGCCGACCAGGATCGCGCAGAGCGCCATCGTCCACGGCCCGTAGGACTGGGTCGCCACGGTCGTCGCCCAGACCGAGGCCAGCGCCATCACCGAGCCGACCGACAGGTCGATGCCGCCGCCGATGATCACGAAGGTCATGCCGACCGTGATCACGCCGATGGTGGAGGCCAGCGCGAGCAGGCTCACCAGGTTGGAGGAGGTGGCGAAGGTGTCGGGCCGGGTGACCAGCCCGACCAGGCACAGCAGGGCGAGCGCCCCCACCAGGCCCAGGTGGCGCAGCGCGCCGCGGTCGCGCAGCGACCGCACCGGGGCCGGGGACTTGCCGGCCGGCAGTGTGCGCGTGTCGTTCACAGCGCGCTTCCTTCCATGATCAGGTCGAGCACCCGGTGCTCGTCGAGGTCGCGGGCGTCGGACTCCCGGGCGTTGCGGCCGTCCCGGATCACCAGGACCCGGTCGGCGAGGCCGAGGACCTCGGGGATCTCGCTGGAGACCAGCAGGACCCCGATGCCCTCGTCGGCCAGGCGGCGGATCACCGCGTAGAGGTCGGCGCGGGCGCCGACGTCCACCCCGCGCGTCGGTTCGTCCAGGAGCAGCAGCCGGCGCCGGTCCACCAGCCAGCGCGCCAGGACCGCCTTCTGCTGGTTGCCGCCGGACAGGGTGCGGACCGGGCGGTCGGGGTCGGCCGGGCGGATGCCGAGCTCCTCGATCCGCCGTCCGGCGTCGGCGCGCTCGCGCCCGCGGTCCAGCCAGCCGAGCCGGGCGTAGCGGCCGAGGCCGCTCAGGGTGATGTTGCGGGTGACGCTCTCCTCCAGGAGCAGGGCCTGGGCCTTGCGCTCCTCGGGGGCGAGCCCGATGCCGAGCCGGACCGCGGAGGTGACGCCCCGCACGGGGGCGCCGTCCAGCAGCACCCTCCCGGACGCCTTGCGCGCGCCGTAGACGGCTTCGAGGATCTCCGACCTGCCCGAGCCGACCAGCCCGGCCAGTCCCACGATCTCCCCCTCGCGCACGGTGAGGGAGATGTCCTCGAACACGCCGGGGACGCTCAGGCCCTCGACCCGCAGGACCTCGGGCCGCCCCTCGTGGGAGCCGGGCGCGGGGCGCGGCGGGAAGACGTGCTCGACGTCCCGGCCGGTCATCAGCGCCACGATCTCGCGGGTGGGGGTGTCGGCGGGCAGGCCGACCGCGACGGTGCGGCCGTCCTTGAGCACGGTCACCCGGTCGCCGATCTCGCGGATCTCCTCCAGCCGGTGGGAGATGTAGACGACGGCGACGCCCTGGGCGGTCAGCTCGCGGACGGTGCGGAAGAGGTTGGCCACCTCGTCGTGCGCGAGCGCCGCGGAGGGCTCGTCCATCACGATGAGGCGGGCGTCGTGGGAGAGGGCGCGGGCCATGCTGACGACCTGCTTGCCCGCGGGCGGGAGCGCGCCGACCTCGGTGCCCGGCGGGATCTCGCCGTGGCCGAGCCGGGTGAGCAGGCCGCTCGCGGCCCGGTGGGCGTCGGCGGTGCGGGTGAAGCCGAACCTGGCCTTCTCGTGGCCGAGGAAGATGTTGTCGGCGACGCTCAGCCCGTCCACCAGGTCGAGCTCCTGGTAGATGGTCGAGATGCCGAGCCTGATGGCGGCGACCGGGCCCGCGTGGCGCACCTCGGCGCCGCCGAAGCGGATGACGCCCTCGTCGGGCCGATGGACGCCCGCGAGCGTCTTGATGAGCGTCGACTTGCCCGCCCCGTTCTGGCCGAGCAGGCAGTGCACTTCGCCCGGCAGCACCTCGAGGTCGACGCCGTCGAGCGCGCGCACCCCGGGGAACTGCTTGACGATCCCGCTCATAACGAGCAGCGGTTCCTTGAAGACCGGCATGTTTCGAGACGATAAGAGCGACTTATGATTTCTGTCAACGTAAGTGGGACGATGATCGGAGTAAGAGGTTCGGCCCGACCCGTTGACCCCGCGGCGGCCCGATGGTGACAATGGGCGGCGAACCGGGACGGAAGGCGGTGGCACGCCCGAGGCTCCGGCGCGTATCCGCCGTGACGTGGTCGACGCACACGTCCCTCCCCCGAAGGGATCCGTGCGCATGCCCCGCCCGATCACCCTGTTCACCGGCCAGTGGGCCGACCTGCCGTTCGAGGAGGTCTGCCGGCTCGCCTCCTCCTGGGGCTACGACGGCCTGGAGATCGCCTGCTGGGGCGACCACTTCGACGTGGTGCGCGCCCAGGAGGACGACGCCTACGTCCAGGGGCGGCGCGACCTGCTGGAACGGCACGGACTGAAGGTCTGGGCCGTCTCCAACCACCTGACCGGGCAGGCCGTCTGCGACCACCCGATCGACGAGCGGCACCGAGCCATCGTGCACGAGCGCGTCTGGGGCGACGGCGAGCCCGAAGGCGTACGGCGGCGGGCGGCCGAGGAGATGAAGAGCACCGCGCGGGCCGCGGCGAAGCTCGGCGTGGACACCGTCGTCGGCTTCACCGGCTCCTCGATCTGGCACACCGTCGCGATGTTCCCGCCGGTCCCGCCGGAGATGATCGAACGCGGGTACGCCGACTTCGCCGACCGCTGGAACCCCATCCTCGACGTCTTCGACGAGGTGGGCGTGCGGTTCGCCCACGAGGTGCACCCCAGCGAGATCGCCTACGACTACTGGACGACCGCCCGCACCCTGGAGGCGATCGGCCGCCGCCCCGCCTTCGGCCTCAACTGGGACCCCAGCCACTTCGTCTGGCAGGACCTCGACCCGGTCGGCTTCCTCCTGGACTTCGCCGACCGGATCTACCACGTCGACTGCAAGGACACCCGCCGCCGCACCGGCAACGGCCGCAACGGCAGGCTGGGCTCCCACCTGCCGTGGGGCGACCTGCGCCGCGGCTGGGACTTCGTCTCCACCGGCCACGGCGACGTCCCCTGGGAGGACTGCTTCCGCGCCCTCAACTCCATCGGCTACGCCGGTCCCGTCTCCATCGAGTGGGAGGACGCGGGCATGGACCGCCTCGCCGGCGCCCCCGACGCCCTCGCCCGCATCCGCGCTCTCAGCGGCATCGAGCCCCCGTCCTCCTCGTTCGACGCGGCCTTCAGCCGCGACTGACCGACCCTGGACACACCGTCGGCCCCCTTCCGTCTCGGGAGGGGGCCGGCGGGGTTCGCCGTCAGGCGTCCGGGACGGCCTTGGGGTTGGACCGGAGGCCGACGGCGGCGACGACGCAACCGGCGACGCACAGGACTCCGGTGACGAGGACGGCGGTGTGGGCGCCGTTCATGAAGGCGTTGCCCGCGGCCTCGGTCACGGCGGTCTTCAGCTGGAGGGGCATGTCGGGCGAGACCGGGGAGACGCCCATGGTGACGGCGTCCTCGGCCTCGGCCAGGGCGGGGACCAGGGGTTCGGGGACGCCCGCGGCACGCAGCTCGCCGGTCAGCGTGGAGCCGACCCGGCCCGCGATCAGGGAGATGAGGACGGAGGTTCCCATGGCGCCGCCGATCTGCAGGGCGGTGGCCTGGAGCCCTCCGGCGACACCGGCGTCCTTCACGGGCGCGTTGCCGACGATCGCCTCCGAGGAAGCCGACATCACCATGCCGACGCCCAGGCCCAGCGCGATGAAGGGCGGCCACATGGCGGCGTAGGAGGAGTCGACGCCCCAGGTGAGGACGCCGAACGAGGCGGCCGCCTGCAGCGCCATGCCCAGCGGCATCGTGAGGCGCGGCCCGAAGCGCTCGGTGAGGGCCGCGCCCAGCGGCGCCGCGACCACCGAGGCCAGGCTGAGCGGCAGGGTGCGCACGCCCGCCTCGACGGGGGTGAAGCCCCGGACGTTCTGCAGGTAGAGCATCACGAAGAAGATCACGCCGAGCAGGACGAAGAAGTTGACGGCGGTGATGAGCGCGCCGATGGTCAGCGCGGTGCTGCGGAACAGCCGCATCGGCAGCAGCGGGTGCTCCTGGCGGCTCTCGTACCAGCCGAAGAAGGCCAGAACGGCCAGGCCGGCGATGATGGAGCCCAGGGTGCCGCCCGCGGTCCAGCCCCACGTCTCGCCCTTGACGATGCCGAAGACCAGCAGGATGAGGCCCGCGGCCAGCAGGACGACGCCGGGGATGTCGAAGCGGTGGTGGCCGGTGGAGTTCTTGCTCTGCGGCAGCGTCATCGCGCTGAACACCAGGGCCACGACGCCGATGGGGGCGTTGATGTAGAAGACCGACTCCCAGTCGACGTGCTGCACGAGCAGCCCGCCGACGATCGGTCCGAGCGCGGTGGACACCGACGAGACCATCGCCCAGATGCCGACCGCCATGCCGAACTTCCTCGGCGGGAACACCGCGCGCAGCAGGCCCAGGGTGTTGGGCATCAGCAGCGCGCCGAAGAAGCCCTGCAGCGCCCGGAAGGCGATGACGCCCTCGATGGAGCCGGCCAGGCCGATCGCCACGGACGCGACGGTGAACCCGGCGACGCCGATCAGGTAGTACGTGCGCCGCCCGAACCGGTCGCCGAGCTTGCCGCCGAGGATCAGCGCGGCGGCCAGGGCGAGCAGGTAGGAGTTGGTGACCCACTGCAGGTCGGCGGTGGAGGCGTGCAGGTCGCGGCCGATCTCGGGATTGGCGATCGAGACCACGCTGCCGTCGAGGCCGACCATGAACAGGCCGAACGCGACGGCGATCAGCGTCAGCCAGGGGTTCTGGCGCCTCCCCTTCGGGGGCGAGTGCGCGGGGGTGACGACGAGGTCGGGAGCGTTCGCGGACATGGGGGAACTCCTCGTGGTTCTGTGGAGAGAAGAGTGAAGGCGGCGGCGACGGTCAGTCGGCGGCCGGGTCGATGTGCCGGGCGAGTTCCTCGAGCGCGGTCAGCGCCCGGTGGACGTCCGCCCTCTTCCCTGCGTCCAGGGCGTCGAGCCCCGCGGCGACGTAGCCGCGGAAGAGCGCGTCCACCTCGTCGAGACGGCCGAGGGACTCCTCGGCCACGTGGAGGTGGACGATGCGCCGGTCGTCGGGATCCTGCTCCTTGCGCAGCATCCCGGCGGCCGTCATCTGGGAGACCAGCGCGCTGAGGTTGTTCGGCTTCATCAGCAGCGCCTCGGCCGCTTCCCGCACGGTGATCCCGTCGCGGGCGCGGACCAGCCGCAGCAGCGCGAGCTGGTTCTCCGGCGGTTTGGGATGCCCGAAGTCCTGCGCGAGCCGCCGCTCCATCGCCCGGTGCAGCCCGGGCAGCGCCCGGGCCAGGGCGGAGGCGACGTCCCGCGGATCCGGATCCCCGGCCTCGTGCTCATCAGCGCTCATGGATGTCCAGATTAAGATATGGAGGGATAGGTATGTCAAAATACCTATTATGTGACCTCCATCGCGTTCTCCCAGGTCAGGCGGGTCCGCACGGGGCGGCCAGGGGTGCCGTGGGGGCGATGCACAGGGGCGCGCCGAGGCTCTCCAGAAGAGGGCGGGCGGAGGCGGTGGCGAGGAAGGTGAGGAAGGCCGAGGCGGGAGAGCCGTTGGCGGGGAGGCTGCGGGTGTAGAAGACCTCGGGGGCGACGAAGGGGTAGCGGGCGGGGTCGGCGGAGGCGTCCGGGCGCCTGCCGTCCAGGGCGAGGACGCGCAGGTTCGGGTGGCGGCGGGCGTCGGCGGCCTCCCGCAGCTCGGAGTAGCCGATCGCGCCGGGGACGCTGCCGACCAGGTCGAGCACCTGGCTCTGGCTGCTGCGTTCGCAGCGGATGAGCCGGGCGTCGCGGTGGAACTCGCCGCGGGTCAGGCAGTCGCGGGACGACAGGCGCGGCTCGGGCCCGGCCAGGACCCGCTCCTCGAAGATCGTGCGGGTGCCGCTGCCCTCCGTCCTGCCGATCAGGCGGACCGGCAGGTCGGCGCCGCCCAGCCCGCGCCAGCTCACCGGCCCGGCGTCCTCGGCGTACACCGAGCGCAGCTGCGCGGCCGTCAGGCCGGTGACGCCGGTGTCCTTGTTCGCCACGACCGCGAACGACACGAGGGAGACCGCCAGCCCCTGGAAGCCGTGGACCCCGACCTCGACGGAGCCGGGCGCCAGATGCCCGTCGTGCATCGCGATGGTGGCCGCGGCGTCGGCGCCGGGACGCGCCAGGGCCCGCACCCCCTCGTTGGAGCCGATCGCCTCCACCTCGACGGCCGCTCCGGGGCACCGCTCCTCGTAACCGGCGGCCAGGGTGCGGGCCATGTGCTCGAAGGCGGTCGAGCCGATCAGGCGAAGGGTCCCGTCGAAGCACGTACGCTCCGGCGGCCCGCCCGGCACGGCGCCGCCGAACAGCGCGCCCGAGGCGAACAGCACCGCCCCGCCCAGCGCGGCCGCCGCCCTCCGGGCGTACGGGCGCCGTGGGACGGGCGGAGCTCCGGTCCCCGCTTCGAGCCGCTCCCGCAGCCCGGCGGCTTCCGCTCGGATCGTGGCGAGCCGTTCGCGCAGGGCGGTGTTCTCGGTGCGGGAATCGGCCAGGCGTTCGGCCGCTTCGGCGGCCTCGGCGCGGGCGCGGGCCAGGTCGTCGGGCGGGGGGAGGCGGCGGAGGCGGTCGTAGCACGCGGTCCAGCGGGCCGTCTCCTGCTCGGGGAGGCCGCAGGCCGCGGTGAAGTAGCCGATCCTGCGGCGCTCCCGGTCGTTGGGCGTGCGCCAGCGGTCCTTCTGGAGCATCGCGCTGACGGTCGCGTCGGGGAGCGCGCCCCACGAGCGGCGTTCGATCTCGGTCTGGCGCGGGGAGCCCGCCCAGGCCCGCAGCAGGGCGAGCAGCTCGTAGAACTCGCGGAGGTCACCGGCCGAGGCCGGGTCGGGCAGGCTCCGGGCGGCGTCGAAGACCGGCTCGGCCCACGGCTCGAACGTGACGGGGTGCCGCGCGGTCAGCCGCCGCCACGGGACCCGCGGCTGGAACAGCTCGACGATCCGCGCCGGCCTGCCCCGCGGGTCGCGCTCGAACGCCGCGCGCGGCCCGTCCCCCCGCTCGTCCCACATGGCCTGCTCGGCCGCGGACCACCGCTCGCGCACCCGTCCGGCGGCGTCGCCGTCGACGGCCGCCGCGGCCAGACACGCGCTGACGACCTCCCAGGACATCAGCTCGCCGTCCCCGGCCAGCAGGTCCCGGACCGTCGCCTCCAGCAGCCCGGCGCGCCCGGCCAGCGCGTCCGGCGCGGCACCGCCCAGCCCCGCGGCCAGCTCGCGGACGAACTCCGCCTTGAGGTGGAGATAGGAATCCAAAGCCCTGTCCAGGCCTCTCACACCGTCGCCGAATCAGTACCACCCCGATGTGGTACATCAGGATGCCTCCGGTCTCCCCGCGAGACCGGCCGCTTGGCCGCGAGTTCCCCCAACGGCCACCTCCCCGTCGCCTCTCCGCCTCTTCCCGGAGCCGTACGGCGCTTCCTGGAAGGCACCAGGAACCGGGAGACCGCACCAAGACGGCCCGCCGGCGACCGCCGCGCCGCCGCTTCCGCCACGCTGGCGGCATGAGCCGAGGACGCCTCCCCAGCCCCGCTTCGTTCACCGAGCAGGCAGTCGACCGCTTCCGCGACTGGCCTCTCACCCCGTGCCGCGCCGACGCCCCGCCCGGCCAGGCCCTGGCCCTCGCCGGCCGCCAGATCGTGCACTTCCACCACGACGACCGCGCGGAGGTCCGCCTCGCCCATCCCCTCATCCACCGCCTCGCCCCCGCCCTCCTGGCCTCCGGCCGCGTCGACGTCCCCCCGCACAGCTCCTGGATCCGCGTCCGCCTCGACTCCGGCAGCGACCTCTCCCTCCTGGACTCCCTCGTCAGCCTCGCCATCCAGGCCAACGACCCCGCCCGCCTCCAGCCTCCCGCCCTCTGCCCCCACGCCTCCGGGCCGCCCCTGACCGGGCCCGGCTTTGGACCGTTCCCCCCTTTTCGCTTGATTTGCCACTCAATTGAATGTAGCTTCCACTCCATGGAAAAGGCGGAGAGGCGGTCGTACCGCATGGGCGCCCGCGCCGCGGCGGTGGAGGCCACGCGGACGCGGATCCTGGAGGCCGCGCTCGGGCTGTGGACGCACAGGTGGCAGGACGAGGTCACGCTGCAGGACATCGCGGACGCGGCGGACGTGTCGGTGCAGACCATCGTCAACCACTTCGGCGGCAAGGACGGGCTCGCCGACGCCGCCGACGACCTGGTGGCGTCCCGGGCGGACGACTCCCGGCAGGCCCCGGTCGGCGACGTGCCGGCGATCGTCGCCGTGCTGTTCGAGGACTACGAGCAGCACGGCGACGCCAACGTGCTGTGGATCGCGCAGATCGACCGCGTTCCGGCCGCCGCGCGCGCGGCGGCCCACGCGCGCGTCCAGCACCGGGCGTGGCTGGAGAAGGTCTTCGCCGACCGCCTCCCGGCCGAGGGCCCCGAACGCGAGCACGCGCTGGCCCTGCACTACGCCGCCACCGACCTCTACCTGTGGAAGTTGTGGCGGCGCGACCTCGGCTTGTCCCGCCCGGCCGCCGAACGCGCCATGCGCGACCTGCTGACCTCGATCGACCCGCGAAAGGGAGACGATGGGTAAGGACTTCTTGTTCGCACTGTGGGCCGGCGGCGGTGCCGTGCCACCCGCCCTCTCGGTCGCCCGCGCGCTGATCGAGCGCGGCCACCGCGTCCGGGTGCTGGCCGACGCGTCGCTGCTCGAAGAGGTCGCCGCCATCGGCGCGGAGCCGGTCGGCTGGACGACCGCGCCCCAGGGCGACCCCTCCGACCCGGACAAGGACGTCATCAGGGACTTCGAGGCCCGCACGCCGCTGGGCGAGTTCGCGCGGCTGCGCGACCGCATCGTCTGCGGGCCCGCCGCCGACTACGCCCGGGACACCCTGGCGGAGCTGCGCGCCCATCCCGCCGACGTGCTGGTCACCGAGTACGTGCTGCTCGGCGCGCTCACCGCCGGCGAGGCCGCGGGCGTCCCGGTGGTCTCGCTCGCCACGACCGTCTACCCGCTCCCCACCCCCGAAGGCCCGCCGTTCGGCTTGGGCCTCTCCCCCGCCACCGGACCGCTCGGCCGCCTCCGCGACCGGATCCTGACGGGGATGACCGTCAAGCCGTGGGCGAAGGGGCTGCCCGCGCTCAACGCCGCCCGCACCGCGAGCGGCCTCCCCCCGACGGACTCCGTCATCGAGGCGTTCGACCGCGTCGACCGCTGCCTCGTGCTCTCCCCCCGCACGCTGGACCACCCCGAACGCCGCTTCCCCGCCCACGTCCGCCATGTCGGGCCGCGCATCGACGACCCCGCCTGGGCCGGAAAGCGGGAACCCGAACTGCCGCCGGGCGACGCGCCACTGGTGCTCGTCAGCCTGAGCTCGTCGTTCATGAACCAGCAGCGGCAACTCGAGCGCATCGCCGAGGCCCTCGGCACGCTGCCGGTGCGCGCCCTGCTGACGACCGGCCCCGCCGTGGACCCGGCGACGGTCCACGCCCCGGACAACGTCCTGGTCGCCGCCGCCGCGCCGCACAACGCGGTACTGCGCCGCGCCGCGGTGACGATCACCCACGCCGGCCACGGGACGGCCGTCAAGTCCCTGGCCGCCGGCGTGCCCCTGGTCTGCATCCCCCAGGGCCGCGACCAGGGCGAGGTCGCCTCCCACGTCGCCCGCGTCGGCGCCGGCGTCACCGTGGGCAAGAAGGCCTCGCCCGCCGCGATCGCCCGCGCCGTCGAACGCGTCCTCAACGGCCCCTCCTACCGGAGCGCCGCCCAGCGCGTGGCCGCCGAGATCGCCGCCGAGACCGCCACCGACCACGCGGTCGCCGAGATCGAGTCCCTCGCCGAACGGGCTCCCGCCGGAAGCGGCCGCGCCCCCGGCCCCGACGCGGCCTCCGGGCCGACACGGACCTGACCGGCCCCGCCGGTTCCGCCTCGGCGGGCATGGGCGCCGTGTGAAGCCGCGTACGGCCGTGGCCTCACACGGCGCACCCCGGCTCGGCGAAGACCGCGCAGACCGTCCGGCCGGAGGCGTCGCCGAACCAGCCCCAGGTCTCGGCGGTGCACGCGAGCGTGAGGAGCCCGCGCCCGCCCTCGGCGAACTCGTCGTCGCCGACCGGGATCGCGGGCTCGTGCGGACCGCCCTCGTCGCGGACCCAGACCACGACCCGCTCTCCCTCCTTCTCCTCCGGGTCCCGCTGCCGCCAGCGCACCTCCACGACGAACCTCCCTCCCGGCCGCCCCGAACGCGTGTGCCGGATCGTGTTGACGGCCAGCTCGTCCACGCCGAGCAGCACGTCGTCCAGGAACGCGCACTCCGCCAGCAGCGACCGCAGGAACCGCCGCACCTCCCGCGCCTCCTCCGGCACCCCGGCGAACTCCCGCCGCCAGCGGTCGCCGTCATCCTCTTCGACGAGCTCGATGAACACGACACTCCTCACGCAGGGAGACCGAAACAGCACCCATGGTCACACCCCGTGCCCACTCCCGCCCCCGAAAACCCCGCCAGACGGTAAGAAAGTTCGCACCCACCCCGTGCGAACGCCGCCTGCCCGCACGGGCCCCGGCCGCGACCCGCGCACCGTGCGCACGGAGGCGAAGGGCACGGCGGGCGTGCGCACGGAGGCGGTGCGAACCGATTCGAGGAACCGAGCGGAACCGATTGCGGCAGGCCGGACGGCGGGGTTCGATGCGGTGTGCAGTCAGAGCGTCATGCTCGGCGACCCGCGCCGGAGCGGGCGACGCCCTGCGAAGGAGGCACCCGTGTCCAGCCCGTTCGTACGGCGCAGACGGCTCGGCGCGGAGCTGCGCGCACTGCGCCTGAGCAGGAACCTGACCACCGAGCAGCTGGGCGCGATGTTCCACCGCTCCCGCATGAAGATCACCCGCCTGGAGAACGCCCAGGTCCGCCCCGACCTCGCCGAGATCATGGACCTCCTCGACCTCCTGGAACCCCCCGAGGCGAAACGCGCCCAGATCCTCCGCATCGCCCGCGAGGCGGCCGCCCGAGGCTGGTGGGACGCCTACGGCGCCGCCATGGGCGACCGCCAGCGCCTCTACGCCGACCTGGAGTCCGGCGCCGCCACGATCCGCGAGTACCACCCCGGCCTGGTGCCGGGCCTCATGCAGCTTCCCGAGTTCACGCGAGTGTTGATCCAGCGGGAACAAGCCGAGCACGACATCACCTACACCCCGGATCTCCTGGTCGAAGCCCGCGGGCAGCGGCAGGCCGCCGTCTTCCGAGAGGACGGCCCCTCCTACGAGGCCGTACTCGACGAGATTGGCCTCCGCCGCTTCAACGTCGCACCGGACGTGATGCAGCGGCAGCTCCGGCACATCGTCGACCTGGCGCACCAGCACTCCCGGCTGACCGTCCGGATCCTCCCCTTCCTCACAGGATGGACCCGCATCCCTTGGCCGATGAGGCAGATCAAGCTGTTCACCTTCGTCGACCCTGCGGACCCACCCCTGGCCATGTCGGAGACAACGTCCACCGACGTCATGCACACGGACCGAGCAGAAGTCGCACGACACGTGCACCGCTACGAACTCGTGCGAGATGAGGCACTATCAGAGGAGGCAAGCCTGGCGATGCTTGAAGAAATCGCCACCCACATCTCACGCGAGACGGGAGCGGTCGAATGACCCAGCAGTACAGCGGCTGGCGCAAATCCCACCACAGCGAAGCCAACGGTGACTGCGTCGAAGTCGGCCGCTCCGCTTCCCGCACCGTCGGCGTCCGCGACACCAAGGACAACGGCACCGGACCCACCCTGGAATTCACCCGCACCGCATGGGCCGCCTTCACCCGGCGGCTCCGCGACCGCGGCTGAAAGCACCGGTTCCGGACGGCGGCACCGTGCGGATTTCATCCGCTTCCGTGGCAATGAGGTGATCTCAGTGAGCCTTTGCCGACCTCATCACGCACTGGCGATCACGAGGGCCTGGACTGCGGCGATGAGCTCGTCGGCGTTGTCGGGGCCGGAGCGGATCTTGCGCAGGATCCTCCAGTTCTTCAGCTCGGCGTCGACCCGCTCGCCGGGGTCCGCGGCGGCGGGCGTGAGGCTTCGTTCACGTCTCTTGTGCGAGGAGGAGCGGGCGCGGCTCTGCGCGGCTCGGCCCGCCTGGCCACCCGGCTCCCGGACCCCTGCTGTGCGGTGAGTCGCCCTCGGCGACCAGTTCTGTGCAGGCGTCGGCCACGGTGTTACGGGCCATGCCTGGATCAGCGGCAAGGGATCGGGCCGAGGGCGGCCGGATGCCCGACACGAGCCGCCCGGTGCGCACGGCCTCCCGCAACGCGTCCATGAGCCCGGCGCGCCATCCGGATCCGCTCAGTTCCAGATGCATAGGGAGATGCATAAGGCGACGCCGGCCACGGACGGCTGCGTGACAGAAGTGGCCCGGGAATCCGCCATGGAGGGGAACCGTACTCCTGCGCCACCGCCGTCCGTGGCCGCCCGCTGTCCGTGGTCGCCCGCCGTCAGCTGCGCGTTCGGGCTATGCGCCGTATCCGCCGTCGATCCTCAGTACCGTGCCGGTGACGTAGGAGGCCTGCGGGCTGGCGAGGAAGACGACGCCTGCGGCGATCTCCTCCGGCCTGCCGTACCGCCCCATCGCCGTTGTCGGAAGGAACATCGGTGCGCCCGGGCCGTCGGCGGGGTTCATCTCGGTGTCGACGAACCCGGACTGGACGACGTTGACCGTGATGCCCCGGTGGGCCAGATCGCGGGCTGCGCCCCGGCTGTAGCCCTCGAGGGCCGACTTGGTGCCGGCGTAGTCGGCCATCCCGGGGAAGCCCACCCGTGTTCCCACGCCCGAGCTGATGCTGATGATCCGCCCGCCATCGGGCAGCAGCGGGAACGCCGCCCGGATCGCGGCCACCACACTGGTGTAGTTGATGGCGAGCTGGCGGTCGAAGGCGGACTCGTCGGCGAGCTCGCCGTCGATCGGACCGGCGACGGTGACGCCCGCGTTGTTGACCAGGATGTCCAGCTTTCCAAACTGCTGGACCACGCTGTGGATCAGGCCCGCCGCCTGTGCCGCGTCCGACTGGTCCGCCTGGAAGGCCGCCGCGCGCACTCCCTTCGCCTCCAGGTCGGCGACCACGGCCTTGGCCTGATCCGCCGAGGACGAGTAGCTGATCGCGACGTCGGCTCCCTCGTCGGCCAGCGCCAGCGCCGACGCCGCCCCGATCCCCCGCGACCCGCCGGTCACGATCGCCACCTTGTTGTCCAGCTTTCCCATGTGCTTCCCACTTCCCTAGGTGCAACGGAGTTCTTGACCGTACAGTCCACTATAGGCATGGTGGACCGCGCGGTCAAGAATCTGTATTCTGTTCGCATGGCACGTCCGCGATCGTTCGACGAGAAGCAGGTGCTGAACGCCGTCCGTGATCGGTTCTGGGACGCCGGTTACGCCGGGACCTCGCTGGAAGACCTGATGCGGATCAGCGGCCTGGGCAAGGGCAGCCTGTATGCGGCGTTCGGCGACAAGCGTCAGCTCTTCCTCCGGGCGCTGCGCAGCTACACCGACGAGAGCCATGGCCATCTTCGGAAGGCCCTCACCGAGACTCCACGGGCCCTGGACGCACTCCGCATGCTCCTCAAGGCACCGATCGACGACCCGACCGACGCCGACACGCGGCGTGGCTGCCTGATGGCCAACAGCACCTGCGAACTCGGCAACGCCGATCCGGAAGTCCTCGACCACGCCCACCGCACCTACGAGACGTCCACCGCGCTGATCGGTGACTGCGTCGCCCGCGCCCAACGGGAGGGCGACCTGCCGGCCGGAGAGGATCCGATCGCACTGGCGCGGGCCCTCCTGGCCGCGCAACAAGGCCTCGTGTTCATGAGCCGGACCGGGCTGGACGCGGCAGCACTCACTGCCACGGCGCGATCACTCGCGGATCGGCTCCTGCCGGACCACTCCGGCGACTGAACCGACAGGCGCGAACGGACCGTTCCTACCAAGCCTTGCCGACCTGGGTGAACCTGCCGATCAGGGCCGTACGGCGTGTTGCGCCCTCGAAGGGGGGAAGCTCCTCGTAGACGGGCGATCGACCTGCTCGCAGACCCAGAGGGGACCCTGCTGCGCATCGACCGGTTCGGCATGCCCGGCGCCGCCGCCGACCAGGCCCGCGACGCGGCCCTCGTCCTCCTGTCCGCCGCCCGGCGGGGCCGCGCGGCGGGCCGGGAGGCGCAGAACGAAGAATCGGACGGCCTGTGACCCTGTTCACAAAACCTAGCGCTTGTTAGTCTCCGGGGCATGATCTCTACGGTTGTCTGGGGTACCGGCAATGTGGGACGGCTGGCCATCAGGGCCGTCGACGCCCATCCGGGACTGGAACTGTCAGCGGTGGTCGTTCACAACCCCGAGAAGGTCGGCCGGGACGCGGGTGCGCTCGGCGGGCTCGATCGCGAGCTGGGTGTGGCGGCGACCGACGACATCGAGGGCGTGCTGGCCGCGGGGCCGGGGGCCGTGGTGTACGCGGCGTCGGGCGACATCCGGCCGGACGACGCGCTGGGCGACATCATCCGGGCGGTCCGGGCGGGGGCCGTGGTCGTCACGCCCTCCCTGTACGCGCTCTACGACATCCAGAACGCGCCCGCGGAGATGCGGGAGCCGCTGCTCGCGGCGGTCAAGGAGGGCGGCGGGTCGCTGTTCGTCTCCGGGGTCGACCCGGGGTGGGGCAACGACGTGCTGCCGCTGCTGGTCAGCGGGGTGGGTTCGGCGATCGACGCGGTGCGCTGCCAGGAGATCTTCGACTACACCACCTACGACCAGGAGGACTCCGTCCGGTACCTGGTCGGCATGGGTCAGCCGATGGACTACGAGCCGCCGATGCTCTCGCCGACCGTCCCGTCCATGGTGTGGGGCGGGCAGGTGCGGCTGATGGCGCGGGCGCTGGGCGTCGAGCTCGACGAGGTGCGCGAGACCCTGGAGCGGCGCCCGCTGGAGACCTCGGTGACCACCGCGGCGATGGGCGAGTTCGCGGCCGGCACGCAGGGCGCGGTGCGGTTCGAGGTGCAGGGGATCGTCGGCGGCGAGCCCCTGATCGTCGTCGAGCACGTCACCCGCATCCACGCCTCCTGCGCACCGGACTGGCCGGTGGCCCCGGACGGCGGCGACGGCGCCCACCGGGTGATCATCGAGGGCCGCCCGCGCATCGAGGTGACCGTGGAGGCCGTCGACGAGGACGGCAACCGCGCCGCGGGCGGCAACGCCACCGCGGTCGGCCGCCTGGTGAACGCCATCGACTGGCTCGCCGAGGCCGGGCCCGGCCTCTACGACGCGCTCGACGTCCCGCTGCGCCCCGCGGCCGGCCGACTCGGAAGGAAGCAGTCATGAACATCGACATCCCCGAGGGCAAGGAGCCCATCGGCTACGTCTGGGGCGAGCTGGTCCCGGGCATCGGCCCCGCCGCCGCGGCCCTCTCGCTGTCGGTGTACGAGCACACGACGCTCGGGCTGCGCGAGTTCGAGGCGGCCCGGCTGCGGATCGCCCAGATCAACGGCTGCCTCTTCTGCCTGGACTGGCGCACCGACCGCGACGGCGAGAAGGTCGAGGAGGAGTTCGCGGACGCCGTCACGCACTGGCGCACCACCGAGGCGTTCGACGAGCGCACGCGCCTGGCCGCCGAGTACGCCGAGCGCTACGCGCTCGACCACCACGGACTGGACGAGGAGTTCTGGGGGCGGATGGCCGCCCGGTACAGCCAGCGGGAGATCGTGGAGCTGAGCATGTGCCTGGGCTCGTGGCTGGCGTTCGGACGCCTCAACCACGTGCTGGGCCTCGACGCGGTGTGCGTCATCCCCGGGCACTAAGAGAAAAGGCCGGCCACACGCGCCCGCGGCCGGCTGTTCCCTCAGATCATCGTCACAGGTCCGTGGCGATGATCTTTTCTATGTTGCGTTCCGCGAGCGCTGTGATGGTGACGAAGGGGTTGACGCTGGTGTTGCCGGGGATGAGCGAGCCGTCGATGACGTACAGGCCGGCGTAGCCGTGCAGGCGGCCGTAGTTGTCGGTGGCCTTGTTCAGCACGGCGCCGCCGAGCGGGTGGTAGGTGAGGCTGTCGTTCCACTGCTTGGTGCCGCCGAAGAAGTCGGTGCGGTAGATCGTCCCCTCCTTCTTGTTGATCTTGTCGAAGATCGTCTTGGCCATGCCGATGGACGTCTCCTTCCACGCCCGCTGCCAGCTCAGCTCCGCCTTGCCCGCCGCGGCGTTCCAGGAGAACTCCGCGCGGTGGGGGGTGTTGGTGATCGACAGGTAGAGCGAGGCGTAGGTCTCGATGCCGGTGGGCACCGGCGCGACCTCGGCGAACGCGCCTCCGGCGTTCCAGTTGTCGATGCCGGTGGAGGGCATCGCGGACTGGACCGTGCCGGTGGGGTCCCACATGTGGTTGGCGCGGCCGCACATGACGTTGCCGTTGTCGCCCCAGCCCTTGCCGACCTCGCCGTTCAGGTTCGGCAGCGCGCCGGTGGCCCGCAGCTTGACCAGCAGCTTGCTGGTGCCGACGCTGCCCGCGGCGAAGAACACCCGGTCGGCGGTCACGGTCTTGGTGGCCACGGTGCCGCCGGTGGTGTCCAGCTGCCGGATGGCCACGGTGTAGCCGCCGCCGGACGCCGGGCTGACCGAGGTGACCTCGTGCAGCGGTGAGATCGCCACCCGTCCCGTCGCCTTGGCCTGCGCCAGGTAGGTCTTGGGCAGCGTCTTCTTGCCGTGGTTGTTGCCGAAGATGACCTCGCCGTCCAGCGCCGACTTGGTGGCGTTCCCCGCGGCCTCCTGCGCCATGTAGTCCCAGTCGTAGACGTTGGGGACGAAGATGTGCGGGAAGTTGGAACGCTCCGCGTGCTTGCGGCCGACCCTGGCGTACTTGTAGCAGGCGGCGCTCTCCCACCAGTCCAGGGGGACGTCGGCGACGCCCAGCCCGGCGTTGGCGCGCGGGTAGTACTTGCTGTACATCTCCGCGGCGTCCACCGAGGGGAGGATCCCGCTGAAGCGGTCGCGCTGGGGCGTGACGGCCATTCCGCCGTTGACCAGCGAGCCGCCGCCGACGCCGCGCCCCTGGTACACCGTGATCCCGGCGAAATCCTCGGCGTCCAGGATGCCGGTGTACCTGTTGACGTTCTTGTCGATGGGGAAGCCCAGGAAGCTGCTCAGGGGCTGCTTGGTCCGGGTCCGCAACCAGAACGACCGGTCGTCGGGCGACTTGGTGTTGGCGAAGATCTTCCCGTCCGAGCCGGGCGTGTCCCACGACATGCCCATCTCGACCATGTGCACGTCGATGCCCGCCTGCGCCAGGCGCAGGGCGGCGACGGACCCGCCGTAACCGGTGCCGATCACCAGGGCCGGGACCCGGGATCCGGACGCGATCGGCGCGGGAGCCGGCGCGGCCGACGCCGAGCGCAGGCCGAACGCCGCGGCACCCAGGATAGAACCTGTTCCAACGATGAACCCGCGACGCGAGACCGCGCTCAATCCCGGTCTGTACACGGTGTTGTCACTCAAGTGACGCTCCTCACTCAGGGGTGGAATAGAATTTGTTCTACATGGCTGGGTGAGCCAAGTCACTACCTACCCTTGAGTAACTTTGCGTCCGCCGACGTACCGATTTCCCCGTGCGCCCCATCCGAGCAGAGAGTCTCATCTCTGGAATTACACGACCGATTCCCCGGCCCCGCCGGCCTGCGGGAAAGCGAGACGGACGGCGGCCTTCGGCGGCTCCGCGCCGGGAACGTCCCGGGCGCGGAGCCGCCGCTCCCGGGACGTCCGGACCCCGTCCGTCAGCGGGCGCCGCCGTTGATGTAGAGGGTCTGGCCGCTGACGTAGGAGGCGTCCTCGCTCGCCAGGAAGGCGATGACGGAGGCGACCTCCTCGGGGGTGCCCACGCGGCCGAGGGGCGTGCGTTCGGCGGCCATGGCCTGGTGCTCGGCCGGGGAGGCGCCGATGCGCTCGGCCGTGGCGGCGGTCATCGCGGTGGCGATGTAGCCGGGGGCGACGGCGTTGACGTTGATGCCGTAGGGGCCGAGCTCGATGGCGAGGGTCGAGGTGAGGGCCTGGATGCCGGCCTTGGCGGCGGCGTAGTTGGCCTGGCCCCGGTTGCCCAGCGCCGAACGGCTGCTCAGCGAGACGATCTTGCCGTGGCGCTGGGCGACCATGTGGCGCTGGGCCGCCTGCACGCAGTTGAAGACGCCGGTCAGGTTGACCTCCAGGACGCTGTCCCAGTCGGCCTTGGGCATCTTGTACAGCAGGTTGTCGCGGGTGATCCCGGCGTTGTTGACCAGGACGTGCAGCCCGCCGAGCTCCTCGGCGATCCGGTCGAAGGCCTCCCGGACCGCCGCGTGGTCGGACACGTCGCACGCGTACGCGCGGCCCGCCCCCGCCCAGGCGGGCTCCTTCAGGTCGACCACCGCGACCGTCGCGCCCTCGGACGCCAGCCGCCGCGCGGTGGCGGCGCCGATGCCCTGCGCGGCGCCGGTGACCACGGCGACCTTTCCGTCGAACCTTCCCATCACGTCTCCCTTACAGACCCATGTCCTTGGCGATGATCATCTTCATGACCTCGGAGGTGCCGCCGTAGATGCGGTTGACGCGGTTGTCGGCGTACAGCCGGGCGATCGGGTACTCGTTGACGAAGCCGTAGCCGCCGTGCAGCTGCAGGCAGCGGTCGATGACGCGGTGCGCGACCTCGGTGCAGAACAGCTTGGCCGAGGCGGCCTCGGCCGGGGTGAGCTCGCCGGCGTCCAGCGCCTCCAGCGCGCGGTCGACGACGGCCTGCGCGGCGTCCACCTCGGCCTGGCAGGCGGCCAGCTCGAACTTCGTGTTCTGGAACGAGGCGACCGGCTTGCCGAACACCAGGCGCTCCTGCGTGTACTTCTTCGCGAACTCCACCGCCGCCACGGCCTGCGAGTACGCGCCGTACGCGATGCTGAAACGCTCCTGAGGCAGGTTCTGGCCGAGGTAGGAGAAGCCCCTGTTCTCCTCGCCGAGAAGGTCCTCGACCGGCACCTTCACGTCCTGGAACGACAGCTCCGCGGTGTCGGAGACCTTCAGGCCGAGCTTGTCGAGCTTGCGTCCGATGGAGTAGCCCTCGGCCTTGGTGTCGACGACCAGCAGCGAGATGCCGAAGCGGCGGTCGTCGGCCTTGGGCGGCGCGGTGCGGGCGCAGACGATGACGCGGTCGGCGTGCACACCGCCGGTGATGAACGTCTTGGCGCCGTTCAGTACGTAGTGGGTGCCGTCCTCCGACAGCTTCGCGGTGGTCGTCATGCCCGCGAGGTCGGAGCCGGTGCCCGGCTCGGTCATCGCGATGGCGAACATCGTCTCGCCGGAGGCGAAAGGCGGCAGCCAGCGCTGCTTCTGCTCCTCGGTGCCCAGGCTGAGGATGTAGGGGAGGCACAGCGCGACGTGCACGCTGGAGCCGCCGAACGACACCGCGGCCCGCGCCGTCTCCTCGTACTGGACCGCGGAGAACTTGAACGAGCTGATGCCGGCCCCGCCGTACTCCTCGGGCACCTCGATGCCGAAGGTCCCCAGCTCGCCGAGCTTGTAGTAGAACTCCCGGGGCATCTGCCCGTCGGCGAGCCACTGCTCGTAGTGGGGCGACACCTCGGTCTCGATGAAGGCGCGCAGGGTCTTGCGGAAGGCTTCGTGGTCCTCGTTGAAGACGGTACGGCGCATGGTCGTTGTCCTTTCAGGCTTTCAGAAGGCGTTGACACCGGTCAGCGCCCGGCCGATGAGCAGTTTCTGGATCTGGCTGGTGCCCTCGTAGAGGGTGGTGACGCGGGCGTCCCGCAGCGCCTTGCCGACGGGGAACTCGTCAACGTATCCGTAGCCCCCGAAGACCTGGACGGCCTGGTTGGCCGCTTTGACCGACGCCTCGGTCGCGAAGAGCTTGGCCATCGACGCCTCGGTCCCGAACCTCTCGCCCCGCTCGGCGAGGTCGGCGGCCCGCCACGTCAGCAGCCGCGCGGCGTCCGTCTCGACCGCCATCTCCGCGAGCATCTCCTGGACGAGCTGGTAGGACGCGATCGGCTTCCCGAACTGCGTGCGCTGCCCCGCGTAGGCGACGGCCGCCTCCAGGCACCCGCGGGCCAGCCCCACGCATCCGGCGGCCACGGAGATGCGCCCCTTGTCCAGCGCCGTCATCGCGATCTTGAAACCGGCGCCCTCGGGCCCCAGCCGCAGCCCGTCGCGCACCCGCACCCCGTCGAGCACGAGCTCCGCGGTGGCCTGCCCCCGCAGCCCGAGCTTGCCCTTGACCTCCCGCCGCCCGAACCCGGGGCTGTCGGTCGGCACGAGGAACGCGGTGATCCCCCGCGGCCCCGGCCCGCCCGTCCGCGCGAACACCAGCGCCACGTCGGCCCACGTCCCGTTGGTGATGAACATCTTGGTGCCGCTGATCACCCAGTCGTCGCCGTCCCGCACCGCCTTCGCCGCCAGCGACGCCGCGTCCGACCCCGTCCCCGGCTCGGTCAGCCCGAAGCACCCGAGCGACTCCCCCGCGCACAGCCCCGGCAGGAACCGCCGCTTCTGCTCCTCGCTCCCCCACTTCTGCACGCTCTTGGCCACCAGCCCGAGCGACACCGACACGATCCCCCGCACCGAGGTGTCCCCGCGCCCCAGCTCCTCCATCAGCAGGCAGTACGCCAGGAGGTCGCCCCCCGACCCCCCGTGCTCCTCGTCGATCCCCATCCCGAGGAACCCCACCTCGCCGAGCCTCCTCACGATCCCGGCGTCCACCTGCTCGACCCGGTCCCACTCCGCCGCGTACGGCACGACCTCCCGGTCCACCCACTCCCGCGCCAGCTCCCGGAACCGCTCCTGCTCTTCGCTGAGGGTGAAGTCCATCCCGGCTCCCTTGATGAGCACTGCTAGTTTCTATCGCGCACGCTAACCTACCGCCGCTAGTTTCCTCAACCGCCCGTTGAGGACAGAACGGATAAAGATTTGCCCCGTCGCTGATCACGGAGGGTTTCGCGGACTCGGAGATCGCCTATGCCCAAGGTGACGAACCGAGGTCAGGAGTGCGGGCATGTCGTATGGGTTGAACACCGGGGATTCGGCGTGGGTGCTCGTCAGCTTCGCGATGGTGCTGCTCATGACGCCGGGGCTGGCGCTCTTCTACGGCGGCATGGTGCGGGCGGAGAACCTCATCAGCGTGCTCTACATGAGCTTCGTCTCGATCGCCGTGGTGACCGTGATCTGGTTCGTCTACGGGTACGGGATCGCGTTCGGCAAGGACGCGGGCGGGGTCGGCCTCATCGGGTGGGGGGACTGGCAGCTCTTCCAGGTGACGCCGAGGACCCTGCGCGGGGTCATACCGCTGTACGTCTACTCGCTCTTCCAACTCGTCTTCGCCATCATCACGCTCGCGCTGGTCAGCGGGTCGGTCGCCAACCGGGTGCGGCTCGGACCCTGGATGATCTTCGGGGCGATCTGGGTGACGCTGGTCTACCTGCCGATCGCCCACTGGGTGTTCTCCTCCGGCGGCTGGATCAACAAATGGGGCGTGCTGGACTTCGCGGGCGGGTTGGTCGTCGAGCTCAACTCCGGCATCGCGGGACTGGCGCTGGCCATCGTGCTCGGCCCCTCCCTGCGCTTCCGGCGGGAGGGTCCGCCGCAGCCCAAGAACATCCCGCTCGTCATGACGGGCATGGGCCTGCTGTGGTTCGGCTGGTTCGGATTCAACGGCGGCTCGGCGCTCACCGACGGCGCGCTCGCGGCGAACGCGGTGGTCAACACCATGATGTGCGGCTGTGTGGCGATGCTGGTCTGGATGATCCTGGAGCGCGTGCGGTTCGGGCGGTTCTCCCGGCTGGGCGGCACGACCGGCGCGCTCGCCGGCCTCGTCGCCATCACCCCGGCCTGCGGCTATGTCAACCTGTTCGGCGCCACCATCATCGGCATCGTCGTCGCGATCGTCTGCACCTACGCTGTGGAGGTCAAGACGACGGTCGGCTACGACGACACCCTGGACGTCGTGGGCATCCACGGCGCCGGCGGCATCGTCGGCGTGGTGCTGCTCGGCTTCTTCGCCACCGGCAAGTACGCCAGCCCCCACGCCGGGATCTTCTACGGCGGTTCGATCTCCCTGCTCGGCAAGCAGATCGTCGCGGTCCTCGCCGTCGCCTGCTACACGTTCGTGCTCACCTACCTCATCGGCAAGGTCGTGGACGGGCTGTTCCGCCTCCGCCCGACCGCCAAGGAGGAGGCCGCGGGCCTCGACACCGAGCTGCGCATCGGTTGAGCTCCACCGGCACGGCGCCATGACCGGCGACGGCGACCGGAGCGACGGGCCGCTGCCGCCCCTGCTGACCGTGCTCGCCTTCACGACCGGGATGATCGACGCGACGAGCTTCCTCGACCTCGGCCACGTCTTCGTCGCGGCCATGACCGGCAACACCATCATCTTCGGCCTCGGCCTCGCCGGGTACGGCACGGCGCTGTCGTCCCTGCTGTCGATCCTGTCCTTCGCGGTGGGGGCGGGCTGCGGCGGGCAGGTCGTGCTGCCGCGGGGCGTGCACCGGCACCGCGGGCTGCTGCTGGCGGCGGGCATCGCGACCCAGGCGCTCCTAGTGTGCGGGGGCGCGCTGCTGGCCGCCCGGTACGGGTTCGCCGAGCCCTGGACGCGGCGGCTCGTCATCGTGCTGCTCGCCTTCTCGATGGGCTGGAGCTACGCGGTCGTGCGCAGGGTGAAGGTGGCCGACCTCAACACGACGGTCGTCACGACCACGCTCACCACGCTGTTCGCCGAGTCCGTCGCCCCCTACCGGCAGAAGCGGCGCCTCGTCTCGATCTGCGCCCTGCTGACCGGCGCCCTCGTCTCGGGCCTGCTGCGGCGGGCGCTCTTCCCGGTGGCCCCGCTGTGGGCGGCCGTCCTCCTCCTCGCCGGATGCGCCGTGGTCTCCTACGCCGCGGCCCGGCGCCCCGGCGCCGAGCGGTGGCGCTGAGCCCCTCCCCTCACGGCGGAAGGCTGCCGCGCAGGGAGCGGGTCTGGGTGACGACGTCGCCGAGGACGTCCTCGGCGGAGGGGTCGGGCAGGTTCCCGGCCCGCGGTCTCCGGTCCTCGTGGACCGCCGTCGCCATCTCGCGCAGCTCCGCCGAGACCGCGTGCACCTTCCGCTCCGGCGGGGGCCCCTCGGCGCCGCCCCCGACCCGGACGGCGGCGGCGGTGATGGCGTCCACGAGGTGGTCGAGCTCGATCAGCGCCGGCCACCAGGCGGTGGCCCGGCGGCTGGCCGGAGGGGGCTCGGACAGCATCTGCTGCAGGCCGTTCTGGATGGCGTTGAGCCTGCGGTGCAGCGCCCGCCGGTCGCGGGACCTGGCGTCCTGGGAGCCGGTGAAGGCCTCGTCCAGGTAGTCGGCGGCGGCCTCGAAACCGGCGGTGATCCGGTCGCCGAGCCGGATCCGCCAGCTCTCCGGCCACAGGGCGTAGCCGAAGACCAGCACGATCAGGCTGCCCAGGACGGTGTCGACCAGCCGGGCGGCCACCAGTTCCCCGGAGGGCACCGGGGCGACCATGTCGAGCAGGAAGAGCATCAGCGGGGTGACCGCGGCCGTGCGCATCGCGTACGACTTGACCTTGAGCAGCGGGATCAGCCCGCCGAAGAAGGCCGCGAGCGGTACCGCGGCCCAGCCGCGCGGGACCACGACCAGCACCAGCAGGGTGGGGACGGCCGCGACGATCGTGCCGACCGCGCGCAGCAGGGCGCGGCCGAAGACCGAGCCGAAGTCGGGCTTCAGCACGACGACCACGGTCAGCGACACCCAGAAGGAGTGCGTCTGAGGGATCCCCAGCAGGTGCGGCACACCTGGGACCTCCGTGATCACCGAGGCGACGGCCATGCACAGGGCGAGCCGGAGCCCGTACCGCCAGGCCGCCCCCGAGGTCAGGGCCAGCCGCGTCGCCTCGGCCGCCCGGGTCCGCAGCGGCGCGGGCAGGCCGAGCCAGTCGGGGCCGCCCAGCTCCGTGCTCGGCAGCCGCCTCAGGATGTACCCGACCGGCCGGGCGAACGCCGGGTCGCCGGTGAACGGCGGGATCTCCGCGTCCCTGCGGCCGGTCCGGACCGCCTCCGCGATCCGCCGCACCGTCCCGGCCAGCCCCGGAGGCGCGGGACGTCCGGCGCGGACGAGCACCGAGATCGCCTCCGTCAGGGGCGTGATCGCGTTGAGCATGCCGACCAGCCACCGCGTCTCGGCGTCCCAGTTGCCCTCCCCGCGGATCTGGTGGCGCAGCAGCGCGTCCTGGGCGGTGTCCATGGCCCGGCTGAGCGCCAGGCGCGCCTCGCCCGGGTGGGGGGACGCGTCCAGGAGGTCGGCGGCCCCGGCGTACACGGCGGCGACGGCCTCGCGCTGCGGATCGGCGCCGGAGTCCGTGATGCGCCAGCTCAGCAGCGCCAGCAGGATGTAGAAGAGACCGCCCGCGAACTGGAGCAGCGGCGGCAGCCACAGCTCCCCGACCGGGGGCAGTCCGGCGCCGAGCACGTTCATGAACAGCAGGCTCAGCGCGGCTCCCGACAGGACCTTGCCGACCGAGCTGATCAGGCCGGAGAACAGCGCGACGAGCGTGATCATCGCCACGGTCCACCAGCCGTGCCCGTGCAGGAGCTGGCCCATGACCAGGCCCGCCGCGCCGGCCAGCTGCGGTACGAGCAGGCCCAGCACCCTCGACCGGTAGGGCCCCACGTCCGGCCGCATCACGCCCTGCACCATGCCGGCCGCCGCGAGCAGCCCGGCGTCGGGCCTCCCCAGGGCCATCGCCACCGCGATCACCGCGGCGAACCCGGTCGCCGCGCGGATCGCCTCGGGCCAGGGCAGCGGGTCCTGGGACAACGAGAGCGTCCGGCTGAGCCAGCCTCGCGTGTCGGCTCGCAGTCCCCCTGTGGCCATACCGCCTCCAGCAGACGTCAGAACGAGCGGAACAGCGCGTAGAGGATCGCGAAGACGATGACGCCGAGCAGGAGGGAGACGAAGATGTTCACGGCGGCCTTGTCGTGCTCGCCGTTCTGGATGAGGTGGACGGTGTCGAGCTCGAAGGTGCTGAACGTGGTCAGCGCGCCGCAGAAGCCCGTCCCCAGCAGCGCCTCCACCGCGGTTCCCGTGCCCGCGCCGTGCAGCGCGCCCAGGAAGCCCGCGCCCATGAGGTTCACCGTCAGCGTGCCCCAGGGGAAAGCCTTGCCGAACCGCTTCTTGACCTTCGCGTCGACGACGTAGCGCAGCATGGCGCCGAACGCGCCTCCGATGAGCACCAGCAGGAAGGTCATGCCGTCCTCCCCCCTCCGGACCGGTCGGCGGGATGCGGGATCATCCCGCCCAGCCGCAGCCCCGCCACGACGGCGATCAGGCCGCCCAGCACGCTGACCACCGCGTAGGTGACGCTCAGGACCCAGCTCCCGTCGCGGGCCAGTGACTCGATCCCGTCGATGAGGTGGGAGAACGTGCTGAAGCCGCCCAGGTAGCCGGTGACCAGGAACAGCCGGGCCGAAGGATGCGGCCGCCCCTTGAGCAGGTACGTCGTCAGCAGGCCCATGAGAAGGCAGGCGAGGACGTTCACCAGAAGGGTGCCCCAGGGGAAGCCGCCCTGCGCCCCGGGCATCGCCTCGGTGATCAGGTAACGCAGCAGGGCGCCGACCGCGCCGCCGATGGCGATGTCCAGGAACGCGTGCGACTGCAGCCCCGGATGGCGGGGAGGCCCCGTCTTGTTCCGGTCCAGTGCGGAGGCCTCGGCCTGCTCCCGATGGAGCAGGTGCCCCCCTGTCCCTCCCGTGTCCTCCACTGCCGGTGCCTCCGTATCTCTCGCTACGACGGACGGTGCAGGGTCACGCCCTGCGGCGGTCGGGCGCGGGCACTCCCAGGAGCAGCCTGCGGGCTGCGTCCCAGACCCGCATGAAGGCCTCCTCCACTTCGGGCGAGGTGTCGCCGAGGATCCGCGCCCAGGCTCCCCGCCCGCCCGGCAGGACGCTGGCGCCGGTCCGCAGGCCGGTGCCGGCGAGCGCCTCGTGCAGGGCGTCGGCGACCTCCTGCGCGGGCCGTGCGCCGGTGACGACGTACAGGGAGGACAGGACCCCGAAGCCGTCCATCACCCCGGGACCGGTCACCCCCTCCTCCTCGGGCACCAGCCGGAGCGGGTCGGCGAACAGCAGCCCGCCGTCGGGGCCGTGCACCTCGATGTCGCTGCAGTACGCCGTGTAGGCGTGCCGCTCCCCCCGGGCCAGCCGGCCGGCCAGCATCGTCTCGCCCAGCACGACCGTGGCCTCCGGGTCGGCGGTGACGCCGATCCGCTGGTAGTACCGGGAGTCGGCGAAGGGGATCGTGGTGTCCGGCAGGTACTCCAGGTAGGAGCCCGGCCCGGCGGTGAGGTTGACCAGCTGGGTGGCGTAGTCCTGCTCCATCCGGTAGATCCGGGTGGCGCCCTGGGTGGTGAGGTGGACGGACGCACCCGCCCCGCAGGAGACGTCGACGCGGTAGCGGTCGCCCTGGAGGGTGCCGCCGCCGGTCGCGATCACCATCGTGTGCGCCATGTGCCGCAGCGCGGGGTCGTGGTACAGCGGGCGGGTGATCTGCAGCGGCGACTTCTGGTAGTGCCCGGTCAGCTCCGTCCGCTCGCCGATCCGCTCGTACGCCAGTTCCAGGACGCCGACCTTGCCGGGGCTGCCGACCGGCAGCGTGTCCGGCGTGGCGGAGTGCCTGCGCACCGCCGGCGGCACCCACGCCGGCTCGTACCACCCGGGGGCCAGCCGGTCGCCGGCCCCCGCGCCGCCTGGCTCCTCTAGGCCGGAGAGGTACACGCCGCCCCCGCCCGCGACTCGATGAGGTCGGCCACCTCGGCGATCCCGGTGCCGGCCAGGCAGTCGGTCAGCACCACCGGGCCCGCACCGCGCACCGCACGCGCGTCGCGTTCCATCACCCCGAGGTCGGTCCGCACGTACTGCGCGATGTCGATCTTGTTGATGACGAGGAGGTCGGAGTCCGTGGTGCCCGGCCCCCGCTTGCGCGGCATCTTCTCGCCCTCGGCGGTGTCCAGGACGAAGATGTACATGTCGGCCAACGCCGGGCTGAAGGTGAGCGTCAGGTTGTCGCCTCCGCTCTCGAACAGCAGCAGGTCGATGTCGGGGAACCGGTCGACCAGGTCGGCGGCGGCCGCCAGGTTCATGGTCGGATCGTCGCGGACGGCGGTGTGCGGGCAGGCGCCCGTCTCCACGCCCACGATCCGCTCGGGGTCGAGCACCCCGGCCAGGGTGCGCCGGACGTGCTGGGCGTCCTCCTGGGTGTAGATGTCGTTGGTGATCACGCCGAGGTTGCGCCCGCGCTCGATGAGCAGCGGCGCCAGCGCCTCGATCAGGGCGGTCTTGCCGGAGCCGACCGGGCCGCCGACCCCTACCTTGAAGACCTTCTCCAGTTCCATGCCTTGTCCCTTCAGGTGATGAACAGCCGGGCCGGGGCCCGCTCGTGGGCGGCCGAGACGGTGTCGGCGACGGGTACCGCGCCGTGCAGGTCGAGCAGGTCCTCGGCGGCGAGGGCGCGGCGGGCCACCCGCGCGAGGTCCGGCCTGACCTCGCGCAGGATCGCCTGGGCGCGGCGGAAGTCCACCCGCGCCAGCCGCACCGCCGCCGCCGTCCAGCTCGCGGCGAAGGCGTACAGGTCGCCGGCCACCGCGCGTTCGACGGGAGCCCCGAGCCCGGCGTGGACGGCCCCCACCACGACCGCGTGGTTGCCCGGCACCGCCTTCCGCGCCACCAGGGACGCGAGCCGCTCGACCTCGGGCAGCGCGAACGCCCAGGCCGCCGTGTCGAGCACCTGGCGGCCGGTCCGCACCGAGGCGGTGCGCTGCTCGCGGTTGAGCTTGACCGCGTGCAGCCGGTGGTCGACCTGCGCCAGCCGGTCCCAGTCGCCCCCGGTGACGGCGCGGTGGGCGAGCACCAGCGCCGTGGCGTCCCCCGGGCCGACCGAGTGGTACAGCAGGTCGCGCAGCAGGGCGGAGATCTCCTCCGGCCCGCTCAGCAGCCCGAGCTGGACGTAGCCCTCCAGCCCGTGCGAGAGCGTGTACAGACCGCTGGGGAAACCCGAGTCGGTGAGCTGGAACTGGGCCAGCAGCGTGCCCAGTTCCTCGGCCGGCCCGGCCCGCCCGGCCGGCCCGGCCTCGGGTGCGCGCACGCTCATGTGAGGAAGAACAGCTTGTTGAGCGGTAGCTTCTTGGCCGGTTCGATGTTGGCGACCTCGCCGTTCACCGTGACCTTGTAGGTCTCCGGGTCGACCATGATGTCGGCGATCGTCGAGTTGTAGATCATGTGGCGCTTGTCGACGGTGCGGCACTGGCGGATCGGCTCGATGATGCGCCGCAGGCCGAGCTTCTCCGGCACCCCGGCCGCGATCCCCGCCTGGGACATGAAGGTGACGCAGCTGTTGGCCAGCGCGGTCCCGCGGGCGCCGAACGTGCGCCGGTAGACGACCGGCTGCGGCGTCGGCAGCGAGGCGTTCGGGTCGCCCATCGGGAACCAGCTGATCGCGCCGCCCTTGACCACCATGAAGGGCTTGGCCCCGAAGGAGTGGGGCTGCCACAGCACGACGTCGGCGAGCTTGCCGTCCTCCAGCGAGCCGATCGCGTCGGCCATCCCGCAGGTGCGGGCCGGGTTGATGGTGAGCTTGGCCAGGTAGCGCAGCACCCGGAAGTTGTCGTTGCGGGAGGAGTCCTCCGGCAGCGGCCCGCGCTTGTCCTTGTTGTGGTGGGCGACCTGGAAGGCGCGGGTGAACGACTCGCCGACCCGGCCCATCGCCTGGGAGTCCGACCCGATGATGCTGATGATGCCGAGGTCGTGCAGCACGGTCTCGGCGGCGATGGTCTCGGCGCGGACCCGGCTCTCGGCGAACGCCACGTCCTCGGGCACGCTGTAGCTGAGGTGGTGGCAGACCATCGTCATGTCCAGCAGCTCGTCCACCGAGTTGACGGTGTAGGGCAGCGTCGGGTTCGTGGACGCCGGCAGGACGTTCGGCTCGCCCGTCACCCGCAGGATGTCGGGCGCGTGGCCGCCGCCGGCGCCCTCGGAGTGGTAGGTGTGGATCGAGCGACCGTTGATCATGTTGATCGTGTCCTCGACGAACCCGCCCTCGTTCAGGGTGTCGGTGTGGATCGAGATCTGGATGTCGTACTCGTCGGCCACCGAGAGCGAGCAGTCGATGACCGCGGGCGTGCTGCCCCAGTCCTCGTGGACCTTCAGGCCCGCGGCCCCGCCCCGGAGCTGGTCCTCCAGCGCCCCGGGCAGGCTGCTGTTGCCCTTGCCGTACACCGCCACGTTGATGGGGATGTCCTCGTACGCCTGCAGCATGCGGGCGAGGTTCCACGGGCCGGGCGTGGTGGTGCAGCCCCGGCTGCCGTCGGCGGGGCCGGTGCCGCCGCCGACCAGCGTGGTGATCCCGTTGCTCAGCGCGTGCCTGGCCTGCTCGGGAGCGAGGAAGTGCACGTGGGTGTCGATCGCGCCCGGCGTGGCGATGAGGTTCTCGCCGGAGATCACCTCGGTGTCCGCGCTGACGATGAGGCGCCGGTCCACCCCGTTCTGGGTGTGCGGGTTGCCGGACTTGCCGATCCCGACGATCCTGCCGTCCTTGATGCCGATGTCGCCCTTGACGATGCCGATCATCGGGTCGACGACGACCGCGTTGGTGATCACCACGTCGAGGGCGATCGAGCCGGTCGTGGCGGGGTCGCTCGACATGCCGTCGCGGACGGTCTTGCCGCCGCCGTACTGGGTCTCGTCTCCGTAGTGCCCCTCGGTGTGGTCCAGCTCCACCTCGATGACGAGGTTGGTGTCCCCGAGGCGGACGCGGTCGCCCACCGTCGGGCCGTACATGGACGCGTATTTCTCACGGCTTATCGAAGTCATCGTGCTCAGCCCTTCTTGGAGGATTTCGGCTTCTTGTCGCCGCCCTTTGCCTTGCCGCCCCGCTCCGCGGCCCCGCCCTGCTCGGGCTCGTCGAGGTAGCCGCGCTCACGCATGCGCTTCAGCGCCTTGCGGCGCGCCTCGGCGGAGCGGATGCTCCCGTTGAGCAGGCCGCCGAAACCCATGAGCCGCTGACCGCCGCCGTACTCCACCAGCGTCACCTGCTTGGTGTCCCCGGCCTCGAACCGGACGGCGGTGCCGGCGGGGATGTCCAGGCGTTTTCCGAACGCGCGCTCGCGATCGAAGCTCAGCGCGCGGTTCGTCTCGAAGAAATGGAAGTGCGAGCCGATCTGGACGGCGCGGTCCCCGGTGTTGCGCACGGTGATCGTCACGCGTTCCTGGCCGGCGTTCAGTTCGATGTCGCCCTCGCCGTACATGTACTCAGGCATTCGATGCCACCCCTTTCTGGATCACCGTCAGCGCCGCGGGAAAGCCGTCACGACGGTCGTCTTCGTTGTCGTTCTCGTGCCCGTGCCCGTGCCCGTGCCCGTGGCCGTGGCCGTGGCGGGCCGCCGCGAGCCCGTCGTCGCCGTACCGGTCCCACCGCCGCTCCGCCTCGGCCACCCGGTCGCGGATCAGCGCCGTCAGCGACGCCCGGCCCAGCAGCGGCCCGGCGGACCGGGTCCCGGGCCGCTCGGGGACCGGGACGAAGGAGGCGGGCACCAGCACGACGCCGCCGGCGCCCAGCCGGCGGCAGCGCTCGATCCCCTCGTCCACCTCCGGCTCGCCCCCGGTCAGCGCCACCTCCACCCAGCGCACCGGCAGGTACTGCCACACCAGGCGGGCCACCCGGAACAGCTCGGCGTCGGCCTCGAGCCCCGCCGCGGGCGCCACCAGCAGCACCGCCTGGTCCGGCGGTCCCTCGCGCAGCGCCCGGGTCACCGCGCCCCTGATCCAGGAGACCAGGTGCTCGGCGGTGCCCAGCGGCCCGGCCAGCAGCAGCGCCCCGGCCGCCCGGTCGCGCGCCGCCCAGCCCAGGGTCTGGGCCGCGGTGGCCGCCAGGTCGGGATCCCGGCCGAACGTCATCGGCACCGCGACCGCCCGCCCGTGCCCGCGCAGCGCGGCGTGCAGCTCGCGGCCCGGCCCCTTGGCCTCGGGCCCGTCCGGACCGACCAGCGCGGGCAGGACCGCTCCGCCGCGGCTCTCGTGCCCGCCGAGCAGCAGGACGGTGCGGCCGTCCGGCATTACTTCCCGCCCACCGGGTCGTGGCAGGAGACCAGCTTGGTACCGTCCTCGAAGACGGCCTCGACCTGCAGCAGCGGAAGCATCTCGCGGACGCCGGGCAGGACCTTGTCGGGTCCCAGCACCTCCTTGCCCAGCTTCATGCAGTCGGCGACGCTCTTGCCGTCCCGGGCGGCCTCCACGATCTCGTGGGTGATCAGCGCCACCGCTTCGGGATAGTTGAGTTTCAGGCCGCGGTCGCGGCGCCTGATGGCCATCTGCGCGACGGTGAAGATGGTCAGCCTGTCCATCTCCCTGGGAGTGAGATTCATCGAGGTTCCTCTCGGTCGTGTCGCCGCCGGACGCTCATCCGGCGCGGCGGAGCTTGCGGAACATGGGGACGGCCAGCAGGAAGACCCACGTCACCAGCACGAACGGCCAGGTGAGGGTGTGGCCGCCGGCCACCTGGAGCAGGTTGCCGATGGTGGCGGTCGCCGCCGCGGCGGCGACCGCGCCGATCAGGGCGTAGACGCCGGCCACCGGACTCAGCGCGACGAAGATGCCGAACAGCGCGAGCCCGGTCAGGACGGAGTTGTAGCCGTAGAGGCCGGCTCCGAGGTCGGCCGCCTGCACGCCCAGGACCCAGCCGGTGAGCAGGCCGACCAGGCTGGAGACCAGCGCCACCAGTCCCGTCATCCAGCCGGCGACGAACAGCCCGATCAGGAAGATCAGCCCGACGTACCACATGTCCTGGAAGAACACCTGGCCGACGCCGTTGAACGTGCCCTGCCACAGGTACTTCCAGGTCATCTCGGTGCCCGGCGCGGAGGCCGAAGGCGGCGCCGCGCCCGCGTGGTGGGACCAGACCCTGGCGTAGGCGGGCGCGGCGACCACCACCGCGGTGGTGATCACGCAGAAGGGCGCGGTGAAGGTGGGCAGGTTGTACGGCGTGAGCCACACGTTCATCGCCGAGGTCAGCACGCTCCCGGCGATCGCGCTGAGGATGACGACCAGGACCGTCATCCAGCCGACGTCCAGGTAGAGCACCAGGCTGACGCCGATCAGCGTGCCGCAGAAGCCCTCCAGGCCGAGCGAGATCCGGTCCTTCCACGAGACGCCGAGCAGGTACGCGGTGAGCGTGGCGACGACCGTGCTCAGCAGGCCGAAGACGCCGAACTGCCAGCCGCCGACGAACAGCGCGAGAATGAAGATCAACCCGGTCCAGGGATTGGACTGGAAGTCGACCTGCGCGACCCCTTTGGGAATGGTGAGCAGGTCCTCGGCGCCCCTCTTCTCCGGCGGGTGCGGTGACTGCCCGGACGGGTCCGGGGACGCGGATGCCGATACCAAAGACGCCAACTCCCTCAGCCACGGTGGCGTGAGGAGCTCACGCCTTCAGCACGGAATCAACATGTAGACATTCGGCTGGTATCCGGGATTTCGGCTTGGCAAATGCCCGCCAGGGCCATGCTCCGGTCAAACATCCCGCTTTCCGGGATTCCGGACGCGGCCGAGCCGGGCCCTTGACGGCGGAGGAGAAGGTGAGATTCATTCGCATCCATGATCCGTCGCCCCCCGCGTCCCGCCGCCGCCGCCGGCCTCACCGCCCTCACCGTGTCCGCCGCGCTGGCGCTGGCGTCCTGGTCCGCCCCGCCCTCCGAGGCCGCCGCGCCGCAGTTGCGGCTCAACCAGATCCAGACGGTCGGAAGCCACAACAGCTACCACCTGGAGCCCCCGCAGAAGGAGTACGGGCCGATCTCGACGGTCGCCGGAAGCGCGGCGCAGGGACTGCAGTACAGCCACGCCCCCCTGGACCAGCAGTTCGCGGGACAGCACGTACGGCACATCGAACTCGACCTCTACGCCGACCCCGAGGGCGGCGCGTACGCCAAGCCCGCCATCCGGCCGCTGACGGGGCAGAAACCTCGATACGACCCCCGGATGGATGAACCCGGCACCAAGGTGCTGCACATCGCGGGCGTCGACTACCGGAGCACCTGCCTGTCGCTCGTGGAGTGCCTGCAGACGGTGAAGCGGTGGTCGGACGGCCGCCCGTCGCACGTCCCGATCGCGATCCTGCTGGAGTTCAAGGACACCCTGGACATCCCGGTGCAGGGGCTTCCGCCGATCCGGCTGGTGACGTGGACGCGGGAGCGCATGCTCGCCGCCGAGCAGGAGATCCTCTCGGTCTTCCCCCGCGAGCGGATCGTGGCGCCCGACGATGTCCGCAGGCCCGGCAAGACCCTGGAGGAGTCGGTCCTGCAGGACGGCTGGCCGCTGCTGGACGAGGCCCGCGGCAAGGTGATGTTCCTGCAGGACTCCAACGCCACGCAGCGCGACCGCTACGTCGAGGGCAACCCCTCCCTGGAGGGAAGACTCCTCTTCACCGCCTCCGCGCCCGGCCGGGCCGACGCCGCGTTCGTCCAGCGCAACGACGCGGCCTCCGCGTCCATCCCCGACCTGGTCGCCCGGGGCTACATGGTGCGCACCCGCGCCGACTCCGAGACCGAGGAGGCCCGCTCCGGCTCCACCGCCCTGCGCGACCGGGCCCTGGCGAGCGGCGCCCAGTGGGTCAGCACCGACTACCCCGTCCCGGGCCTGGCCGCACGTTTCGCCACCGGCTACTACACCGCCCTGCCCGGCTTCGCGGACGTCCGCTGCAACCCGGTCAGCGCACCGCAGGCCTGCGCCGTCGCCGACTGACCCGCTCCGGCGTGGCGCGGGCGTCGTTTTACCCGCACATGGCGGGCGAGGTGTTTTTCGCGACTTCCTTCCAGGCATGAGGAAGCCATGAGGCTCACCCGCGCGGCGGCCGCCGCGCTTCTGGCGACCACGCTCCTGGGCGGATGCGGCGGCGAGGAGGACGACAAGGAGCAGCCGTCCGACGTCTCCCCCGAGGCCGGCGTCTCCGGCGAGGTCGGGCAGGTCGACATCCGCGACCTGTTCGTCCTCGGCGGCGGCGACGCGCAGGACGTCCCCGCCGGCGGCTCGGCCCCCGTCTACCTCACCCTCATCAACCGCCCCGCCGGCGACGAGCCCGACCCCACCGGCGGCACCGCCGCCGCCGAGGACGACACCCTGGAGTCCGTCTCCTCCACCGCCGCCGGATCCGCCGAGATCATCGGCGGCCCCGTCCGGCTCCCGCCCGGCCAGGACGTCCGCATCGGCCCCGAGGCCCGCATCGTCCTGCGCGGCCTCACCAAGGAGCTCGACAGCGACGCCTACATCCCCATCACCCTGAAGTTCCAGAAGGCCGGCTCGGTCACCCTGAGCGCCCCGGTCATCGAACGCCAGGGCAGCTACACCACCTTCTCCCCCGCCCCCTGACCGGGGACGGGGGGCCGGCGGCAGCGGCGGCATCGGCTACTCCCAGCGGAAGAGCTTCACGGCCAGCGCGGAGAAGAGGGCGAGGCCGGCCGTCATGACGGCCAGGTGGGAGAGCTGGGGCCAGTCGCCGGCCCAGGTGTCGCGCATGGCGTTGACGAAGGGGCCGACGACGGAGTAGTCGCTGACGGTGCGCATGGCGTCGGGCATGACCTCGCGGGGGATCCACATGCCGGCGAGGAACAGCAGGGGGAACATCACGAGGGTGCCGAAGCTGGGGGCGGACTTGGCGGTGGGGGCGATCGAGGCGATCACCAGGCCGAAGGCCAGCATGGCGGCGGCCCCCAGCAGGAAGACCAGGACGAAGCCGAGGAACTGGGCGGGGATCTGGGAGCCGACGACCAGCCGGCCCACGACGATCACCACGGCCGCGCTGAACGCGGCGATGCCCAGGTTGAGCAGGAGCTGCGCGCCGAGCAGCCGGGCCGGGTGCGCCGGAGTCGTCGACATCCTGCGGAGCACGCCCTGCTCCCGGTAGGTGGCCAGAATGCTGGGCAGGCCGGTGAAGGCCATCGTCAGCAGCGCGAGCAGGATCATCTGGGCGGGCAGCTGGGCGTCCACGAAACGCTGGCCGTCGAACGCCGGATCCGCCTTCCGCAGGTCGGGGATCTGGCCGATGCCCACGACGAGGAGCACCGGCAGCAGGACGACGAACAGGACGGTGCCCCAGTCGCGCAGGATCAGCTTGGTCTCGACGAGCAGGATCTTCTTCACTCCGGCTTCCTTCCGGTGAGCGCGACGAACGCGTCGTCGAGCGTGGTCTCCTCGATGTGCAGGGCGCCGGGGACGATCTTGTGCTCGGCCAGGGCGAGCGTGACGGCGACGGCGAGGTCGCCGGTGCCGGTCACCACCACCTGCCCGCCGTCGCGGGTGACGGCCGCGACCTCCGGCAGGGCCAGCAGCACGGCGTCGTCGACGGGGGCGGAGGGGAGGAAGCGCATCCGCTTCCCGCCGCCCACCCGTTCGATGAGGCCGTCGGGGGTGTCGATGGCGATGACCCGGCCCGAGTCGATGAGCGCGATCCGGTCGCAGAGGCGCTCGGCCTCCTCCATGAAGTGGGTGACGAGCACGACGGTCACGCCGGAGTCGCGGACGTGCTCGACCAGCTCCCAGGTGTCGCGGCGGGCCTGCGGGTCCAGGCCGGTGGTCAGCTCGTCGAGCACCGCGATGCGCGGCTTCCCGACCAGCGCGAGGGCGACGGACAGCCGCTGCTTCTGGCCGCCGGAGAGCTTGCCGAACATGCTGTCCCGCTTGGCGCCCAGGCCGACCCGTTCGAGCAGCTCCCGCCAGTCGTCCGGTTCGGGGTAGAAGGAGGCGTACAGGTCGAGCGCCTCCCACACCTTCATCTTCTCCGGCAGCGCGGCGCTCTGCAGCTGGACGCCCAGCACGCGGCGCAGCGCGTCCCTCTCCCGGAGGGGGTCGATGCCGGCGACGCGGATCGCGCCGCGGTCGGGGGTCCGCAGCCCGGACACGCACTCCACGGTGGTGGTCTTGCCCGAGCCGTTCGGGCCGAGAATGCCGAAGATCTCCCCGGCCCTCACCTCGAACGACACGTCGTCCACCGCCACCTGGTCCTTGTAGCGCTTGTGGAGGTTCTCGACCTCGATGACGTTCATGGCTTCAACGCTAGGAACGCCACACTTTCCGGTGAAGCGGGCTGGATGCCGGACCAAGGTGTATCTAGGTGCCATATGTGGATCAGCAACCTTCATCCACACTGAAGGCATGTTGCGGAAGTACGGTCAGGTCCTGGCGCTGCTCGCACTCGGCGTCGCCGAGCTCGTCACGCTCGTGTCCGCGTTCCTGTGCCTGCTGGGCACCTTCGGCCTGGGCATGGTGTTCCTGCTCCCGCCGCAGGTGCGGATGGTCAGGTGGGTGACCGGGACGGCGAGGCGGCTGGCGGGCGGTGCCGCCGACATGGTGATCGAACCGCCGTACCTCCCGGAGCCGCCTCCCCCGCAACCGCAGGCCGACGGGCTGTACCGCTCGCACCGCACCCTCTACAAGACGCCTCGGCTGCCGGCCTGGAACGACCGCTGGAAGTGGATGGTCACCGACCCGGCGACCTGGCGCGACATGCTCTGGCTGCTGCTGGACCCGGTGGTCAAGGCGGCCCTGCTGCCGCTGCTGGTGCTGCTCCCCGGACGGGGGCTGCGCCTGTACGCGGCCTGGTGCGAGCTGCTGCTCGCCGCCACCCCGGCCAGCCGCATGGCCGGACGGCTGGCGCGCCTCAACCGCGCGCGCAACCTCGCGGTCGACACGCAGGCCGTCGAGATGCGCAGGATCGAGCGCGACCTGCACGACGGCACCCAGGCCAGGCTGGTGGCGCTCGGCATGACGATCGGCGCCGCCGAACAGCTCATGGACTCCGACCTCGCGGCCGCCAGGACGCTGATGGCCAAGGCGAAGGAGGCGTCGGCGGAGACGCTGACCGAGCTGCGCCGGCTGATCCGCGGCGTCCACCCGCCGGTGCTGGCCGAGCGGGGGCTCGGCGACGCCGTGCGGGCTCTGGCCATGGACAGCCCGCTGCGGGTGTCGGTGGAGGTGGACCTGCCGCACCGGCCCGAGGCCCCGGTGGAGGCCGCCGCCTACTTCGCGGTCAGCGAGCTGCTGGCCAACGCCGCCCGGCACGGCGGGGCGGAGTCGGTGCGGATCGACATCAGCGGCGACGGACCGAACCTGCGCGTCCTGGTCGTCGACGACGGGTGGGGCGGCGCCGACCCGTCGAAGGGCAGCGGCCTGAACGGGATCGAGCGCAGGCTGGCGGCCTTCGACGGGGTGGTGGCGATCGACAGCCCGCCGGGCGGACCGACCACGGTCGCCTTGGAGCTGCCCCGGGTGCTGCCCGAGTACTGGGCCGGGGACATCGTGAAGCTGCCGCGCTGGAAGACCGCGACGGTGGTCTTCCTGTGGTCGACGTCGTGGCTCCCGCTGTTCCCCCAGGGCATCGTGGCCGGTGCGGCCAAGGCGCTCGGCTCGCAGGAGAGGAGCTGGTTCCTCGCGCTGTACCTGCCGCAGCCGTGGCAGTGGCCGTGCGTCGCCTTCATGATCCTGCTCGGCACCGTCATGTACGTGGTGGCCGCCACCCTCCCCGCCCTCCACAACCGTGAGGCGTACATGTGCCAGAACGTCCCGCGGCACGTACTGTTCCCCTGATGAACCGCGTACTCATCGCCGAAGACCTCTACCTGCTCCGGGAGGGACTGGTCCACCTGCTGCAGGCCCACGGTTTCGAGGTCGTGGCCGCCGTGGAGAGCGGGCCCGAACTGCTGCGCGGCCTGCTGGAACTGCGCCCCGACGTCTCGATCGTGGACGTGCGCCTCCCGCCGACCTTCACCGACGAGGGCCTCCAGGCGTCCCTCCGGGCACGACGGGAGGTCCCCGGCCTGCCGATCCTGGTCCTGTCCCAGCACGTCGAGCAGCTCTACGCCCGCGAACTGCTGGCCGACGGCTCGGGCGGCATCGGCTACCTCCTGAAGGACCGCGTCTTCAACGCCGAGCAGTTCGTCGACGCGGTGCGCCGGGTCGCCGCGGGCGGCACCGCCATGGACCCCGAGGTCATCGCCAAGCTCCTCGCCGGCAACGCCCGGAACGAGCCGCTGGCCGCGCTCACCCCGCGCGAACGCGAAGTGCTGGAGCAGATGGCCGAGGGCCGCTCCAACGCCGCCATCTCCCAGCGCCTCCACCTGAGCGAGAGCACCGTCGCCAAGCACACCGCGGGCATCTTCACCAAACTCGGCCTCGCCCCCTCCGACGACGACAACCGCCGCGTCCTGGCGGTCCTCGCCCACCTCGACAGCCGCCAGTCCTCCTGAGGCCGTCCGGTCGGCTCGGCCGCGCCGAAGACAGAAATGTGTGTCCGGCGCGGGACGGCTCCACATCCGTCACACGCAGTGACAGGAAGATTTCTCACCGCAAGAATCGCCGTCATGAAACTGCGCGGCCGAAGCGTCCTAGCCTTCGGGAACCGGCGGGAACTCCCTGCCCGCCAGACCTGCCCAGCGGATCCCCGTGACGGGATCGACGTCGGTCCTGGCACCTCCGAGGGGTTCGGAGATGTCCCGGGCGAGTGCCGCGCCGAGGGAACGCGCGTCTTCGTGTCCGCAATCTGAAAAATCGCGAAAATATCCGATTCGTTCGCTTCCGCGGTAGCGGTAGAGCACCACCACGGAAGTGCGCCCGTACGGCCACGCACGCTCCACGGACACCTCCTTCCGCTGCGGATCGACGACCTGCAGCTCTTCCCAGAAGAAACGCAGCACTTCTTCGCTCTCGGCGGCAGCGTTCACCACACCTCCAGGTCAAGGACGGTCACCATGCGCACTCTATCCACCGGCGGCTCCCTCCTCACCGCACTCGCCGCGGCCTGCCTGCTCGTCGTCTCCGACACCGCGGCGACGGCGGCTCCCCCGCCACCGGGTTACCGGACGGACCAGGTCCTGGCGACGGCCGTCCACCCCACGCTCGGCGGCATCTCCATCCGCCGCGGCTTCTGGGACGCCGACACCGACAAGGGCTGGGGGTACGACAAGGTCCGGCACAAGCACAACATCTCCTCCATCTACGCCCAGAAGCGGGTGCTGATGTCCCCCAACATCGAGCAGCAGGGGACCAGCTACGTCCTGCGCGCGTGGGCCGGGCGCTACCGCTGCTCGGGATCGGCGTGCAGGCTCGTGGAGCAGCGCGAGGTCAGGGGGATCTACACCAGCGTGCACATGGCGAGCCTCCACGGCTGGCCGGTCAACGGCGTCCTCGGCCTGCAGACCATGTACTGCATCAACCCGCAGTCGGCGGCCAGGTGCCCCGACTGGGTCGTCCCGGCCATCGAGCGCCCCGGCACCCCCACCGGCGTCTCGCCCCGCGCCACCCCGGACGGCGGCGTCCGGGACGGCATCACCCTCAGAACCGCGTACAAGCCGCTGCCGCGGACCCTGCCGCGCAGGGCCGCCTCCCCTCGATGACGTCCGCCTCCCCCCGTTGACGCCCGGCCGAGGCCGGCGGCCGCCGGACCGGTCGTGCGATCAACCGGAGGCGTCACACGATCAACCGCTGCGGGGCGGGGACGGCGACGCTAGTACGCATGCGTACATCGTCATCCTCACCTCCCTCCTCTTCCTCACTCCAGGCGAAGGCACCGGCTTCGCGCCCCGCGGCCGTCCCCCTCGCCGCGCTCGCGGCCGGGATCGGGGCGCTCGTCGCCAGCGAGTTCCTGCCGGCGAGCGTGCTGCCCGCCATGGCCGCCGACGTCGGGGTCAGCGAGGGCACCGCCGGACTGGCGGTCGCGGCGACCGCGATCGCCGGAGCGGTCACCGCGCCCAGCATCGCGGTGCTGCTGCCGCGGACCGACCGCCGTACGGTGCTGGTCTGGCTGCTGGTCGCGGCGGTCGCGGCGAACCTGGCGGTGGCGGCCGCGCCCAATTTCGCCGTGCTGCTCCTCGGCAGGCTCGTCCTCGGCATCGCGATCGCCGGGTACTGGTCGTTCGCGTTCGGGGCGGGCGTCCGCGCCGTGCCGGGCCGGGACAGCACGGTCTCGACCTCCATCGCGCTCGGCGTCACCATCGCGACCATCGCGGGCGTGCCCCTGGCCTCCCTGGTCGGCGACGAGGTCGGCTGGCGCGCCGTGTTCGTCGGCGCGGCCGTCCTCAGCGCCCTGAGCGCGGCGGCCGTCGCCGCGGCGCTGCCGCCCGTGCCCGCGCACCCGTCCGCCGGCCTCGCCATGCTGCGGCAGACGGTCGCCAACCGGCGGCTGATGGCCGGCGTGCTCGGCGTCGTCCTCGTCGCGTTCGGCAACTTCGCCGCCTACCCGTACATCCGCGTCGTCATCGAGAAGGTGGACGCCGGGAGCGCGACCTGGCTGCTGCTGGCCTGGGGCGTGGGCGGCCTGGCCGGCAACCTGGCGGCCGGCCGGTTCGCGGGCAGGCTGCGGGTGGTCGCCGCGACGGCGCCGGTGCTGCTCGGCGCCGCCCTCCTCATCACCGTGACCGCGAAGGCGCTGCCCCTCCTGGCGGTGGCGGTCGTGCTGTGGGGCCTGGCCTTCAACATGGTCCCGGTCGCCACGCAGCTGTGGGTGACCCGCGTCGAGCCGGAGCGCGCCGAGTCCGCCCTCTCGCTGCAGGTGACCGCCTTCCAGGTGGCCATCACGCTCGGCTCCGCGTCAGGAGGCGTGCTCCTCGACGCGTACGGCGTCACGTCCGCGATCCTGCTCGGGGCGGTGTCCGCCGTCGCGGCCGGTGCCGTCTTCGCCGCGCTCCGGATCCCGCGTGGGTGAGGCGCCGCGCCACGCCTGCGGCGCGACCCCGTGGTGGGCGGAGAAAGCCCGGCTGAAAGCCGCGGCGGATCCGTAGCCGACGGCGAACGCCACGTGCTCCACCGACAGGGAGGCGTTGCCGAGCAGGCGGCGCGCCTCCCCCATCCGCACCTCGCGGAGCGCTTCCACGGGGCTGCGCCCGAGCGCGCGGCGGAACCGTTCGCCCAGCGCCGAGCGCGACAGATGCGCCAGCCGCGCCATCTCCTCCACGCTCCACGGCTCGCCCGGCCGGGCGGCGACGACGGCCATCACGGCGTCGACGACGGGATCCGGCGCGCCGTCGCCCTCCTCCGGCCGGGATTCGGCCATCACCGAACCGATGAGACCGCCGTAGCTCGCGGCGAAGAGCGGCCTGCGGCGCGCGTCCCCGATCTGGCACTTCCCCACGAGCGCCGCGACCCCGGCGTGCCGGGTCCCGAAGTCGCGGACGACCAGCGGGCTGGGCAGCCGGCGCACCGAGACGGCCTGCCGCAGGTCGGCGACGACCAGCTCGGAGCGCTCGGCCGCGATGATCCGGTGCGCGGTGCGGGCGTCGACGAGCACCGCGTCGCCCCCGCCGAGCGGCTCGGTCCCGGCCGCCGTCTCGAGCGCGACCGCCCCGTCCAGCACCAGCGCCCACCGCGCCCCGGAGAGCTCGGTGAGCACCTCGCCCCCGGCCAGGACGACGTGGCGCACCTCCGACATCTCCCATGCGGAAGCGGACCGCTCCCGTTCCATGATCTCTGCCACACGGGGTGCAGCACGCCCGCCGCCCCCGGATATTCCGACGTTCTCCGGCGGAAAGGCCTCAGATCAGTCGAGGTCGAGGACCGCCTTTCCGGCGACCCGCCTGCCGAGCAGGGCGTCGATCGCGTCTCCGAGGTCCGACCACGACCCCCGCCAGCCGATCTGCGACGTGATGGCGCGCTCCGCGGCGAGGCGGACGAGGACCGCCAGGTCCGCCCCCGGGTCGGACGCGTCCCCGAACGACCGCAACGACCTGGCCGGTCCGGGGGCGAAGGTGGAGTTGACCGGGAACACCGCGGGTTCGCCGGACGCCCAGCCGATGCTCTGCAGGACCCCGCCGGGCTTGAGCAGGTTCCACGAGGCCACGAGGTGGGCGCCGCCCACGTTCTCCAGGACGACGTCGACGGGCTCGCCGACGCCGTCGAGCCCGACCACGACCTCGTCCGCCCCGAGCTCCCGCAGCCCCGCGCCCCGTGCGGCCGAGCCGACCGAGGCGATGACGTGGGCGCCGCCGTGCCGGGCGAGCTGCACCGCGATCCGTCCGACGCCCCCCGACGCCCCGGTGATCAGGACCCTGCGGCCCAGGACCGGACCGGCGGCGCGCAGCGTCCGCAGCGCGGTGACGCCGACCATGGACAGCGCGGCGGCCTCGGCCAGCTCCAGTTCCTCGGGAACGACGGCCACGCTGCCGGTGCCGAACACCGCACGCCGCCCCCACGCGCCCGCGCCGAAGGCGACGACCCGCTCGCCGACGCCCGGACCGGTGCCGTCCGCGGCCGCTCGCACGACATACCCGGCCGCGTCGTGGCCCAGCACCTCACCGGGAGGCCGGAGCCCCAGATGGCGGACCTCGCCGTGGTTGACCGACGCGTGGTGGATCTCCACCAGGACCTGGCCGGGTTCCGGCTCCGGTTCGGCGACCTCGGCCGTTGCGAATCCCCGGGCCGTCCGGGGTGAGGCGATCAGCGCCCGCATGCGTCCTCCCGCAAATAACCGGACCGTTAGTCCGCTTGGTGCCGGATACTATACGGACCGACGGTCCGATATGAAGGGGGTCCGATGCCCGGAGTACGCGCGGACGCCGCCCGCAACCGCGAGGCGATCCTGCGGGCCACCGAGGAGCTGCTCACCGCGCACGGCCCGGACCGCGTCTCGCTCGACGCCGTCGCCGCGGCGGCGGGCGTGGGAAAGGGCACGATCTTCCGGCGCTTCGGCAGCCGCACCGGCCTGTTCCAGGAGCTCCTGGCCGAGCGCGCGGCGCGCATCGGGGAGGCCGTCGCCACCGGCCCGCCGCCGCTGGGCCCCGGCGCCCCGCCCCATGACCGGCTCTCCGCCTTCCTGGACGCGCTGGCCGTGCTCGCCGCCGGGAACATCGCCCTGATCGCCGCGCACGAACAGGCATGCGCGTCCGACAAGCACGCCGACCCGACCTACCGCCGCTGGCACGACCACCTCACGGCACTCGTCCGCGAGCTGCGCCCTGACGCCGACGCCGAGTTCCTCGCCCACGTCCTGCTCGGCTCGTTCGACGGCGACCTCGTCCGGCGGACCACCTCCCGCGGCGGCACCGCCCGGCTGCGGACGGCGGTGCGCGACCTGGCCTCCGCCCTCCTGGCTCCGGCCCCCGGTCCCTGAACCGGCCCCGGCGCCCTCAGATCAGGAAGGCGACGATGATCAGGAGGATCTGGAAGAAGGCCATCAGGGCGCCCAGGGTGATGAGGCCGGCCGAAACGCGGCGGAAGAGGACGTAGGCGCCGAGGGAGACGGAGAATGTGCCCAGGGTGAGTTTCCGGGACATCAGCCCGCCTTCCGTTCGGGGATGCCGGGGACCAGGGCGAGGCCCGCGCGGCGGGCGTCGGCGACGCTGGCGTGCAGGGCGCGCTCGATGATCGCCGCCTGCCCGGTGAGGTCGTCGATCTCGGCGACGGCGAGCTCGTCGCGGACGGTCCTGGCCAGGAGCTCCTGGTAGGCGTCGTGGTGCGCCGCGGCCCGCCGCACGATCTCCCACTGCTCGAGGGCGCGGTCGGCGGCCTGGACCTGGGCGGCGTACCGCTCCAGCGCCTCGATACGGGTGAGGACCGACCGCGTGGCCAGGTCCAGGACCTGGAGCTGGGGTGCGAGCAGCCGCTCGACCTGGGGGTCGGACAGGTCGGCGTCGCTGTGGTGGGAGGCCAGGACGCTCACTTCCTGCAGCGTCTGCGCGATCTCCCAGAGCTGCCGGGGCAGCGTGACGGCATTGCGGATGTCGTCGAGCAGCCCTTCCTCGTCGACCCGGGAACGCGACACGGCGCGGACCGCCGCGCGAGCGCGTTTCAGCCGTGCTCCGCAGTGCGCGTCGAGGTCCTGCGGCCGCACGTAACGTCCGTAGTGCTTCCGGGAAAGGCGCCCTACCGGCCCTTCCCCGCACCGGTAGAGCAGCACGGCGAAGACGATCGGCTGGAGCAGGAACATCAGCAGGGCCAGCGTCTCGGCCGGAGCCCGGACGAACCCGGCGACGACCGCGGCCTGCGCCGCCAGGCCGGCGTACGCGGTCCGCCGCGGATACATCTCGCCGACCACCCCGACCAGCGACGAGACCGCGACCGGAAGGTACACGACCAGCGGCGCGACCCACAGGCAGAACAGCGCGTCCGCGGCCCTGCGCCCGCCGAGCAGCCGCCTGCGCGGCGGCCCGCCCGCCGGATGCAGCCCGCCGGACACGAAGCACATCCGCCGCTTCGCCGCCTCGGGGAGGTCGGGATCCAGCACCGGGTCATGGTCCTCTTCGCCCAGATGCGCCATGGTGTCGTCCGGTGAGAACAGGTTCTTCGCCAGCTCTCTCAGCACGCGGATCACCCCCTCCCCGAACTTCCTAGCAAAACCGCAGAACTTCCACGGCTTTTGTCCGGATCCGGTCCGTGATCACGGGCTTCCGGGCGCCGCGATCCCGTCGTACATCACGCGCAGCACGGCCTCGCCGAGGCGGCGCTGGTCCGCGGGCTCCGGGTGCCGGAGCATCGCGATCGCCGAGGAGAGGATCATCCCGTTGATGGCGCGGGCGGTGCCGTCGACGTCGAGGTCGGCGCGCAGGTAGCCGAGGTCGACGCCGTGCGTCAGGTAGGCGGCGGTCAGGGAGGTGGCCGACTCGAAGAAGTCGAGCACGCGCTCGGCCATGGCCCGGTCGATGCCGGGCGCCTCGAACAGCAGCAGGCGCGGGACGCGGGGGTCGGCGCCGAAGATGCGGATGAGGGACTCGCCGATGCGCGCGGCCTGCGCGCGGTAGTCGCGCAGGGTCGCCACGGCATCCGGGGCGTTCTCCTCGGTGAGCGCGGCGACGACCCGTGCGACGAGGTCGTCGATGACGTGGTCGACGATGTCCCGCTTGTTGGCGAAGTAGCGGTAGAAGGTGCCGTGCCCGATGCCGAGCCGGGCGGCGATGTCGGCGATCCCGGTCGCGTGGTACCCGCGTTCGGCGAAGCAGTCGAAGGCCGCGTCGATGATCTCGCGGCGCAGTTCCTCCTTCTTGCGCTCGGCGCGGCTGACGGGTCCTGCGCTGGGCTTCATGGACCGCAGTCTATTGTCGGCGCCCGGAGAATGACATACGGTTCCGTTGCTGACACACGATTCCGCCCCCCGGGAGTGACGCATGAGCAAGCAGTACGACGCCGTCATCGTCGGCGCCGGCTTCGGCGGCATGGGCGCCGCGATCCAGCTCCGCCGGCTCGGCTACCGCGACCTGCTCATCCTCGACCGCGAGGACGACCTCGGCGGCACCTGGCACGTGAACCGCTACCCCGGCCTCGCCGTCGACATCCCGTCGTCGACGTACTCCTACTCGTTCGAGCCCAACCCGTACTGGTCGCGGCTGTTCGCGCCCGGGGCGGAGCTGAAGGACTACGCCCTGCACGTCGCCGAGAAGTACGACCTGCGCCGGTCGATGCGCTTCGGCGCGACCGTGACCCGGGCGGAGTGGGACGGATCGCGCTGGACCGTCGGCCTCGACGGCGGCGAGACCGTCACCGCGACGTACCTCCTCGCCGCGACCGGTTTCCTCTCCCAGCCCAGGACTCCCGACATCGACGGCATCGACACCTTCCGCGGCGACGTCGTCCACACCGCCGCCTGGGACGACGCCTGCGACCTGGCCGGCAGGCGGGCGGCGATCATCGGCACCGGCGCCACCGCCGTGCAGCTCATCCCCGAACTCGCCAAGGCCGCCGCGGAGCTGACCGTCTACCAGCGCACCCCGATCTGGGTCAGCCCGAAGCCCGACTACGCCGTCCCCCGAGCCCTGCAGACGGCGTTCGCCCGGATCCCGCAGACCCAGCGCCTCGTCCGCCTGCTCGGCAGCGCCGTCCTCGAACTGATGATGATCTCGGGCGTGATCCACTACAGGCGGTTCCGGCTCGCCAACCGCCTCGCCGAACGCTGGTGCCGCGCCCACCTGCGCCGCCAGGTGAGCGACCCCGAACTACGCCGCAAGCTCCTGCCCGACTACTCGTTCGGCTGCAAGCGCCCCACCTTCTCCAACGACTACTTCCCGGCCTTCACCCGGCCGCACGTCCACCTGGAGACGTCCGGCATCTCCCGCATCGACGAGACCGGCGTCATCACCGCCGACGGCCGCCGCACCGACATCGACGTCCTCGTCCTGGCCACCGGCTTCAACCTCTGGGACGTCAACTTCCCCGCCTTCGAGATCATCGGCCGCGACGGCAAGAACCTCGGCGAATGGTGGCGGGAGAACCGCTTCCAGGCCTACGAGGGCGTCGCCGTCCCCGGCTTCCCCAACTTCCTGTCCCTGAACAGCCCCTACTCCTACAGCGGCCTCTCGTACTTCACCACCATCGAATCCCAGATGAAGCACATGGACCGCCTCTTCACCGCCATGCGCCGCCGCGGCTCCCGCGTCTTCGAGGTCACCCAGCGGGCGAACGACGACTTCCTCGCCCGCATGACCGAGAAGGTCGGCCAGTCGGTCTTCGCCCTCGGCCAGTGCGCGACCGCCAACAGCTACTACTTCAACCAGCACGGCGAGGCCACCCTCCTCCGCCCCACCTCGACGGTCAACGCCCACCGCGAAGCCGTCGGCTTCCCCCTGACCGACTACACCTACGCCTGAGCGGTTCAGGGGGTTCCGGGCGGCTTCTGCTCAGTTCTTCGCGGGGGTCCGTCCGCCGGTGGAGCGCCACCAGGGGGTGGTCCCGGTCAGGTCGCGCTGGACGTTGGTGACGCAGTGGATGTCCCCGCCCGCGGTGCCGACGTTGTGCGAGTAGTCCCAGTCCTCGATCCAGTGGACGCGGACGCCGGCCCGCTCCAGGGCCCGCTCGGTGGCGTGCTGGAACACGTCCCGCCCGTCGTGCCGCGGTCCGTGCTGGGCGGGGGCCAGGTAGCCGCCGGTTCCGGTGCTGATGCCGTTGACGACATCGGGGAGGTAGGTGACGGTGAGGTCCTTGCGCGGGTAGTCGTCGGGCAGGTCGAGCCGGGTGAACAGTGCCGGGAGGCGGATGATGTCCGCTTCGGTGATGCCCGCTCCGTCGCGGAGCTGCCGCAGGGCCCGTTCGACGCCGGCGGTGGCGATGCGGGTGCCGTTCACCAGTTCCGGCTTGGTGAGCGCCTGGGCGACGGTGAGGCCGGGGAACGGCGTGTCGGCCGGGGCGATGCCGCCGACCAGCGGCTGGCTGCCTCCGCCGTCGCGGGCGACCTGCTTCAGGAGGTCCATGCCCAGCCGGGGATCGGCGACGATCATGGACCAGCCCTTGCCGCCCTGCCGGGGGACGAAGTGGAGGAACTCGTCGAGGTGCCCCACGCCGAGCCAGCTGGTGTCGACGGCGAGCGGGGCCTGATGGCCCTGGGCTTCCAGCATCCGGATGAACGTCTTGTCCGGGGTGAAGTCGCCTTCGCCGCCGTAGAGGATCCGGCCGGTGGGGTACTCGCCGTACGGGGGGATCGTCCCGAAGTTGCCGCTGGAGCTCGCCGAGCCGTAGTACAGGTTGTCGTCGGGGCGGTCGACGGCCTCGGCGTCGAACTGCTGGAGGCCCGCGACGCCCGGTCCCCGCATCATCGTGAAGACGGGACGGGAGGCGTCGCGCAGCGGGCGGTCGCGCGCCGGGAAGTCCGGGGGCACGGCCGGGGAGCGGAGATTGACCACGATGTGGTGTTCCTTGCCGTCCGGTCCCGGCATGGACGCGTAGCCGGACTTGAACATGTCGCCCATCCACTGGTCGCCGCCGGCCGGCGACTCGATGAACGGTTTCCGCAGGCCCTCGGCGTTGAGGCCGCGGCGCAGGTCGCGCCGGTACTCCTTCGCTCCCGGGGTGCGCTCGGCGGGCGCGTTCCCGCCTTCGAGGGTCACGGGTGCCGCGGGGCTCGCCACCACGGCCTGGTCCAGGCGCAGGAGGTCGTGCTGGAAGAGCACCGGGGCCACGCGCAGCCGCACGGTGTCGCTCCGGGTCCGGCCGCCGTCGGTGAGGGTGAGGGTGAGGTCGCCGAATCCGGACCAGACGGCCGTGTCGCGGACGAAGTCCCGTGCTTCGACCGCCAGCCGGACCCCACGGCGCAGTTCGTCCGCGCGGATCCCGCCGTCCGCGCCGAGCGCCGTGAGACGCCCGCCGCGGTCGATGAAGATTCTGACCCTGTCCCGCGAGGAGGCGTCGGGCAGCAGCGTCGCCCGCGCGGCGGACGAGACGCCCTTGACCGCCGGTATCTCCAGCGGTGCCAGGTCGGCGGCGTCGTCCTCGCCGTTCACCACCTCGTCCGCGGCGTCGTTGCAGGCCGCCAGCGCCGCGTCGGTGAGCCGCTCGCCGCCCCGGCCCTTCACGGGACAGCGCGAGGTGTCGTCGTCGAGGTTCGGCAACATGATCGCGCCGCGGGCGTCCGTCCAGCCGTCCCGCCGGTCGTCGTCGGCGGACGTCAGCCGCCCGTCGCGGTCGGTGTCGGCGCGCAGGAGCACCTCGGCCGGTGTGGCGGCGGCCGTCAGACCGCACGCGGTGAGCTGGGCCAGCACGACCGCGCAGGTCCCGATCCCGGCGATTCGCTTGTGATCTCTCATGGGGTCAAGCCTCGGACCCGCCGCCTTACCGGGACATCTGCCGTTCGGCAGATCTTTCACCAGCGGTCACCGCGCCCGGTTCGAGGCGGACCACCGGCATGACGGAGGCGCCCGCCCACCCGGGCGCCTCCGTCTCGCGCTTCTCGGTGGGAGCCTCCCCGCTCAGGCGTCCTGCGGGACCGGGAAGTTCTCCAGCGCGGCCGCCAGCCAGACCCCGTCGCGCGACTCCCAGAACGAGCGCAGCCCGATCGGCCCGTCCTCGGTGACGTAGACGGTGTCCCCGACCCAGGCCTCCCCCTCCTTGCGCACGTCCAGGACGCGCAGCGAGACGACGTTCCCGCCGGGAACGGTGACGCCCTCGAACATCTTCGGCATGTTCTCCTGCACCATGTCCGCCAGGGCGGAGGTGAGGTCACCGTCCAGAACGAACTGAACATGCCGCTCATAGCGGGCACGGAACTCGCGGGCTTCCTCGGACACGGCCATCCTCCTCGATCGGCGAACCGGCCCAGCCTAAGGACTGCCGACCAACGCGACAAGAGACACATTTCGTCCACGTCCCGAGGGGCCGCGCCCCACCGGCGGCCGAGGACCCGGTCTTCGAGCCTGCTCAAAACGTGCACAATGCGCACGAAAACCGTTCTGCGATCGGGCCCGGAACGGCCGCCGATGGCGCCTCGGCCCGATGGCCGAAACCTCTTACGTGGTCTTCGTTACAACCGGACCGCGCCTTTCCTGTGCGGCCCGTCACACGCCATACGGAACGGGGCAGGTCACCGCATATACCCCTCGGACCATTCCGCCAATCATGTGACCGCCGTCTCCGCCCCCCCGACTCCGGCACGGCACGGCCGCCCCGCCGGAACGCGCACAATAGAAGAAAGCACATCCGTTCCGACCTCGACCCATGAGAGAAGGGCATGATGACCGGCTCCATTCTCCCCCCGGCCGCTTTCCTCGCCGTGCTGACCATCACGATTTTCGTCCTGGTCATGGCCTTCTACTTCGACGACCCCCAGAGCCGCCCCGACGAGGACAGGCGCTGGAGCCGCCGCTACTGACCCCCGGCCCCCGGCCGCCCTGTGTCGATCATGTGAAGAACCCCATCGACCGGAAACCGTTATCGGCACCGCCATATCGGTATTTCATTTCCGCGCACCGGAATATCCCCGAGCCACTTCGCCGGGTCCGGCGAAGTGGTCGCCGTCCTCTTCGGCGGGCACGTCCAAGGACATGGAGAGGAAACGGCACTTCTCCCTCCGGCCGCAGAGTTCTGATTCCACTTTCGCGCCGCGAGGCGGCGCCCGACCAGAGCCGTCCTCCCCGTGGCGGCCGGGTTCGGCCGGTGTTCCGGCCCCTGTCCTGCACGTCGGACGCGCGTGCCCCTTCCACGCAGAAGGCGACATTCCGCCATAATCAGTTCATGGGGAAGAGCTATGAGCGGATCGAAGGCAGGCTGCGCGCCTTCATCGAGGCGCAGCACATCTTTTTCACCGCGACGGCGCCGCTGGACGGTGACGGCACCGTCAACCTGTCGCCCAAGGGGCTGAACGGCTCGTTCGCGGTGCTCGACGAGCACACCGTCGCGTACCTCGACTTCGCCGGGAGCAACGCCGAAACGATCGCCCACCTGCGGGAGAACGGCCGCATCACCTTGATGTGGTGCGCCTTCGACGGACCGCCCAACATCGTGCGCGTGCACGGCCGCGGGGAGCCCGTCTTCCGCGACGACGCGCGCTGGGCCGAACTGCTGGCCCGCTTCCCGGACATCGACCCCGCCCCGCACGGCCTGCGCGCGATCATCGTCGTGACCGCCGAGAAGATCCGCGACACCTGCGGATACGCCGTCCCGTTCATGACCTACGAAGAGGACCGCCCGCTGCACGCCTCGCGCTTCGCCCGCGAGACCGACGACACGCTCGACGCGTACTTCCACAAGAAGGAGTACATAGCGACCAGCATGGACGGCCTCCCGGGCCTGCCCCTGCCGCTGCCCCCGCTCCCGCCCGCCCCGTGACACCGGCCGCGACCGGTCCTCCGCGCCGGCGGTCGCCGATCACGAGGACGCGCGTGCGGAGCGACGGCAGGGCCGCCGCGGTCCCGGACGGTCCGGCGGCCGGCGCCACGCGCGTGCCCGTCCCGTCCCCGGCCGGGAACGGGACAGGCGAGGCCCGGGTCAGACCTTGGTCGCGCCGTGGTCGATGGGGAGTTGCGCGCCGGTGATGGTGCGGGACTCGTCGGAGGCGAGGAAGAGGACGAGGTTGGCGATGTCCTCGGGCTCGGAGAAGACCGGGTCGGCCAGGACCTGGCCCATGGAGGCCCCGTAGGAGGGGTGGTCCGTGAAGATCTGCTGGGCTTCCGGCCCCATCTCGCCCATCGGGGTGCGCACGCCCCACGGGTGGATGGTGTTGACGCGGATCTGGTAGGGCGCGAGCTCGATGGCCGCGGACTTGGCGAAGCCGACGACGCCGTGCTTGGCCGCGCTGTAGTGGGACTGGCCGGGCAGGGACTTGATGCCCGCGACGGAGCTGGTGGCGATGACGGAGCCGCCGTTACCCGCGGCGATCATGGCCGGTACGGCGGCGCGCAGGGTGTTGAAGACGCCGGTGAGGTTGATGTCGATCATGTCCTGCCAGCGCTGCGGGCTCATCTCCCAAAAGCGCCCCCAGTTGACGACGCCGGCGTTGGCGACCACGACGTCGAGGCGGCCCAACTCCTCGACGCCGCGCCGCACGAGCTCCTCCAGCGCGTCGAGGTCGCGCACGTCGGCGATGCCGTGGACGACGCGGCGGCCGAGCTTCTCCACCAGCGCCACGGTCTCGGCCAGCTCCTCGGGCGTGGCCGCCGCGTAGTCGGTCTCAGTGGCGGACGCGCACAGATCCGTGAGGATCAGGTCGGCGCCCTCCTCGGCGAGCCTGACCGCCTCCGCACGGCCCTGGCCGCGCGCGGCACCGGTGATGAAGGCGACTTTGCCCTGCACTCTGTTCATGACGATCCTTGCTGCTCAGAAGCGATCACGTGCGATCTCTACGGGGGCTGCTTCTCGGGGTCGAGCACTGACGCATGGAGTTGATCAAGAGCAACCGTAGCCGCCGGCACGCCGACGCGCCCCCCGGCCCCGCGGCCGGCCGTCGTCCGGCTCTGGCCGGTCGTCGTCCGGCCCCGGCGGGCGGCGGTCCGCGGGGAGCCCGCCGGAACCCGGCCGCCGACACCGCGAAGGGCCCGGCCGCTGGTCGGCGGCCGGGCCCTTCGTCACAGCCCATCGGAGGAAGACCGGGGGTTCCGGTTCCCCCGCACTCCGGTGCGCACGAGTTGTTCCAGAACCCGGACGCCGACCGGCGTCCCGTCCGGGCGGCGTCAGCGGAACAGGCTCCTGCCGATGATCTCCTTCATGATCTCGGTGGTGCCGCCGAAGATGGTCTGGATGCGGACGTCCTGGTAGGCCTTGGCGATGGGGTACTCGGTCATGTAGCCGTAGCCGCCGAAGAGCTGGACGCAGGTGTCGACGATGGTCTTGCACATCTCGGTGTTGCGCCACTTGAGCATGGCCGCGTCCTCGGGGGTGAGGGCGTGGGCGGTGTCGGCCATGATGCACTGGTCGGTGAAGGCGCGGGCGAAGGTGAGCTCGGTCTTCATCTCGGCGAGCTTGAAGCGGGTGTTCTGGAAGGCGCCGATGGGCTTGCCGAAGGCGGTGCGGGTCTTGCAGTACTCGACGGTCTGCTCGAAGGCGGTCTCGGCGCCGGCCAGGGCCGTGGTGCCGATGGACAGGCGCTCGCGGGCGAGGTTCTGCATGAGGTAGATGAAGCCGAGGCCCTCTTCACCGAGGAGGTTGGCGGCGGGGACGCGGACGTTGTCGAAGAAGAGCTCGGCGGTGTCCTGGGCGTGCATGCCGACCTTCTCCAGGTTGCGGCCGCGCTCGAAGCCGGGCATGCCGCGCTCGACGACCAGGAGGGAGACGCCGCGGGCGCCGGCCGACGGGTCGGTCTTGGCGACGACGATGACCAGGTCGGAGAGGATGCCGTTGGAGATGAAGGTCTTGGAACCGTTGAGGACGTAGTGGTCGCCGTCCTTGAGGGCGGTGGTCTTGATGCCCTGGAGGTCGGAGCCGGCGGCGGGCTCGGTCATCGCGATGGCGGTGATGATCTCGCCGGAGCAGTAGCCGGGGAACCAGCGGGCCTTCTGCTCGTCGTTGGCGAGCTGGCGCAGGTAGCCGCCGTTGATGTCGTTGTGGACGGCGAAGCCGGGGCCGTGCACGCCGGCGCGGGCCAGCTCCTCGTTGAAGATGACGTAGTAGCGGTAGTCGTCGTTGCCGCCGCCGCCGAACTCCTCGGGCATGTCGATGCCGAGCAGGCCCGCCCGGCCCGCGGCCAGCCACACGTCGCGGGAGACGATGCCGTCCTTCTCCCACTGCTCGTGATACGGCGCGATCTCCTTCTCGATGAAGGATTTCACCATGTCGCGGAACGCCTCGTGCTCCTCGTTGAAGATCTCGCGCGCCACGGGCCACTCTCCCAAGGTAAGTGCTTACTGACAGCGTCAGGGTAGCACCCGGTTCCTCACCCGATCAGCATCCGGGTCCGGGTACTGACAATTTGTCGCGTCCGGGGGAAGGTCTGCCAGGCGCGCCACTCCAGACCCCGTTTGATCTGCCGGACCAGCACCCCGCTGAGCTCGTCCCGGTCGCGGACGAAGACCCCCGCGACGGTGTCGTCACGGCCGTCCAGGTAGCCGCGGAGGAACTTCACCGCACGGTCGAAGTCGACGTAGTCGCGCTTGTAGACGTCGGCCGTGAAGCCGTACGACCAGCCGCCCACGTCGCGGTGCAGCTTGTACGGCAGCGGCCCGTCGCGGCCGGGGAGCTGGGCGACGGTCTCGACGACCTCGCCGGCCACCACCTGGTGGCCGTTGCCCAGGAGGCGCGCCTCCACCGCGACCCCGGCCACCCGCCAGGACCGGACGGCCAGCGCCTCCTCCGGCGCGGCGTCCAGGGTGAACGCCAGGCCGTCGGCGCGCACGTCGACGGCGGGGCGAACCAGCTCCAGCATGGGAACCTTCCAAAATCTCGGATTTCCCCCGGATTGTAGGCGTCCGGGGAGGAATCAGTCCTCCAGCGCGGAGGGCACCACCCGGACGTTGCGGATCCGGCCCTCGCGGTGCACGGCCAGCGTCAGCTCCCGGCCGACGCGGTCGCCGCCGAGCTGGTCGTACAGGGCGGCCCGCCCGTCGATCTCCACCCCGTCGACGGCCAGCAGCGCGTCGCCGACCCGCAGGCCGTGGTCGACGTTCCGGCCGATCCGGGTGATGACCTGGCGCTTGACCGTCCGCCCGCCGATCTCCACGTGCCGTTCGGCGATCGCGACGCCCAGCGAGGCGCGGGCGACGCGTCCGTGCGCGATCAGCTCGGCGGCGATCGCGCGGACCGTCCCGGCCGGGACGGCGAAGCCGATGCCCGCCCCGTCCGCCCGGATCGCGGTGTTCACGCCCAGGACCCGGCCCCGGACGTCGACCAGCGGCCCGCCCGAGTTGCCGGGGTTGATGGCGCAGTCGGTCTGCAGCACCCGCTCCAGGGACCGCGCGGCGCCCCGGGTCGGCAGCGAACGGGCCAGCCCGCTGATGATCCCCAGCGAGACGGACTCCGGGTACAGGCCGAGCGGCGAGCCCAGCGCCAGGCACAGCTCGCCCAGCCGCGCGGGCTCCAGCCGCAGCTCCAGGTGCCCGGGGACCTCCCCCTCCAGCTCCAGCACGGCCAGGTCGGTGAGCCGGTCGGCTCCGACGGCCTTCGCGGGCCGCGGCGGCAGCCCCGGCAGCTCGGCGATGATCTCGCCGCCGCCCTCGACCACGTGCTGGTTGGTCACCACGTGCCCGGACCCGTCCAGGACGAACCCCGACCCGTACCCCGTGCCGTCCCCGGACCGGACGGTCAGCGCCACCACGCTCGGCAGGACCCGGCCCGCCAGCGCGGCGAGCTCGTCGCTGAAGTCCGCGAGGTTCATACGAGCACCGCGTCCTCGTCGTCGTCGCCCTCGAACGCCTTCTCCCCGCTGAAGTGCTCCTGCAGCTCGTCGTCGAACCGGTCGGCCAGCGCGCCGATCGCGTCCGCCGCGTAGGAGAGGTTCTCGACGGTGACGGTGTCGGCGAGCAGCTCGGTGCTCATGATGACGTCGCCGTCCTTCAGGTAGATCCGCGCCTGCAGGATCCGGGAGTTGATGTCGTTCAGCGCCTTCAGCAGGCCGCGTCCGCCCGCCGCGTTGTGCAGCACGACCGACCACACGCACACCAGCGCCGGGTTCTCGCCGCGGTCGATCACGTCGATGTGGAAGAGCGCGCTGCCCCGCCGCACCGGGATCGAGCCGTCGTCGTCGATGTGCAGCGGCCCTTCACCGCCCAGCATCTCCAGCACGATCTTCTCGACGTACGCGCGGATCATCGCGATGGGCGCCATACCGGTGTTCACCTTCCTCGGCCCGACCATCAGGGAAACGATCATTCTTCCCAAAACAGCCGCTTCGGGGAGGGAAAACGCCGAAGTCAGCCCAGGCGGGCGACCGCTTCGGCGATCCGCTCGTCCGTCGCGGTGATCGCGACGCGGACGTGGCGGCCGCCGGCGGGGCCGTAGAACTCGCCGGGGGCCACGAGGACGCCCAGGGACGCCAGGTGGGAGACCGTCTCCCAGCAGGGCTCGTCGCGGGTCGACCACAGGTACAGGGACGCCTCGGAGTGGTCGACGCGGAAGCCGTGGCCCTCGAGGGCGGTCTTCAGCGTGGCGCGGCGGGCGCGGTAGCGCTCGATCTGCTCGGCGGCGTGGGCGTCGTCGTCGTAGGTGGCGGCCATCGCCGCCTGCACCGGCGCCGGCATGATCATCCCCGCGTGCTTGCGCAGCTCCAGGAGGCGCCTGACGAGCACCGGGTCGCCGGTGACGAAGCCCGCGCGGTAACCGGCGAGGTTGGAGCGCTTGGACAGGGAGTGCACGGCCAGCAGGCCCTCGTGGGAGCCGCCGCAGATGTCGGGGTGCAGCACCGAGACGGGCTGCTCGCCCTCCCAGTACAGCTCGATGTAGCACTCGTCGCTGACCAGCGTCACGCCGCGCTCCCGCGCCCAGGAGACGACCTTGCGCAGGTGGTCGGGCGGCAGGACCTTGCCGGTGGGGTTGGCGGGCGAGTTGATCCACAGCAGCTTCGGCCGCGCCGGGCCGAGCTGGAGCAGCCCGTCGGAGGCCAGCCCGGTCGCCCCGGCGATGCGCGCGCCCACGTCGTAGGTGGGGTAGGCCAGTTCGGGGAAGACGACGGTGTCGCCGGGCCCGACGCCCAGCAGGAGCGGCAGCCAGGCGACGAGCTCCTTGGTGCCGATGGCGGGGAGGACCGCGTCCGGGTCGGCCTGGACGCCCAGCCGGCGGCGCAGCCAGCCCGCGACGGACTCGCGCAGCGCGGGCGTCCCCCAGGTCTGCGGGTAGCCGGGCGCGTCGGAGGCCTCGGCCAGCGCCTTGCGCGCCACCTCGGGGGTCGGGTCGACGGGGGTGCCGACGGAAAGGTCCACCAGGCCCCCGGGATGGGCCGCGGCCGTCTTCTTGTACGGCTCCAGGCGGTCCCACGGGAAGTCGGGCAGTTCCATCGGTCTCCTCCTCCTGACATGCCTCTCGGCCGTGACCCGAGGAAGGTCACGGCCGAGAGGGGATACGACTGTTACTCGCCCTGCGGGGGGAGTGCAGCGGTGATCGGGTGGTCCCGCTCGATCTTGCCGACCTTGGAGGCGCCGCCGGGCGAACCCAGCTCCTCGAAGAACTCGACGTTGACCTTGTAGAACTCCTTCCACTGGTCGGGAAGGTCGTCCTCGTAGTAGATCGCCTCTACCGGGCACACGGGCTCGCACGCACCACAGTCGACGCACTCGTCCGGGTGGATGTAGAGCTGACGCTGCCCCTCGTAGATGCAGTCGACAGGGCACTCCTCGATGCACGCCTTGTCGAGAACGTCCACGCAAGGCTGCGCGATGACGTAGGTCACGCCGTACTCCTCTCAGAACTTCCCGGCCCCGCCGTCAGCCACGGCTCACCGTAAGCTTGTGAGCAATAGTATTGCGGGCGCCGGGTCTTCATTTCGACGTGGGGGGTGCCCACTTGTCATCCGGATTCGCCGCACGTCTCGTGGTCAGGGTCTCACCAGCGGATACGGGCCAGCGGGTCTCGCTGCGCCGTCGGCTGCACACCGGAGAGTACTCCGATGTGGTGGGGATTCTCGACTCCTGGGCCGACGGGGTCCTGACGGTGCGGCGCCGCGACGGCGAGCTCGTGGAGGTCGCCGAGGAGTCCCTCGCCGCGGGCAAGGTCGTCCCGCCCGCGCCGCCGCGCCGCCGGCCGCGCGAGTGAGCTCAGTCCTCCCGGTGGCGGGGGAAGTCCGGAACGGCCTCCGGCAGGTCGCGGGAGACCTTCATCGGGAAGGCCGGCGGACGCTTGGCCAGGAACGACTCGATGCCCTCGCCGGCGTCGGCCGCGGCGCCCAGCACCGTCATCAGCCGGGAGTCGTTGGCGTGCGCCTGCCAGGGCGTCTCGGCCGACATCCCCGCATACATGAGGCGGCGGATGGAGGCGACGGCGACGGCCGAGGTGTTCTCGACGACCTCGCGCGCCAGTTCGTACGCGGCGGGCAGCAGTTCCTCGTGCGGGACCACCCGGGAGACGAGGCCGCCCGCGAGCGCCTCGGCCGCGGGGAAGACCCGGCCCGTCATCGCCCACTCCATCGCCTGGGAGATGCCGACGATGCGCGGCAGGTACCAGGAGGAGGCGGCCTCGGTGACGATGCCGCGGCGGGCGAAGACGAACCCGAACCTGGCCTTGTCCGAGGCGATCCGCACGTCCATCGGCAGCGTCATGGTCACGCCGACGCCGACGGCCGGGCCGTTGATCGCGCCGATGACGGGCTTGAGGCAGCGGGCGGTGCGCAGCACGACGGTGCCGCCGCCGTCGCGGGGCGTGCCGTCCTGGAGGCGCTCTTCCCCGCCGAACATCTCCGGCGCCTGCTCGTAGTCGAAGGTGCCCGCCCCCGACGAGAGGTCGGCCCCGGCGCAGAACGCCCGGCCCGCGCCGGTGACGACCACGACCCGCACGTCGTCGTCGGCGTCGATCCGGTCGAACGCGTCGAGGGTCTCCAGCCGCATCCGGTTGGTGTAGGCGTTGAGCTGCTCGGGGCGGTTCAGGGTGATCGTGGCGATACCGTCCTCGACCCGGTAGCCGATCTCCGCGTATTCCATGATCCACCTCTTCCGCCTGGACGTCGGGGCGAGTCTAGGAGATCACTCTCCGGCGCCTCCGGGCGGCCGCCGACCTGTCGGGGTGTCACCTCCGCACACGTGGACTTTCGTCGGATATCTTCGCTCCTATGAACTGGTCCGTGGCGACGTACGACTCCGCCTTCGGATACGTCTCCGCGCACGGCGAACCCCTCATCGACCTGCTGGACCCCCAGCCCGGCGAGAAGGTCATCGACCTGGGCTGCGGCGCGGGCCTGCTCACCGCCGAGCTCCACGCGCGCGGCGCGCAGCCGCTGGGCATCGACGGCAACGTCCACCTCATCGCCCAGGCCACCTCCCAGTTCCCCGAGCTGTCCTTCACCGTCGGCGACGCGCACGACTTCACCGTCTCCGACGCCTACGACGCGGTGATCTCCATGTCGGCGCTGCACTGGATGGTGCGCGACCCCGACGCGGTGATCGCCCGCGTGTACTCGGCGCTGCGGCCCGGCGGCCGGTTCGTCGCCGAGATGGGCGGCGCGGGCAACTGCGCCGAGCTGATCGCCGCGATGCAGACGGCCTGGCGCGAGTTCGGGCTGACCGAGCCGGAGCTGCCGTGGTTCTTCCCCACCCCCGCCGGCTACGCCGGGCGGCTGGAGGAGGCGGGCTTCACCGTCCGGCTGCTGGAGTACTTCGACCGCCCCACCCGGATGACCGAGGGGCCCGACGGCGCCGCCGACTGGGTGCGCGTGTACGCCGCCGAGCCGCTGCGGGACGTGCCGCCGCCGCTCGTCCAGCCGCTGCTGGAGCGGGTGAACGAGCTGGCCGCCCCGGCGCTGCGCCGGGAGTCCGGCTGGGTCGCCGACTACGTGCGGCTGCGCTTCGCCGCCGTCCGCAAGGCCGACGGCGCCCCGCCGCCGCCCGGCTTCGAGCCCTTCCCGCCGGGGCCCTCCTTCTGAGGAACGCCGCGCTGAGGAACACCGCGCGGGTCCGCCTGAGGCGCATCGCGCGGCTCCGCTCCCGGCGGGCTCCGCAGAGCCGCTCCCGGCGGGCTCAGCGGGTGCCGATGGCGGCGGGGAGCTCCAGGGCCAGGATCTGGTCGAGCTGCAGGACGGTCTCCAGGCGGGCGCCCGGCGCGACGTCCTCGTCGTCCATCAGGCCGTCCAGGACCTCCAGGGCGCGCGGCACGTCCAGGTCGTCGCAGAGGGCGGCCAGCGTCTCCTCGGCGTAGGGGGCGTGGATGGGCCGGGAGGGCCCGGTGGCCCAGGCGGCGACCCTGTCCCGCCAGCGCGCCAGGTCGGCCGCGGCGGCGCTGACCGCTTCCGGTCCCAGGTGCGCCTCCTCCCGGTAGCGGCGGCGCAGGAGGGCGAGCCGCAGCGCCGCGGGTTCGGTGCCGGCGGTCTGCGGAGACGACCAGGCCGCCACCCCGACGGACGCCCCGGAGGTGAGGTTCCCCACACCCACGGCGCCCGGAAGTGGATCTCCGGCCTCCATCGGGGGGATGCCCAGCCACCCGTGATCGGCCGTGTGAGCTGCGGTGGTGAGGACGCGGCGGCGCAACCTGAGCCCCACCCGGCGCAGCATGTCGGCGGTGAGACAGACTCGCAGGTCATCCGGCTGAAACACGTAGAGTCTCAAGGGCCCGGGCCGGACTCCGACGACCTGTCCGGTCCGGGTCTCCAATAGGCGCAGCATGCCCACCAGCTTAGGCACGCGCCTCAGACGCCGCGGGCGGCGTTCCGGTTCGGGTGAACCGCGACACCGGTGGTGATCGACCGGTCATTTCGTCGTCACACGTTGGTAGCCTCCGGTCCTTGTGAAGACAGCACCCGGTTTCGGTGCGGCCCCCGCCGCCCTGCCGATCACCGCCGAGAGCCAGCCTGACCTGTGGCTGCTGGTGGCCGACACCGCCGCCAGGCTCGGCGTGCCCGCGCCCGACGAGGTCGACCTGTACCCAGTGCCGGAGGTCGTCGCCCTGCCCGGCAGGCTGCTGCTCGGCCTCCCCTACGTGCTCGACCTGCCCGCCGACGAACTGGCGGCGGTCGTCGCCCACGAGCTGGTGCACCTGCACGCCGCCGCGCGGCTGGTGCCCGCCGGAGGGGCCGGCGCCGAGACCCTCGCGGACGCGCTCGTCGCGCAGGTCGTCTCGCCCGAGTCCGTCGCGGCGGCGCTCGTGCACGCCTCCTACCTGTCGCTGACCTTCGAGCGGTTCGTCCTGCAGTACGTGGGGCCGCTGGCGGCGGCCGGCTGGTACCCGGTGGACTTCTGGGCCGCCTGGCGCTGGCGGCTGGGCCAGGAGCGCGAGCGGTTCGAGCTGCCCGAGCTCGCCGGGCGGGTCACGGCCCTGCTCGGCACCTCCCGCGTCCCCGCCACGGCCGCCGGGGTGCGCCCGGTGCCGCTGCGCCCGCTGCCCGTCGAGGTGGAGGCCGGGTTCGCCAAGCAGCTGGCCGAGCGGCTCGGCAACGCCGCGCCCGGCCCGGTCACGCCCGCGCCGCTGCCGCCCGCCCCCTGCCCGACGTCGGTGCGCCTCGGCACGCCGGCGCGGACCGCGCCCGAGCCCGAGCCGCCGGGGCTGCGCGCGGTGACGTTCGACGCCGCCGACACCGCGGTGTGGGAGGAGGCCGCCACGCAGTGCGCGATCCGGGTGCGCGAGGTCGCCGCCGAACTCCTCGGCCACCCGGCGGTGCTCGCCCGCGACGTGCTCGCCCTCGTCCGGGAGGGGCGCGCCGCGGAGATCCTGGAGCGCTGCGGCGGCCAGTCGCCCGAGCTGTTCCCGGTCAGCCGCATCCTGGTGCCGTTCGTCAGCGACCTCCTGCGCCGCCGCGGCCACCACCCCGAGCACGTGCTGCGCCAGCACGTGCTCATCGGCCCGGACTTCGAGCGCGTCGACCTGGACGAGCTGATCGACCCGCTGGAGCGCGGAGCCGACCCGGACCCCCGGCTGCTGCGCCTCCTCGGCTGACCCTTCCGCCCGGCGGCACGGCCTGCGGGCCGCCCGCGCGGCCCGGTGGACGCGCCGGCGGTTCGACGGGCCGCGTCGGCGGTTCGGCGGGCCGCCGCCCGGCGGGCGGAATCCTTCTGAGCGGGTTCGTGCCAAGTCTTGGTAGATCCGCGCTCGGGCCGGGCGGGGCGTCCCTAGGCTCCCGGGCCATGCGTCCCGCCTCGGCCTGTGCTCTGGTCTGCGCCCTGTTCCTCCCGCTGGCCGCGTGCACCGCCCGCGCCGAGGGAGGGGAGTTCGCGCCCGCGGGGGCCGCCATGCCCGCGGCCGCCCCGCCGTCGCCGCGGCCCTCACCGCCGCCGCCCCGGGTCGTCCTGGACTCCTACCGGGGGTTCCACCGGGTGCTGGAGACGGCGCTGGGCGACAACGACGCCTCGCTCCTGCCCGAGGTGGCGGCCGAGCCGCTGGCGTCCCGGCTCGTCGCGATGGTCGAGGACCAGCGCGACCGGGGGGTGGTGCGGCGCACCCATCTGGCGCTCAATCCGCGGGTCGCCTGGATCGAGCACCGGACGGCGCTGGTGCTGGACTGCGTGCGCTCCCCCGGCTTCGCGTCCTTCGACGCCGTGACGGGACGGCGGGTCGGGCCCCGTCCGGTGTCCGAGCAGGTGCTGGTGGAGACCCGGCTGAGGCTGGAGGACGCCTGGCTGGGGCGTACCTGGAAGGTGTGGCGGGTCGGCGAGGTGCGGCCGTGCTGACGTCCCTGGCCCTCGCCGTCGCCTTCGGCCCGCCGGAGCCCCGCCTGGTGGATCCGCGGTGCGAGGTCTCCGCGGTCGTCACCTGCCTGCAGACGCTCTCGGAGGGGCGGCCCGGACGGTACGCGCCGCGGTCCGAGCCCTACGTGGTGATCCCCTGCCCCACGGAGTCGCAGTTCTGCGTCACGACGTTGATCGCGGCCCCGAAGGTCGGCACCGCGGAGGTGGCCCGGATGGCTCTGGCGCGGCTGGAGATGCCGGTCCCGGTGCCGCGCACCCGGCCGTCGCCCACCAGTTACGTGGGCCTGCGGACGTTCCTGTGGCTGCAGTCGGACCTGTGGCACGTCTACCGGGCGCGGGCGCGGGTGGCGGGGCAGCGCGTCGTGCTGACCGGGCGCCCCCTGCGGGTCCGCTGGGACCTGGGGGACGGGCAGGAGGTGTGCGTGGGGCCCAGCGGTCCGGAAGGGCCCTGTTCGCACGTCTGGACGCGGTCCGCCCGCGCGCCCTACACCGTCACCGCGACCGTCGAGTACGGGGTCTCCTGGACGTGCGAGGGCGCCTGCGACGCGCCGTCGGGGACGCTGCCGGTCCTGGAGGCCTCCGGGAGCACCGCGGTGCTCGTCCGGGAGATCCAGACCCATGCGCATGGTCCGAGGTAAGGATCAGTAAATTTCCCCCGCCCCTCTTGGCAACCGAACGTAGGCGGGCGACTCTGAATAGTCACGGGGAAAGGGGGCTTCCATGGAGTATGCAGCTGAAGTGTCGGACTATGGGCGCTATGTCCTGATCGACGTGCACGGAGAGCTGGACGTGGCGTCCGAGCCCAAATTCCGCGAGGCCCTGCTGTCCTCCATCGGCTTCGGCGACCGCGCCCTCGTCGTCAACCTGCGCGACGTGCGCTTCTGCGCGGCGGCGGGCCTCAACAGCATCGTCACCACGCAGAAGATGACCCGGGGGCTCGGCCCTGGGGTGGCGGTGGCCGGCGCGATCCCCCGGGTGCGCAAGGCCTTCGAGATCACCCGCCTGGACCGGGTGATCCCCCTGTACGACACCGTTCCCGAGGCCGTACGGGCCCTGCTGGACGCCGAGTGACCCCCCGGGTCAGGTCACCTTGGCGCGCCGGGCGCCGCCGCGGCCGCGCAGGGTGACGCCATGGTCGACCAGGAGCCGGTGCACGGCACCGTACGAGCGTCCCGTCTCGGCGGCGAGCTGCCTGATGCTCCGGCCCGACTGGTAGGCCTCCGCCAGCTCCTTCGCCAGCTCCTCCCGCCGGGCACCGGACAGACGTTCGCCCTTCTTCACCGCTTCGGTCATCGGATGCCTCCTCGTTTGGTGAATCGCTCGTGTAGATCACAGTAACTCGCGAAGATCGCACTTTCTATGGCTATGGGCGAGTCATCCGTCACCGAACGAAATCACGGCGATGTGGGAGAAAGTGGGAGGCTTCGGGGTATGAACGTAAGAATCGCTATCGCGCCGGAAGCCGCGATCGAAGGGGTCGGACGTCCCACGGACGTCTCCGTGGGGCCCCTGCGGGAACGCGTCGCCAGAGCCGTCGAGGACGGCGGCGGCGAGGTGGTGCCGCTGGAAGACGCCGACGGGCTCGTGTGGCTGCTGCCCGGCGGCCCCGGGCCCCTCATGGAGGCCCTGGACGCCCATCCGCGCCTGCGCTGGGTGCAGCTGCCGTGGGCGGGCGTCGAACACTTCACCGAGGCGTTCTCCTACCCGCAGGCCTTCACCTGCGCCAAGGGCTCCTACGCCAAGCAGGTCAGCGAGCACGCCCTCATGCTGGCCCTGGCGTGCCTGCGCGACCTCGTCCGGCACGCGCGCGCCCCGCACTGGAACCCCATCGACCCGCGCTCCCTGGGCGGGCTGAACGTGACGATCCTCGGCGGCGGCGGCATCGCCACGGAGCTCGTCCGGCTGCTCGGACCGTTCGGCTGCCGCGTGCGGGTCCTGCGGCGCAGCACCACCCCGCTGGAAGGAGCCGACGAGACCCTGCCGATCTCCCGGCTGCACGACGTCCTGCCGACCACCGACGTGCTCGTCGTGGCGTTGGCGCTCACCCCGCAGACCCGGCACATCGTGGGAGCGCCGGAATTCGCGCTCCTGCCGCCGGGCGCCGTCCTGGTGAACGTGGCGCGCGGCCCGCACGTCGACACCGAGGCGCTCCTCAAGGCGCTCGCCGCGGGCCAGGTCACCGCGGCCGGGCTGGACGTGACCGACCCCGAACCGCTCCCCGCGGAGCACCCTCTGTGGAGCCACGACCAGGTTCTGATCACCTCGCACTGCGCCGACTCGTCGGAGTACGTGGCGACGATGCTGTGCGAGCGGGTGACGGAGAACGTACGGCTGTTCGCCGCCGACCGCCCGCTGGTCGGCCTCGTCGACCCCGCCGCCGGTTACTGACCTTCCGGCCTCCTGCGGGCGCGTCCTCTGGCGCGTGACGCACCCGCGGGGCCCGATCGGCCGCGGCTCTCCTCGGTGAGGAGACGCGCGTGTGGCGCGCCTACGGGGCTCGCCGTGCCCGCTCTTGGAGGCGACTCGACCGCGTGTGACGCGCCTGCAGACCGATCGTCCGACCGTTGGCCGACTGTCTGGCCGGTTCGGCGCGTGACGGGGTCGGCTGTTCGGCCGGTTCGGCCGGTTCGGCCGTTGGTCGGCCGCTCGGCGCGGGACGGGGGCGGGTGGCGTCTTCGGCGCTCAGGCGGCCGCGACGGCCTCGGCCACGGTGTCGTGCAGACGGAGCGGCTGGTCCAGGCGGGTCGTGTGCAGCACCTGGGTGATGTGGGGGTTGGCCCCGGCCAGGGCGAAGGAGCCCTCGTGGTAGCGCAGGCGCTGCCAGATCCCGACCAGCACCGCCAGGCCCGTGCTGTCCAGGAACGACACGTCCGTCAGATCCACCACGAGCCTGCGCATCCCGCCTTCGAGGAGATCGAGCAGGAACTCGCGCAACGCCGGCGCGGTGAACACGTCGACCTCGCCGCTGGGGTGCACCACGGTGACCTCCCCGTCGACCCGGTGCCGCAGCCGCAAACGCTCGTCGGCTCCCACCATCGTCCACCTCCACGTTCTCAGCGGTACTGCTCGCGTTCAGTCCTCTGTCCTGTGCGGCCCCACCGTCTCACGCGCCCGGCTGGTACGGGAGAGGGGGTGGCTGCGGCGCGGCGCCCGGCGGAGGCACCGCAGGCGAGGACCCGCCGGCCACCGGCCGGTCCGTCGGAGGCTGCCCCGGAGCGGAGAAGTCCGGCTGCCCCGGGACCCCCGGCTGTCCGGGCCCGCCCGGTTGTCCGGGCCCGCCGACCGCGAACGGCAACTGCGGGTAGGGCACGGCCGGAGGCCGCTGCAGCACCACCCAGCGCGAAGGAGGCACCGACGCCGCCAGCAGCACCGCCCCCACCGCGAGGAGCAGCCCCGTACCGGACAGGGTCAGGAACCCGACCCCCGTGTCCCCCGGCAGGAAGTCGAGGAGATGCCGGCTGAGCACATAAGGCTCGACCAGCGCGGCCGCCCCGAGCCCGCCGAACACCAGCCCCGGGATCAGCGACGCCAACGGCGACACCCGCGACCCGCACAGCCACCCGACGATCACTCCGCCCGCCGTCAGCAGCACGATCCCCAGCACCGACACCTCCATGGCGAGCCGGTACATCCTCGACGCCTCCGTGATCCCGTAGCACCACAGCAGCAGCACCACCGGCGCCGCCACCACCCCCGCCACGATCCCCAGCGCGTGCCTGGCCGCGTTGTTCATGTCCTCTCCTCCCGGTCGCAGAGAGTCTCCATCAGTCTTCCCGCCCTTACAACAGTTCAGTGAAACCTTGTCATCATTCCTGACATGCCATCACGGTCAGCACACATACCACCAGACGACACGTCCGAAATAAGGATTCATCCGGTTTCCCCGCCCGTTCCACGACTCCCGATGAAACGTCGATAACTCTTGCGATGCAGGGGTTACAAGCCTTCTGACCCCTCTGTAGGCTCCGGTCGTGCACTATCCCGCCACGCCGGATTGAGCAGACGCCATGAAGACCCTCCGGTACGCCCTCCCCGCCGTGGCCCTGCTGTGCGCCCTCCCCCTCACCGCCTGCGCCTCGTCGCCCCCTTCCTCCGAAACCGGCGCGTTCGCCCCCTCCGACGCCCCCACCGCGCCCCCTCAGAGCGCCCCCGCCTCCACCGCTCCCCCCGTCCCGTCGTCCATCACCCGCGCCCAGGCGGACGACAACGTCCTGGAGCGCTACCGCGCCTACCAACGCGCCTACGAGCAGGCCTACGCCACCGGCGACCCGTCCCCCCTCGCCGAGGTCGCCACAGAGCCCCTGCTCAGCATCATCACCGAGGACGTCAACGCCACCTTCAAAGACCGCAAGGGCGTCATCTGGCGCTTCCGCAACGTCCTCAACCCCAAGATCCACTCCCGCTCCAAGAACCTCGCCTCGATCGTGGTCGTCGACTGCGTCCGCACCCTCGGGGCCTACAAGTTCTCCGCGGCCACCGGAAAACGCATAGGCGGCACCGACAAGAGCGCCACATACGCCTACCAAGCCCGTTTCCAGTACGACGGCACCACCTGGAAGGCCGCCGAAGCCCGAAAGGGAAAGCGATGCTGACGTCCTTCAAAAAAGTCCCCTCCCGCGCCACCCTTCTCACCTTTACTCTGGCAGCGGCGTCTCTCTTCGCTCTTCCGACTCCCGCCTATGCCGGTCCTTGCGAAACGGGCGACGGATTCGGATGCGGAGCCGAAGGAGTGAACCCAGGCACGCCGGGAGACCCAGGAGTTCCCGGGAACACCGGCAACGGCAACGGCCAAAACGAAGGCGGTAACAACGGACCGGGAAACGGACCCGGCCTCGATGCCGGTGACGGGAACCTCGGAGGGGAAGTCGGAGACGCAGGAGAACCTGCGCTTCCTGACACCGAGGACACGATTGCCAAAGCGTTCAATAAGATCGAGTTCCCCGTCCCCACCATTGAAACCGCTCCAGATCCCAAGACGTTCGTCCGCGTGAAGACATCCTTCTGGATACCGGAGGAAGAAGCCGAAGACTTGGTCGTCCAAGCATCGGTCGGCGAGGCGGAGGGGGTGCAGCCGCAGACCATCACTGCTACCGCCGAGCTCAAGTATGTCCTCTGGGACCTCGTTGAAGACGAGATGCTCTGCGAGGGAGCCGGGCGGCCCAACGGCGAAGGCCCCGGCGAAGAGTGCGATTACTACTTCAAGACATCTTCGGCCTACCACGACATGGAGGCCTTCGAGGTCAAGGCGACACCCTACTGGAGCATCACGTGGACCTGTGAGGGCGTCTGCCCCGACGGAGAGGCCGGTGTCGTCGACGACGAGTACCCCTCCCCCGCCGGCGAGATCGAACTGGTCGTCGACGAGATCCAAACGGAAGCGAAAGACAACTGATCCGAAAGGCAAGTCTTGCCCACGCCCGGCACTCGCGAGTTTTTTGCTGCTTTTATTTGTCTTGCACTCGCCCTAGCAGGATGCAGCAAAGATCAGAGTAAGACGAGTCCACCGCCTACTTCTCCTTCCTCCCCCTCCCCCACTCCGATCCCCAGCTTCACGACGGAGCAGATAAAATCCTCTCTGCTCGACGAGAGGGATCTCGGCAAGGACTGGAAGGAGACGGAACAACTCAGCGCCTTCAAAGAAGGAGAGCTGAGAGGGTGCTCGGAAGCGAGAATAGAGCTCATCGGAGAACCTGCCAGGTCGAGCAAAAAATTCGGCGGACCCGACCACTCCTTCACAGGAGCGAACTACGCGCGGTTCATAGCCGTATACAAGAGCGCCGACCAGGCCTCCGATGCATTCGAGCAGGTACGTAACAGTCTCGCCAAATGCCCCGATAAGAAGAAAATCCCGTTCAAGCGCCTCCCCAAGAAGAAGTTCGTCTACCAGCATGATGACACATGGAAGCTGACGGAAAACGAGATCGAAGGCTGGCGACACGCACGGGGGTCCGAAAAGTCTGTCTATCCAGAATCCGTCAGCCTCATCAACGTCATCCATTACTCGATCGATTACGCCCAGCGCGGCAACGTTATTTTCAGCTCGATGTACTACCAGCGCGCCAAGCCGAAAGAATCCAGTGATCCCATCTTCGAAGCGGCCGACGAAATTTTGCTGGAGCAGCTGAAGCGGTTCAGGTGAACACGACTGGGTTGCTACACCAGTACACCGAGCTGCGGGACCTGGGACAGGGAGCCCAGGGGCGCGTGGTCCTGGCACGTCATACCGGATCTTCAGAACTGGTCGCCATCAAGCTCCTGTCCCCGGATCTCTTGCATGACGAGCATCTGGTGAGCGGGTTCCGCCGTGAGGCAGAACTGCTGTCCCAGGTACGTAATCCACACGTCGCCCAGGTTCGGGAGTACCTACAGAGCGGTGAACAAGTCGCAATCGTGATGGAGGCGGTCAACGGAGTCTCCTTGCACAAGGTGCTCGAAGCACATAGAAAGCTGACAGCCGAAGCCGCGTTGCTCGTGCTCAAAGGATCTCTGCTCGGACTTGATGCAGCGCATCAAAGGGGAATCGTTCACCGGGACTACAAACCTGCCAACGTCATGGTCCAGGAGGATGGACAGAGCAAGCTCATCGATTTCGGTGTGGCAACGCTAGCCGGCGAACGCTCGATGAGCGGAACCCCGGCCTACATGGCTCCCGAGCAGTGGAGGAGAGAAGAAGCCTCTCCTGCTACTGATGTTTATGCGGCCACATGTGTGTTCTATGAATGCGTGGCCGGGCATCGTCCTTTTCGGGCAGAAACCCGTGCGGAAATGGCTGTGCAGCACCTGCACTCTCCTGTTCCCTTGACGGACTTTCCCGAGGAACTTCGTGGGATCGTCACCGCCGGCATGGCCAAGGACCCAGCGGATCGACCTATCCAGGCCTCGGCATTCGTCCGCTGGCTGGAGGAGGTCGCTGCTGATACTTATGGCCAGGATTGGGAAATACGCGGAATTTCCGCGCTCGCAGCCGGAGCGGCATTGCTTGCCGTATCACTCCCTCTTGCTACGCTCACCTTCAATCCAGGTATCACCCATACGAGCACGAACTTGGCGAATACCACTCTCCCCCGAGGTGCAGGGAATAGTGGCCTGCAGGCGAAGGTCGGAAGCGGAAAGATAACTGTGTTCGGCGCAGGCGCTCTCGCAGTAGGAATCGCCTGCTGGATGATGTTCAGCGGTCCCGATATCGGCGGAACGTCAACCGCTTCCTACGAGCAGTGGTTCGACAATTCGGCCCTGCTGACAGGAAACGAAAGCATCCCGCAAGGAAGCAAAGCCGGCCCTGGAGTGCGATATCGACTGTCCATGTCTCCCGCGAGAGCCGAGCCTGGCACTCGGATCACCCTGAGTTCCAACGTCGAAGCCCGAGCCACCTGGGGACTCGAATACCTCTCCGAAAACAACTACCGATGCCACGAGCCTGAGAGCAAGAAAACAAATCCATTCCGCCAGAGCTACTCCTTTGGAATTAGCTATCTGTTCGAAGGGGAAGAGTCAAGGCAGGGAACCAGGGCCGTCTGGCTTTACCCCGAAGGCAACACCGTCGGCCTCCCTAAAGGCACCACGAAAATCAAGATACCGGCACGCTACTCAACAATTGAGAAGCCGAGTTATTATCGAAGTTCAGAGTGCGCATGGTCATTCCTGATCGAAGAGACCTACACGTTCACTCTTTCTCTCGGCATCAAACCTGGCGCCTACCTTATCTCTGCTTACAGTCCTCCAGGATTGATCGACTCAGCAGCACGCGGATCCACATCCATACCTTTGGAGTCAGTCGGCCTCCGCACCGAGGGGAGACTACCCAAAATCATTATTTCTGATTGACGCCAAGCAAAAGAGTGCGGCAAGTTCAACCGTATCGGCAGATACATCACCCAACGGAGCCTTCACGAAGACCACCGTTTATATAAAGGGTTTCATGAAGAAATTCCCTGTCGCCTGCCAGTGCTGAAGACGGTGCGGTAGGTGGGGAGAGATCGATGAGGACCCTTCAGGGCGTGAATCCCATCGCCGAAGCCGTGGATCGCTCTGCCGTCCCGAACGGGGTGAACCTCTTGCCGACCCGTGAAGTGGCTTGGTTTCAGGCGGCTTTGAGAGCGGTCAGGAGCATGTGGAAGTGGGCGGGGTGCAGGACAAAAGACGAGTGTCACGGTTTTTGGAGTCGCGGATCAGGATCGTGTGGTCGGTCGGGGCCACTTCGACGCAGGATCCCAATCCGTCAGTGTCGCTGTAGGTGCTCTTCCGCCAAGAGATCATCGTGGTGGGCCTTCCTCAGGTGTCAGGAACATGACGATAGGCGGTGGAGCAGGCCACGGGTATCGTCCTCAGGCAAGGCGGCGTCCCAGATATTCTGGAAAGTTCTGGCCAGGATGTCTATCTGCGATGGTTCTTCGACATAGGTCATGGTGAGGCTGGCTTCGGTGGTCGCGATGGGGAGCCTGCCCCGTACCCCGACTTCTATGATCGTGAAAGTTCCGTGGAAGTGGCCTGTGCCGTAGGGCAGGATCCGGAGGCCGATGTTCGGCTGCTCCATGGATGTCAGCAGGGATCGCATCTGCGTTCGCATCACTTCGATGCCGCCTATCTACTGGTGGAGCGCTCCTTCGTTGATGAGAACGCTCAGGACGGGCGCTTTCGGGTCGGTGAGAAGTTCTTGGCGTTTGACGCGTAGAGCGACGGCGGCCTCGATGTCATCGACTGCATACTCCTTGCACAGGGATGTGGAGAAGAGACTGCGGGCGTAGTCCTCGGTCTGCAGGAGGCCCGGGATCAGGTCCGTCTGGCGGTTGCGTATCGTCCTGGTGTCCTGTTCGAGGCTGATGAAGTCCATGAGTTCGGGAGTCTCCGCTCTGGCGTGGCGGTGCCACCAGCCGCGTTCGGCGCCCTTGATGGAGAGTTCCAGGAGGGCGGAGCGGAGAGGGTCCTGGACGCCGTACTTGTCGAGGATGTACTCCAGGTCGCGTTCGCGGATCATGGAGCCGCTCTCGATGCGGCAGAGGGAGGCCGTGGAGCGGCGGAGGAAAAGGGCGGCCTCGGTCAGGTCCATGCCGGCCTCCTGACGGAGGCGCTTCAGCTCCAGGCCTATACGGCGGAACCTGACTCTTGTCTGCCTCCCGGAACGTTCCATGCAGCAGTTCTACGCCTCACTTCACTCTGTTTTCGCGAGTAGCGCACAGGACGAAATTTTTCACTTGAGGCGAGGGACAGTCGCCGGATAGACGGCTTCCATGCCCGCAAGGAAGCAGGTGTCGTCGGCCCCTCACACGGCGAGTCACCGCCCACCGAAGTATCCGGCATACCGGCGAGAGGCTCATGTCTGTTGGAGGACGGGGCCAGGTCACCGGCCTCCAGTGCCGTCCAGTCGCTCCAGGACACGCCGTCGTCGGTCACCCGTCGCAAAGTGTGTCTTCGAACTCAAGCGGACGAACATGCCAGCAGATGGTCACCATGCTTGATCGAGTGCTTGGTCATTCACATCCGTTGAGGGCTTCGTATGCCCATTTCTCCGGGCCCCGGCGAGGCCGGTCCTGGAAGATCTCATCAGCGCAATCGACATGCACGGCGCGCTGGATCCAGCGCCTCAACTGCACGGAATCCTTACACTCCCGAATACGCACGCGGACGGACTCGGACGCCGATATACGCCGCGATCCCAAGATGAGGAAGATACTCTCGGCCCAGCCCTCGGTCCGGCCCTCCTCTCTGCCATCGAACCGGCCCTCCATCCGGCCCAGGGCTCTGACTCGGCAGGAGCAGCGGTTCGTGGGTTCGCAGTTCTCGCACGCCATCATGGAACCTTTTCCACCAGCCCAGGCGGTGTAGTTGATCACAGCATGGTCGCGGGCGGTGTGGCGGCCTGAGAACGCGAAGAAACCCCTGGTAGGACGGTTGATCTCTCACAACCCTCCGTCCGGCCAGAGGCTTCGGATGCTTTTCTATCGTGCTTCGCTGCCGTTGTCGCGCTCGACGCTGAACTACGTGACCGGGCTGGTCCGCCGTCACCGCAGCTCCATCTCCAGCAAGGGCAGAGCGCTGCCGCCCGGCGCCCAGGCACTGATGACACTGGCCTATCTGAAGAAGGGCGAGACGTTCGCCCAGCTCGCAGCCGGTTTCGGAGTCGGAACCACCACCGCTTGGCGCTACATCAACGAGACCGTCATGCTGCTGTCGGCCCGCTCGCCCAAACTGCACCAGGCGCTGCGCAAGGCGAAGAAAGACCAGGTGCAGCACCTCATCCTGGACGGCACCCTCATCCCCATCGACCGCGTGCGCGCCGACCGGCCGTTCTACTCCGGAAAACACAAGAAGCACGGCGTCAACCTGCAGGTCATCGCCGAACCCGACGGACAGATCGTGTGGGTGTCCGGAGCCGTGCCCGGATCGATCCACGACCTGAGAGCCGCCCGCAACCGGGGCATCATCCGTGCGCTGGCCGCCTGCGGGCTCCTGGTCCTGGTCGACAAGGGCTACCAGGGAGCCGATCCGGCGATCCTGACCCCGTACAAGGGCCGCAACAAGCCGGAGCCGCAAAAGCAGGCGAACCGCTGACACGCCAAGCTCCGCGGGCCCGGAGAGCGTGCAAATGCCCAGCTCAAGCAATGGAAGACTCTCGCCAGGCTACGCTGCTGCCCCCACCGAGCCGGCCACCTGGCCAAGGCCATCAGCGTCCTGCAGAACCGCGAGGCCGCCGCGTGATGGAAAAGGTTCATGATCTACTCTGTTCCGTCTGGCGGTTGTGTTTTTATGCTTCGCGTCATACGCCGTTTCCGTTCCTGCCCGATCGCTGTGACGGAACAGGATCCGCACGCGCGATGCGCGAAACTCACTTTCCGAACAGGTCATCGATGTGCTCGATGTGCACGGCGCGTTCGAGCCAGCGTTCGAGTTGAGCGGCGTCCGCACACGCACGGATACGGTCCCGAGCGTGCGGAGCGACCGGCACACCACGCGCCTTGAGAACGATCAGAACGTTCTTGGCCGCCTCCTCCACCTTCCCCCGGGCCTTCCCCTGGGCCTCTCCACGGGCCTCGCCGCGGGCCTCCAGGCGGCGGGCGTAGTCGCTGGTGTACTCGAAGTCCTTGGTGTCCATCAAATGCTCCAGGTGAAGTTTTCCGGCTCCCTTGAGGGAGCGGAGGATGAGTTCTGCGTACCGGCTCGCCTCGTCCACGCGGATCTCGTTCAACGAGATCCAGCAAGGAATCCCGGCCGTTCACGGCCGGGAGGAATTGCTCCCCGTAGAGCGGGGTCAGCGCCTCGCACCGAGTCTGCCCGAGTAGTAGCTCCCGTTAGTCGGGTCGTTTCTGCTGTTCGATGTACTCTTTGATGATTTTCAGTGGTGCGCCGCCGCAGGACGCGGCGAAGTACGACGGCGACCAGAAGTGATCGCCCCACAGGTGGCGGTGGGCGTGCTGGTGGAACTCTTTGCGCAGATAGTGCGCCGATACCCCTTTCAGTCGGTTGACGAGGGTCGAGATGGGGAGCTTGGGCGGATAGTGCACCAGGAGGTGTACGTGGTCGTCCTCGCCGTTGAACTCGCGCAGTTCTCCGCCGAGTCGGGCGCACACGTTGCGCATGACCTGCTCGCAGTGGATGAGCATGGCATCGGTGAGGACTCCGCGCCGGTATTTGGTGACGAAGACAAGATGGACATGCAAGTTGTAGACGACACTTCGTCCCCTGCGTATATCGGGATCTGGAGTCCATCTTGGTGACATGGACAAGATGATATTCTGCGCTTGTGAAGCTCACGGTGCAGGTGAAGCTCCTCCCGGACGAGGCCACCGCGGTGGCTTTGCGGGAGACGCTGCACGCCTGCAACCGGGCCGCCAATCACGCCTCCCGCCGCGCATTCGACACCGGCGTCAAAGGCGGGCAGGCGCTTCAGCGGTTGGTGTACGGCGAGGTGAAGGCGATGGGCCTGTCCGCCCAACCCGCCCTGCACGCTGTGCGCAAGACCGCCGGCGCTTATGCGACCTTGAAGGCGAACCTGAAGGCCGGGAACCACGGCCCGCCCGGCTCCAAGCGACGCCGGAAGGCGGAGTCCAAGCCGGTCCGCTTCCGCAAGGACTCCGCCCAGCCGTTCGACGACCGGTCCTTGTCCTGGCAGGCCAACGCCCGCACCGTCTCGATCTGGACCGTCCACGGCCGCGTGAAGGGCATCCCGTTCCAGGGCTCGCCCGTCCAACTGAAGCTGCTCACCGAACACCGGTGCGGGGAGTCCGACCTGGTGTTCCGCCGTGGGAACTGGTACCTGCACGCCACGTGCGAGGTCCCCGGGCCCGACTTGTCGGATCCGGTCGGCTTTGTGGGCGTGGATCTGGGCATCGTGAACATCGCCACCACCAGCGACGGCACCCGCCACTGCGGTAAGCACCTCAACCAGGTCCG
>NZ_BAAAHH010000012.1:0-108110 GCF_039525175.1 Actinocorallia libanotica
CGCCGCGCCCTGGGCGCGGCCGCCGCGCGCCGCGTGCGCGCCCTCTACTCCTGGGAGCGCGTCGCCCAGGGGACCGAAGCCGTCCACGCCAAGGTGGCCGACCGCGCCGCCGTGCCGATGGGGGAGGCCAGCTCATGATCGACGACCACCTGACCCGCCTGGAGACCGCACTGGCCCGGGTGCGCGGGCAGAGCCCGCTGCTGCTGCGCTGGGGCCGCCTCCTGGCCGCCACCCTGCAGGACGGCGGCCGCCTGCTGGCCTGCGGCAACGGCGGCAGCGCCGCCCAGGCCCAGCACCTGACCGCCGAACTCGTCGGCCGCTACCAGGGCGAGCGCCGCCCGTTCTCGGCGCTGTCCCTGCACGCCGACACCTCCGCGGTCACCGCGATCGTCAACGACTACGGCGCCGAGGAGCTGTACGCCCGCCAGGTGCGCGCCCACGGCCGCCCCGGCGACGTCCTGCTGGCCCTGTCCACCAGCGGCACCAGCCGCAACATCGTGTGCGCCGCCCACACCGCCGCCCGCGCCGGGATGCGCACCTGGGCGCTGACCGGACCCGCGCCCAACCCGCTGGCCGCCGCCTGCGAGGAGGCGCTCGTGGTGGACGCGCCCTCGACCGCCACCGTCCAGGAGGCGCACCTGGCGATCGTGCACCTGCTGTGCGAGGTCGTCGACGAGCAGGTGCGCCGCCCGGCGCACCGGACGGTGGTGCGGGCATGAGGGCCGGACCGCTGGTCGTGGTGGGCGACACGCTGCTGGACGTCGACCTGCAGGGCACCTCCCAGCGCCTGGCGCCGGACGCGCCGGTGCCGGTGGTCGACCTCGCCGCCGAACGCCCCCGCCCCGGCGGCGCGGGACTGGCCGCGGTGCAGGCCGCGCGGCTGCGCACCAGCCGCGAGACGGTGCTGGTCACCCCGCTGGCCGACACCGACGACCCGGACGCGCTGAAGCTGCTGGAACTGCTGGAGGCGCAGGGCGTGCGGGTGGTGCGCCTGCCGCTGAGCGGCCGCACCGTCCGCAAGACCCGCCTCATCGCCCACGGCAGGCCCCTGGTGCGGGTGGACCGCGGCGACGGCCGCCTGCACGGCCGCACCGGCCTGCCCGACGCCGCCGCCGCAGCCGTCCGCGGCGCCGGCGCGGTCCTGGTCTCCGACTACGGGCGCGGCACCGCCGCCCACCCGGTCCTGCGGGCGCTGCTGGAGGAGCTGCCCGGCGAGGTGCCGCTGGTGTGGGACCCGCACCCGCGCGGCGCCGAACCCGTGCCCAGGGCGCGCCTGGTGACCCCCAACCGCGAGGAGGCGCGCACCCTGGCCGCCACCGCGCGCACCGCCCGCTCCGGCGGCTACGCCCAGGCCGCCACCGACGCCGCCGCGCTGCGCGCCCGCTGGCGCGCCACGGGCGTGAGCGTGACGATGGGCGAGCACGGCGCCCTGCTGTGCACCGGCGACCAGCCGCCCGTCCTGGTGCCCGCCCCGCCCGTCCCGGGCAGGCCCGACACCTGCGGGGCGGGTGACTGCCTGTCCGCCGCCGCGACCGGCGCGCTCGCCGAGGGCGCCCTGCTGACCGAGGCGCTGGAGCAGGGCGTCCACCACGCCTCGGTGTTCGTCGCCGGCGGCCCGGCCCCCCGCGGGAGCGACACCGCCGAGGCCGAGCCGTGGGACCTGGTGCGCCGCACCCGCCTGCAGGGCGGCACCGTCGTGGCGACCGGAGGCTGCTTCGACCTGCTGCACCCCGGCCACGTCAGCCTGCTGCACCAGGCCGCGCGGCTGGGCGACCTTCTGGTGGTGTGCCTGAACTCCGACGCCTCGGTACGCGCCCTCAAGGGCCCGGGACGGCCCGTCATGGGCCAGGCGGACCGGGCCAGGGTGCTGTCGGCGCTGGGCTGCGTCGACGCCGTCATGGTCTTCGACGAGGAGACGCCGACGGCCCTGCTGGAGCGGCTCCGCCCGGACCTGTGGGTCAAGGGCGGCGACTACGGCCCGCTGGAGCTGCCCGAGGCGTCGCTGGTCCGCGGGCACGGCGGCCAGGTGCTGCTGCTGCCCTACCTGGAGGGCCGCTCCACCACCCGCCTGGTCCAGCGCGCCCACAGCGAGGGAGGCGAAGAGCGATGAGCACCACCACCCGTGCGGTCGTCACCGGCGGAGCGGGCTTCCTGGGCTCGCACCTGTGCGAGCGGCTGCTGGAGCGCGACGTGTCGGTCATCTGCATGGACAACTTCCTCACCGGCACCCCGCACAACCTCATCCACCTGCTGGGACGGCCCGGCTTCCAGGTCGTGGAATGCGACCTGACCGACTTCGTGCACGTCTCCGGACCCGTCGACCTCGTCCTGCACTTCGCCTCGGCCGCCTCACCGGTGGACTACCTGAAGCTGCCGCTGGAGACGCTGAAGGTCGGCGCGATCGGCACCATGCACGCCCTGGGCCTGGCCAGGGAGAAGAACGCGCGGTTCGTCCTGGCCTCCACCAGCGAGGTCTACGGCGACCCGCTGCGCCACCCCCAGCGCGAGGACTACTGGGGCAACGTCAACCCCGTCGGGCCGCGCAGCGTCTACGACGAGGCCAAACGCTACGCCGAGGCGCTGACCACCGCCTACCGCCACAGCCGCGACGTCGACACCGCCATCGTGCGCATCTTCAACACCTACGGGCCCCGGATGCGCCCGCACGACGGCCGCGCCATCCCCACCTTCATCCGCCAGGCGCTGGCGGGCGAGCCGCTGACGGTCGCCGGGGACGGCACCCAGACCCGCTCGATCTGCTACGTCGACGACACCGTCGAGGGCGTGCTCGCCCTGGCCTTCAGCGAGCACGAGGGCCCGGTCAACATCGGCAACGGCAGCGAGACCACCATCTTGGACCTGGCCCGCACCATCCGCGGCCTGGCCGGCTCGCCGTCGTCGATCCAGTTCGTCCCGCGCCCCGTCGACGACCCCAGCGTGCGCTGCCCGGACGTGGGCCTGGCCCGCCGCCTGCTGGGGTGGGCGCCGCGCACGGCGCCCGAGGAGGGCCTGGCCCGCACCATCGCATGGTTCGCCGACCGCCTGGCCCGCGTGTGAGTGAGGGAGCACGAATGCGAGTCCTGGGAATCAACGCGGTCTTCCACGACCCCGCGGCGACGCTCGTCATCGACGGACGGCCCGTCGCCGCGGCCGAGGAGGAACGCTTCAGCCGCCGCAAGCACGGCAAGCGGCCGGTGCCTTTCTCGGCCTGGGAGCAGCCGGGCCAGGCCGCACGATGGTGCCTGGAACACGCCGGCCTGAGCGCGGCCGACCTGGACGCCGTCGCCTTCTCCTACGACCCCGCGCTGGTGCGCCCGGCCCGCGAGATGGGGATCGACGACCCCTACGACGACCTGCGCACCCGGTACGCGCGCATGGCGCCGCAGCTGCTGTCCGAGGAACTGCCCGGCCTGGACCCGGCCAAGGCCGTGTTCGTCCCCCACCACGTCGCGCACGCCGCCTCGGCCGGACTGGCCGCCCCGGCCCGCTCGTGCGCGGTGCTGGTCAACGACGGGCGCGGCGAGGACGGCTCGCACCTGGCCGGCCACTACCGCGACGGCGAGCTGCGGGTGCTGGCCACCCAGCCGCTGCCGCACTCCCTGGGCCTGTTCTATGAGGACCTCACCCAGCACCTGGGCTTCCTGCGCTCCAGCGACGAGTACAAGGTGATGGCGCTGGCCTCCTACGGCAAGCCCCGCCACCTGGACGCCCTGCGCGAGGCGGTGCGCCTCCATCCCGACGGGGGCTTTCGCACCGACCCGATCGACTGGGCGTCGCTGTGCCCGCCGCGCGCACCGGACGCGCCCTGCACCGACGCGCACGCCGACCTCGCGGCCAGCGCCCAGCGCCGCCTGGAGGAGGTCCTGCTCGAACAGGCGAGCCTGCTGCACGAGCAGACCGGTGAGCGGCTGCTGGCCATGGCCGGAGGCACCGCGCTGAACTGCGTGGCCAACACCGTGCTGGCCCGCCGCGGCCCGTTCGAGCAGGTGTGGGTGCAGCCCGCCGCGGGCGACGCCGGCACCTCCCTGGGCGCGGCCCTGCACCTGGGCGCGCGGACCGGTCGGGAGCGGTGGACGATGCGCGGCGCCGACCTGGGCCGCGGCTTCGACGACACCGAGATCGAGCAGGCGCTGCGCCGCGCCCGCGTGCCCTACGAGCGGCCGCGGGACGTCGCCGAGGCGGCCGCCGAGGCCCTGGCCGCCAACGGGATCGTTGCCTGGGTGCAGGGCCGCGCCGAGTTCGGGCCGCGGGCGCTGGGGCACCGCTCGCTGCTGGCCCACCCCGGGCACCGCGCCAACCTCGAGCGCCTCAACGACGTCAAGGGCCGCGAGCAGTTCCGGCCGGTGGCGCCGATGGTGGCCGCGGGCCGCGCCGCGGAGATCTTCCAGCGCGGCCCCCTGCCCAGCCCCTACATGCTGTTCGTCCACGACGTCGCGCCCGCCTGGCAGGACCGCATCCCCGCCGCGGTCCACGTGGACGGCACCGCACGCGTGCAGACGGTCGACGCGCACGACGATCCGCTGACGGCGCGCCTGCTGGCGGCCTTCGAGGAGCGCACCGGCCTGCCCGTCCTGGTCAACACCAGTCTCAACACCGCAGGAAGGCCCATCGTGGACGATATCCGCGACGCATTGGAATGCTTCGGCTCCACTCCCGTCGATCTGCTGGCCCTCGGATCCTTCGTGGTGCGGCGATGAACGGCTACAGCATCGTCATCCCGACCCTGGTGCGCCCGTCCCTGCGCGCCTGCCTGGGCTCCCTGGTCCGCGCGTGGGGGCCGCGCCCGGAGGAGATCGTGCTGGTCGACGACCGGCCCCGCGGCGGCCCGGTGGTGCGCGTGCCCGGTGAGCTGGCCTGCCTGGTGCGGGTGGCGGCCAGCCGCGGCCGCGGCCCGGCGGCGGCCCGCAACCTGGGCTGGCGCCGCACCAGCACCCCGTGGGTGGTGTTCCTGGACGACGACGTGGTGGTGGAGGAGGACTGGTACGCGGCGCTGGCCGCCGACCTGAAACGGGCGGACGAGCGGGTGGCGGGGGTGCAGGGCCTCATCACCGTGCCGCCGCCCGAGGGCCGCGCCCCCACCGACGGCGAACGCGTGACCGCGGGCCTGGCCCGCGCCCGCTGGATCACCGCGGACATGGCCTACCGCCGCACCGCGCTGGTGGAGTCCGGCGGTTTCGACGAGCGCTTCCCGCGCGCGTTCCGCGAGGACGCCGACCTGGCGCTGCGCCTGCAGGCCGACGGGTGGGAGCTGGCGCTCGGCGAGCGCGGCACCCTGCACCCGGCGCGTCCGGCACGGGCGTCGGCGAGCCTGCGCGCCCAGGCCGGCAACGCCGACGACGCGCTGATGCGCGCCCTGCACGGCCGCGACTGGCACCACCGGGCCGGGGAGCACGTGGGGCGCCGGCCCCGCCACCTGGCCATCACCGGGGCCGGCGTGCTGGCGGCGGACGCGGCCCTGGCCGGGCGCCGCCGCCTGGCGGGCTGGGCGGGCCTGGCGGCGCTGGCGGGGGTGGGCGACTTCGCGGCGGCCCGCATCCTGCCGGGCCCGCGCGATGTGCGGGAGATGGCGCTGATGCTGGGCACCAGCCTGCTCATCCCGCCCGCGGCCTCCTGGCACTGGTTCGGCGGCCTGGCCCGCTCGCGCGCCGCCCGTCCCTGGCCCGGCCAGGCCAGGGCGCTGCTGCTGGACCGCGACGGCACCCTGGTCCACGACGTCCCCTACAACGGCGACCCCGACCTGGTGGAGCCGCTGCCGGGGGTGCGCGAGGCGCTGGACCTGGCCCGCGAGCGGGGACTGCGGCTGGGGGTGGTCAGCAACCAGTCGGGGCTGGCGGCCGGGCGCTTCTCGGCGTCGGACATGGCGGCGGTCAACCGGCGGGTGCAGGAGCTGCTGGGGCCCTTCGAGGTGTGGAAGACCTGTCCGCACGGCCCCCAGGAGGGCTGCGCGTGCCGCAAGCCCGCGCCGGGGCTGGTCGTGCAGGCCGCGGCCGAGCTGGGCGTGAGCCCGGCCGAGTGCGTGGTCGTCGGCGACATCGGCTCGGACGTCCAGGCCGCGCGGGAGGCCGGGGCCCGCTCGGTGCTGGTGCCCACCGCCCAGACCCGCCGCCAGGAGCTGCGGGGCGCGCGGTGCGCGCCGGACCTGATGACGGCGGTGCGCTACGCGCTCGGCGAGGCCTCGGGGGGCAGGCTGTGGCGGTGAGCGGCGGCGCGCTGGTGGTGCGCCTGGACGGGGCCGGCGACGTCCTGCTGGCCGGCCCCTGCGTCCGGGCGGTGCGCACCGGCCACGAGCGGGTGGCGGTACTGGCGGGCCCGCAGGGCGAGCAGGCCGCGCGGCTGCTGCCGGGGGTGTCGCAGGTGCTGGTGTGGCGGTGCCCGTGGGTGGTGCGCGAACCGCCGCCGGTGGAGGCGGGCGAGGTCCACCGGATGGTGGAGGAGATCGCCGCGCGGTCCTTCGCCGAGGCGCTGATCCTGACGTCCTTCCACCAGTCGCCGCTGCCGATGGCGCTGCTGCTGCGCATGGCTGGCATCGGGCGCATCAGCGCGATCAGCACCGACTATCCCGGCAGCCTCCTGGACGTGCGCCACCGCCTGGAAGAGGACGTGCACGAGGCCGAACGCGGCCTGTCCCTGGCGCGCGCCGCCGGGTTCGCCCTCCCGCCGGGCGACGACGGGGCTCTGGCGGTGCGCGCCCCGCTGCCGCCCACCGCCCACCTGACCGGCCAGGAGCCCTACATCGCGGTGCATCCGGGCGCCACGGCGGACGCGCGGCGCTGGCCGCGGGAGCGGTGGGTCGACGCCGTCAAGGAGCTGGTGCGCCGCGGCCATCGCGTGGTGGTGACGGGCGCGCCGGACGAGAAGGAGCTGACCGCCCATGTGGCCGGCGCGCACGGGACGGACCTGGGCGGGCGCACCGGCCTGCACGAGCTGGCCGGGGTCCTGGCGCGCGCCCGCGTCGTGCTGGCGGCCAACACCGGGCCCGCCCACCTGGCCGCGGCCGTGGGCACGCCGATCGTGTCGCTGTTCGCGCCCGTCGTCCCGGCGGCGCGCTGGCGGCCCTGGCGGGTGCCGCACGCCCTGCTGGGCGACCAGGACGCGCCGTGCCGCGCCAGCCGGGCCGTGGACTGCCCGGTGCCCGGGCATCCGTGCCTGAACGGGGTGAGCGACCAGGACGCGGCCGACGCCGCCGAGACGCTGGTGGAGGAGACGGGGAGATGAACGTTCTCATCTGGCATGTGCACGGCTCGTGGACCACGGCCTTCCTGCAGGGCTGCCACACCTACCTGCTGCCGGTCACCCCCGACCGCGGTCCCGACGGCCGGGGCCGCGCCCGCACCTGGCAGTGGCCCGAGAGCGCGGTGGAGGTGCCGCTGGGGCGCCTGGCCGACCACGAGGTGGACGTGGCCGTGCTGCAGCGCCCGCACGAGGAGGAGCTGCTGCGCCGCTTCCTGGGCCGCGACGTCCCGCTGGTGTACCTGGAGCACGACGCGCCGTGGGGCGAGGTGCCGCTGTCCCGCCATCCCGCGGCCGACCGCAAGGACGTGCTGCTGGTGCACGTCACGCACTTCAACGACCTGTTCTGGGACAGCGGCTCCACCGAGCGGCGCGTCATCGAGCACGCCGTCCTGGACCCCGGGCCGCTGTGGAGCGGGGAGCTGCCGCGCGCGGGGGTGGTGGTCAACGAGCCGCTGCGGCGCGGCCGCTACACCGGTACCGACCTGCTGGCCGAGCTCAGCGGCGGGGTGCCGGTGGACGTGTTCGGGATGAAGGTCACCGACCTGCCCCAGACGCTGGGCCTGCCCGAGGCCCACACCTTCGAGGACCTGCCCCAGACGCAGATGCACGAGCTGCTGGCCCGGCGGCGCCTGTACCTGCACCCCTTCCGGTGGACGTCGCTGGGCCTGTCGCTGGTCGAGGCGATGTACCTGGGGATGCCGGTGGTGGCGCTGGCGGCCACCGAGGTCGTGGAGGCGGTTCCGCCCGGCGCCGGGATCATCTCCACCCGGCCCGACACCCTCGCCCAGGCGGTGCGCCGCCTGGTGTGCGATCCCGACGAGGCGGCGGCGCTGGGCAAGGCGGCGCGGGAGGCGGCGCTGGACCGCTACGGGCTGGGGCGCTTCCTGGCCGAGTGGGACCTGGTGCTGCGCGAGGCCGTGGCACGATGAGCGCCGTCCTGATCCTGCGCGCCCTGGGCCTGGGGGACTTCCTGACGGGCGTGCCGGCCTACCGGGCGCTGGCGGCCGCCCACCCGGGCCGGGAGATCGTGCTGGCGGCGCCGGGGGCGCTGGCGCCGCTGGCGGCGCTGCCCGGCGCGATCGACCGGATCCTGCCCACCGGGGAGCTGCAGCCGATCCCCTGGCAGGGGCCGCCGCCGCGCCTGGCGGTGGACCTGCACGGCAACGGCCCGGCCAGCCACCGCCTCATCGCCGGCACCGGCGCGCGCGGCCAGTGGATGTACGGGTCCCCGGCGGCGCCGGACGTGGCGGGCCCGTGGTGGCGGGAGGAGGAGCACGAGACGGCCCGCTGGTGCCGGCTGCTGCGCTGGCACTGCCTGCCCGCCGACCCTTCGGATCTGCTGCTGGCCCCGCCCGCGGTGCCCTCTCCTGCGCCGGGGGCGACCGTGGTCCATCCGGGTGCGGCCCACGCCGCGCGCCGCTGGCCTCCCGAGCGGTTCGCCGCGGTCATCGGGGCGCTGGAGGACGCCGGGCACCGGGTGGTGGTCACCGGCGGCGCCGGTGAGCGCGCGCTGGCCGAGCGGGTCGCGCGGCTGGCGGGCCTGCCCCGGAGCCGGGTGCTGGCCGGGCGCCTGGACCTGTCGATGCTGGCGGCGCTGGTGGCCGGCGCCCGCCTGGTCGTCAGCGGCGACACCGGGGTGGCGCATCTGGCCTTCGCCTACGCCCGCCCGTCGGTGACGCTGTACGGTCCGGTCTCCCCGCGCCTGTGGGGGCCGCCCGCCCGCGAACGCCACCAGGTGATCTGGCATGGGCGGGACGGCCGTCCGGGGGATGCCCACGGCAGGCGTCCCGACGCGCGGCTGCTGGCCATCGGGGTGCCGGAGGTGGTGGAGGCCGCCCTGATCGGCGCCCCGGTGGGGTGAGCCCCCCGGTTCAGCCGGTGGGGGCTGCGGTCAGCCCGGCGGTGAGGAACGCCACGACGGTGGCGGTGTCGGGCAGGGCCGCCTCGGCGGCGGGGCTGGGCGACAGGGCGCGGCCGTAGATCTCCAGCAGCAGAGTGAAGGCCAGCCACCAGCGCTGGGAGATCTCGCGGGGGGACAGGTGCGGCAGGGCGCGGCCGAGCATGACCTCGAACGGCGCGGAGCTGAACCACGGCGAGGGCGCGGGGATGTGGCCGGTGGGCAGGACCGAGCGGGCCAGCAGGTGGCAGAGCATGCGGCCCTTCTCGGTGCGGGCGAGCTCCTCGAAGGGCTGGACGATCGCGGCGACCAGCTCGCCGACCTCGAAGCGCTGCTCGCGGGGGGTGGAGGCGCTGTGGGCCAGGCCCTCCAGCCGTTCGGCCCACAGCGGCAGCAGCTCGCGTTCCAGCAGTGCGGCCACCAGGCCGTCGCGGGAGCCGAAGTGGTAGTGGACCGCGCCGGGGTTGAGCCCGGCCTCGGCGTTGATGGCCCGCACCGAGACCTGGTCGGGGTTCTTGAGCAGGAAGAGGCGCTCGGCGGCCGACAGCAGGCGGTCGCGGGTGGAGGTTTCATCGCCGGCCATGCCGATGATTCTAGTGGCTTCAACCACCGTCCAATCAGTGATTGAATCGGTGTCGGAATCCGAGCGGAAACCCCTCACCCCCCACCGGAGGAACCCGTGTCCGTCCCCGACGTCTTCGCCCCCGCCCGGCTGGGCCCCCTGACCCTGCGCAACCGCGTCATCAAGTCCGCCACCTTCGAGCACATGGCCCCGGGCGCGCTGGTCGGCGACGAGCTGATCGAGTTCCACCGCGCGCACGCCGCCGGCGGCGTGGGCATGACCACGGTGGCCTACTGCGCGGTGGCGCCCGAGGGCCGCACCGAGTTCGACCAGATCCTCATGCGGCCCGAGGCGCTGCCGGGCCTGCGCCGCCTGACCGAGGCCGTGCACGCCGAGGGCGCGGCGGTCTCCGCGCAGATCGGCCACGCCGGGCCGGTCGCCAACGGCAGGTCCAACGGGGTGCACGGGCTGGCCGCCTCGGCGTTCTTCAACCCCATGTCGATGCAGAAGATCCGCCCAGCCACCCATGCCGACATCGAGCGCATCACCCGGGCGCACGCCGACGCCGCGCTCCTGGCGGTCGAGGCGGGCTTCGACGCCGTGGAGATCCACATGGGCCACAACTACTTCGCCAGCTCCTTCCTCAGTCCCCGCCTCAACCGCCGCAAGGACGAGTACGGCGGCTCCCTGGCCAACCGGGCCAAGGTCGCGCTCGGCGCCGCCCGCGCCGTGCGCGAGGCCGTCGGCGACCGGATCGCGATCCTGGCCAAGCTCAACATGGACGACGGCGTCGGCGGCGGCCTGCGCCCCAAGGAGAGCGTGCAGGTGGCCTCCTGGCTGGAGCGCGACGGAAGCCTGGATGCCCTGGAGCTGACGGCGGGCAGCTCCCTGCTCAACCCCATGTACCTCTTCCGCGGCGACGCCCCCGTCAAGGAGTTCGCCGAGGTGTTCTCCCAGCCGCTGCGGGCGGGCATCAAGCTGGGCGGCAAGAAGTTCCTGCACGCCTACCCCTACCAGGAGGCGTTCCTGCTGGAGACCGCCCGCCTCTTCCGCAAGGAGTTGAGCCTGCCGCTGGTCCTGCTGGGCGGCATCACCGGCCGCGCCACCATGGACAAGGCGATGGCCGAGGGCTTCGAGTTCGTGGCGATGGCCCGCGCCCTGCTGCGCGAGCCCGACCTGCTGAACCGGCTGCAGAAGGACCCGGCCACCCCGTCCCTGTGCACCCACTGCAACCAGTGCATGCCGACCATCTTCACCAAGACCCGCTGCGTCCTGGCCTGAGCGCCGTTCGCGCAGGTGCGGCTGGTGGCGGCGCCGGGCGCGCTCACCGGTTCTCCAGCAGCCGTGCCTGGTCCTCCAGGTGCGCGGGCAGGGGGCGGCGTTCGCGCAGGGCGGCGGGCAGGCGGCGCAGCAGTCCGGCCAGGGCGGTGCGGGCCTCGGGGTCGTGCAGGGCGGCGGCGGCCAGGCGGGCGGTGCCGCGTGCGGCGGTGCGCAGGGGGCGGCGCAGCCAGGCGGTCAGCAGGGCGTTGCGCTGCTCCAGGGCGAGCCGGCCCCGGGAGGGCCGGCTCGTGGAGGGGTGGTGCAGGGCCCGCACGGACGGCACGTGGCACAGCTCCCAGCCGTGGGTCCTCAGGTCCAGGGCCAGCAGGGTCTCCTCCCCGGCGAAGAACAGCAGCGGGTGAAAGCCCCTGGCCTGCAAGAACGCCTCGCGCCGCACGATGGAGGCGCACGCCAGGAACCCCAGGACGGGCGTGCCGGGCAGTTCGGGGCGGGCGGGCAGGGGGGAGCCGGCCAGCACGGCGTTGAGGGGGTCGGGGTCGCGGCCGGGGCCCACGAGGGTGGCGGCGGAGATCAGGGCCAGGCGGGGGTGGGCGTCCAGGAGGTCCGCGGCGCGGCGCAGGGCGCCGGGCTCCCACCAGGAGTCGTCGTCGCTGAAGGCCACGTAGGGGGTGCGGGCGGCGCGCACGCCCAGGTTGCGGGCGGCCGAGCCGTGGTTGCGGCCCAGGCGGATGAGGTCCACGCCGGGGAAGCGGCGGGCGACGAGGTCGGCGGTGCCGTCGCGGGAGCCGTTGTCCACGACCGTCACGCGGGGCCGTTCGGGCAGGGCCAGGAGGTGTTCCAGGGTCCTGGCCAGTTCCCGGCGCCGGTCGCGGGTGGCGATCACGATCGTCGTCGGGTCCGCTGTCACATACGGCTCCGTACCCCTCTAGAAATCTCGCGAAAATACCCATACATCCCCATGGGTGTTTATTAGCCGGGAATTGCCGAAAGTCCCACCGACCTTTCCGAAAACCGACAACCCGGGGACCTTGGCCCCCTGTCACCTGCCCGCACCCTGCGCCACCGTGGGAGAAAAGCCCACACGCGCGACCCCGCCGGAAAAAGCGGAGCCGCGCCGGCAGAGGGAGAGCACGCCCATGACCCGCACCATCCCGCAGGTGAAGACCCAGGCCGGCGGAAACGTCCCGCAGGAACTGCTGGACCGGGCCAAGGAGAAGATCGAGAAGCTCAGCGGCCGCGCCCCCGAACCCGTCCTGGCCGCCCGCGTCCGCCTCACGATGGGCCCCGACCCCGAACGCCCCGCCCTCGCCCAGGCCAACCTCGACGTCAACGGCCGCATCATCCGCGTCCAGACCGCCGCCTCCACCATGAGCGAGGCCGTCGACATCCTCGAAGACCGCATGGCCGAACGCCTGCGCCGCGTCGCCCGCCACTGGGAGGCCGTGCGCGGCGGCCAGCCCCGCCCCCGCGAATGGCGCCACAACGCCGAGCCCACCCAGCGGCCCGCCTACTACCCCCGCCCCATGGAGGACCGCCAGGTCATCCGCCACAAGTCCTACGAACTGCCCTCGGCCACCCCCGACGAGGCCGCCTTCGACATGGAGGCCCTGGACTACGACTTCCACCTGTTCACCGACGTCGCCACCGGCCAGGACAGCGTGCTTTACCGCCACGCCGACGCCTACCGCATGGCCCAGACCGACCCCAAGCCCCGCCGCGAGAGCACGGCGATCGACCTGACCGTCAGCCCCCACCCCGCGCCCCGCATCACCGTCCGCGAGGCCATCGAACGCCTGGAGGCCACCGGCCTGCCCTTCACGTTCTTCGCCGACGCCGAGACCGGCCGCGGCAACGTCCTCTACCACCGCTACGACGGCCACTACGGCCTCATCACACCCGCCGGATGACACCATGACCTACACCGACCGCAGGGACGCGGGTCGGCGCCTGGCCCACCACCTGGACCACCTGCGCGCCCGCGACCCCCTCATCCTGGGCCTGCCGCGCGGCGGCGTCCCCGTCGCCTTCGAGGTCGCCCAGACGCTGCGCGCCCCGATGGACGTCATCGTGGTCCGCAAGCTCGGCACCCCCGGCCACTCGGAGCTGGCCATGGGCGCCATCGGCGAGGGCGGCGTGCGCGTCCTCAACCCCGAGGTCCTGCGCGGCGGCCGCGTCAGCGACATCCAGCTGAGCCGGGAGGAGGAGTACGAGCAGGCCGTCCTGGACGAGCGCGCCGCCCGCTTCCGCGGCGGCCGCCCGCCGGTGGACCTGCGCGGCCGCGACGTCGTCATCGTCGACGACGGCGCGGCCACCGGCTCCACCGCCCGCGCCGCCTGCCTGGTGGCCCGCGCCCGCCACGCCGGACACATCACCCTGGCCGTCCCCGTCGCCTCGCCCGAGGCCGCGCGGAGCCTGCGCGAGGTCGCCGACGAGGTCGTCTGCCCGCACACCCCGCACGACTTCTACGCCGTCGGCCAGTTCTACGACGACTTCGACCAGACCACCGACGACGAGGTCATCACCCTGCTCAAGCAGGCGCGCGAGCCGGCCGCGCCCGTGGTGGACCGGGAGGTGGCCATCTCCGCCGGGCCGGTGGAGCTGTCCGGGCACCTGGTGCTGCCGCCCCGCCCCGAGGGCATCGTGCTGTTCGCCCACGGCAGCGGCAGCAGCCGCCACAGCCCGCGCAACCACCAGGTCGCGCGGGCCCTGAACGGCGCGGGCCTGGGCACCTTGCTGTTCGACCTGCTCACCCGCCGCGAGGAGCACGACCGCGGCCACGTGTTCGACATCCCGCTGCTGGCCGAACGCCTGGCCGACACCACCGGCTGGCTCCTGGCCGAACCCGACGCCCGCGGCCTGCCCGTGGGCTACTTCGGCGCCAGCACCGGCGCCGCGGCGGCCCTGGCGGCCGCGGCCGAACCCGGCTCGCCGGTGCGCGCCGTGGTCTCCCGGGGCGGCCGCCCCGACCTGGCCATGGCGCTCCTGCCGCAGGTCCAGGCGCCCACCCTGCTCATCGTGGGCGGCGCCGACCTGCCCGTCCTGGACCTCAACGAGCAGGCGCTGGCCCGCCTGCGCTGCCCCAAGCACCTGGCCGTCGTCCCCGGCGCCACCCACCTGTTCGAGGAGCCGGGCGCCCTGGAGGAGGTCGGCGACCTGGCCTCGGCCTGGTTCACCGAGCACCTGCGCTAGAAGGCGCTGTGCTCCAGCCAGTGGCCCAGCAGCGCCTCATCGCCCGCCACCCGCACGCGCCCGGGTGAGGCGCGGCGGCTGAAGACCAGCAGCAGGTCCAGCGCGCCGCCGCGGACGGTGACGTCGGCGGGCGCGTCCTGGGCGCTCCAGGAGAGGGACTCGGGCGTGCGCCGCACCGTCCAGACGGCCGGGACGTCGTCGGCGGCGAACTTCAGCACGCCGCGGCCGCGCAGTTCGGCCAGGGCGGGGGACATGCCGCCGTTGACCGAGGCGGTGATCAGGTCCAGGCCCTCGCTCAGCGCGTCGGCCGCGGCCTTTGCCGGGGCGGTGAACTCCTCGCCCGCCGCCAGGGCGGCGTCCGCGCGGTGCACCAGCACGTCGTTGCGCATGCGCCTGCTCCAGAAGCGGGCGGGCCGCGGCCCCAGGAACGTCCACACCACGGCGTCGGGGTCCTCGCCGACCGCCTCGGCCACCAGCCGGGCGCTCTGGCGCAGCCACGGGCCGGGTTCGGCGGGCACGTCGCCCTCGGGCGGGGGCGGGGGAGTGCCGGTGCGCACGAGCTCGGCGGCCCACCGCTGCCCGTGGCCCACGTGGGCGGCCAGGTCGGCCAGCGTCCACTCGGGGCAGGTGGGGACGGGCAGCGCCGGGTCGGCGCGCTCCAGCAGGTCGGCCAGGGCCGCGGTCTGGTCCTTCAGGTCGAGGCAGGTGTCCATGCGCCCTCCGTTGATGATACCTGTGTACCAAATCTTTATGGTACCTATGTATCACGAAGTCACGAGGCGATCCACGCACCCCCGCAGCACCCGCAGCGCGGCCTCTCCGTCCCGCCGTCCGGTCAGCACGCTGATGCCCAGCCCGTTGGCGACCGCCAGCAGCTCCGCGGCCACCATCTGCGCGTCCAGCCCCGCCGCCGTGCGGCCCTCCCGCCCGGCCCGCTCCACGTACCCCGCCAGTAGCCCCTCCAGCGCCGCGGAGTCCACCGCCCCCTGCGGCGGGGGAGCGCCCCGCGAGAGCTCGTAGGCGTAGTAGGCGTGATAGGTGAGGATCACGCGCCGCCCCTCCTCGTCGTCGGGCAGCACCGCCGACAGCGCGCCCAGCAGCAGCCCCCGCACGTCCTCCACCCCCGCGGTGCGGGCGCGCACCCGCTCGCCCAGGCGCGCCGCCAGGTGCTCCAGCGCTCCCGCCAGCAGCTCGTCCTTGCTGTGGAAGTAGTACTGCACCAGCCGCAGCGACACCCCCGCCTCGGCCGCCACCTCCCGCATCGTGGCCGCGTGCAGCCCCCGCGCGCTCGCCACCGACAGCAGCGCCTCGGCGATCTGCCGCCGCCGCACCGCGTGATCGACCAGCTTGGGCACCGGTCCTCCCTCCTCGCGTCGGCGCCACCCTACGCCCGCCCCCGCGCGCGGACGGGCCGGCGCGTCCACCGATCGGCGCATAGCCCCCATACGGGACAGATCGCCAGGGCGCGGGGGAGTAGGTTAGGCTCACCTAACCCGTTATCGCTGGTGCCACCACGCCGGTTTTGGTGCACCCGAATCATCCGACCAAGGACCGCCCCATGCTCACCCTCCGCACCCTGCGCCGCCCCGCCCTCATGGCCACGGCCGCCACCACCCTGGCCCTCCTCCTGAGCGCCTGCAGCTCCAGCGACGACACCACCACCGGCGCCGAGGACAAGCCCGCCACCGCGGCCTTCCCCGTCACCATCACCAGCGCCCTGGGCGACGCCGTCATCAAGGAGCAGCCCGAGCGCGTCGTCACCCTCGGCCAGGGCTCCACCGAGACCGCCATCGCCCTGGGCAGCACCCCCGTCGGCATCGAGAGCTACCCGTGGGGCAGCGACAAGACCGGCTACCTGCCCTGGATCCACGAGGCAGTCACCGAAAAGGGCGCGGAGCTGCCCAAGCAGTTCACCGGCGGCGAGGAACTCGACATCGAGACCATCGTCGAACTCGACCCCGACGTCATCCTCGCCCCCTGGTCGGGCATCACCCAGGAGCAGTTCGACCTCCTCAACGACGTCGCCCCCACCGTCGCCTACCCCGACCTGCCCTGGAGCACCGACTGGGACCAGCAGATCACCACGGTCGCCAAGGCCCTCGGCAAGCCCGCCGACGGCGAGAAGCTCATCGGCGACATCAAGCAGCAGCTCGCCGACGCCGCCCAGAGCCGCCCCGACTACAAGAACGTCACCTTCTCCTACATCTACACCGACGGCCCCGGCACCCTCGGCGTCTTCCTGCCCACCGAGCAGCGCGCCGAGATGGTCGCCTCCCTGGGCCTCAAGCCCGACCCCGTCGTGAGCACCTTCAAGGAGACCGAGGGCACCGACTCCGCCGTCATCGGCCTGGAGAACGCCGACAAGCTCAAGGACACCGACGTCGTGTTCACCTTCTACACCGACGCCAAGACCCGCAAGGAGATCGAGGCGCAGCCCCTGTACGCCGCCATCCCCGCCATCAAGAACGGCGCCGTGGTGGCCAGCGACGACAACTCCTTCGTCACCGCCTCCTCCATGATCAACCCGCTGACCGTGCCCTGGAGCATCGAGCGCTTCCTCCCGCTCATCGACGAGGCCGTCGCCAAGGCCAAGTAGGGCACCGCCCCCCATGACCACCCGCACGACACACCCGTCGCGCGGCGCCGGGCCCCTGCGGCCCGGCGCCGCGCGTCCGGCGTTCGCCCTCCTCCTGGCCCTGCTCCTCCTGGCCGCCGCCACCCTGGCCAGCATCGCCCTGGGCAGCCTCGCCATCCCCCCGGGCGCCCTGTGGGACGTCCTGACCGGCCACGGCGACCCCCACCACACCGCCGTCGTCCACAGCCGCTACCCCCGCACCGCCCTGGGCATCCTCGCCGGCGCCTGCCTCGCCGTCGCCGGCACCCTCATGCAGGGCGTCACCCGCAACCCCCTGGCCGACCCCGGCATGCTCGGCATCAACGCCGGCGCCTCGGCCACCATCGTCCTGGCCACCGCCTACCTCGGCGCCTCCGGCCAGGCCGACATCCTGTGGTGGTCGCTGCCCGGCGCCCTGGCCGCAGGCCTCCTCGTCCACCTCATCGGCACCCGCCGCGGCGGCACCAGCACCGTCCGCCTCGTGCTGGCCGGAGCCGTCCTCGCCGCCGTCCTCAACGCCCTCATCCAGGCCGTCACCCTCAGCCGGCCCGAGGTCTTCGACAACTACCGCTTCTGGGTCGTGGGCTCCCTGGCCGGACGCGGCTTCGACACCCTCTGGACCGTCCTGCCCCTGGCCGCCGCGGGCCTCCTGGCCGCGCTCGCCCTCGGCCGCCCCCTCAACACCCTGGCCCTGGGCGACGACTCCGCCACCGCCCTGGGCGCCAGACCCGCCCGCACCAAGGCCGCGGGCCTGCTCACCGCCACCCTCCTGGCCGCCGCGGCCACCGCCGCCACCGGCCCCATCGCCTTCATCGGCCTGGCCGTGCCCCACCTCGTCCGCGCCCTCCTGGGCCCCGACCTGCGCCACCAGATCCTCTTCTCCCTCCTGCTGGGCCCCTCCCTCCTCCTGGCCGCCGACATCATCGGACGGCTCCTGCTGCGCCCCGAAGAGCTCATGGTCGGCATCGTCACCGCCTTCGTCGGCGCCCCCGCCCTCCTGATCGCCGTCCGCAAGATGAGGAAGGACGCATGACCGCCCGCGGAGCGTCCGCCCGCCACGCCGTGCGCCCCCGCACCCTGGCCACCGCCGCCGCCTTCCTCCTCCTGCTGGCCGCGGCCGCCACCGCCACCCTCACCCTGGGCCGCCTGGGCATCGCCCCCGCCGACCTGCCCGGCGCGCTCCTGGGCGGCGCCGAGGGCAAGGACGCCTTCGTCCTGGAACGCCTGCGCGGGCCCCGCCTGGTCGTCGCCCTGGGCGTCGGCGCCGCGTTCGGCCTGGCCGGCACCCTCTTCCAGTCCGTCACCCGCAACCCGCTGGGCAGCCCCGACGTCATCGGCATCGGCGCCGGGGCCGGGGCGGGCGCCGCCCTCGTCGCGCTCTTCCTGCCCGGCCTCGTCCCCGTCCCGCTGGGCGCCCTCACCGGCGCCGTCCTGGCCATGGCCGCGGTCTACCTCTCCACCGGCACCGGCTTCCGCAGCCCCGGGCGGTTCATCGTCGCCGGCATCGGCGTCACCGCCGTCGCCCAGGCGGTCATCCAGTACGCCGTCTACGCCATCGAACGCGACAAGGCCAGCGTCCTGACCGCCTACGTCAACGGCAGCCTCAACGCCCGCTCCTGGCAGGACGCCGCCACCATCTGGCTCGTCGTCGCCCTCACCGCGCCGCTCACCGCCCTCCTGGCCCGCGACCTGACGGTGGGGGAGATGGGCGACGACACCGCCACCGCCCTGGGCACCCGCCCCGCCCGGGTGCGCACCGCCGCCGTCGTCCTGTCGATCGTCCTGTCGGCCGCCGCCGTCAGCGCCGCGGGCCCCATCGCCTTCATCTCCCTGTGCGCCCCGCAGATCGCGCGCCGCTGCACCCGCGCCGCCGGCCCCAACCTGGCGATGTCGGCGCTGGTGGGCGCCTTCCTGCTGGCCCTGGCCGACCTGGCGGCCCAGCAGCTCCCGCTCTTCACCACCCTGCCCGTCGGCATCTACACCATGGCCCTGGGCGGCGGCTACCTCGGCTACCTCCTCATCCGCGAATGGCGCCGCGGCGTTCTGTGACCTGCGGGTGGCCTGCGGTCGGCCCGCGGGTCGCCCACGGGCCGCACCGACAACTTAATTTGTCTTGACAAATTTTATTGTCGGCAGAATCCTGGAACGGTGATCGACGTCGCCGTCATCGAAGAACCCGCCGCAGCCGCGGCCACCCTGGACCCCATCCGGTCCCGGATCCTGGCCGCCCTCACCGAACCCGGCTCCGCCGCCATGCTCGCCGGCCGCCTGGGACTGCCCCGACAGAAGATCAACTACCACCTCAAGGAGCTGGAACGGCACCAGCTGGTCGAACTCGCCGAGGAACGGCGCAAGGGCAACGTCACCGAACGCCTCTACCGCGCCACCGCCGCCTCCTACGTCATCTCGCCCAGCGTCCTGCCCGCCGTCAGCCCCGACCCCGCCCGCTCGCCCGACCAGCTCTCCGCCCGCTGGCTCCTGGCCCTGGGATCCCGCCTCGTCCAGGAGGTCGGATCCCTGCTGACCGGCGCCGCCCGCGCCCAGAAACGCATCGCCACCTTCGGCATCGACGCCGAGGTGCGGTTCGCCTCCGCGGCCGACCGGGCCGCCTTCACCCAGGAACTGGCCCAGGCCGTGACGGCCCTCGTCGGCCGCTACCACGACGAGAACGCACCGGCCGGCCGCACCCACCGAGTGGTCGTCGGCCTCCACCAGATCCCCACCGCACCCGGAGAGGACCCCCGATGACGCACCCGTTCGACATCGAACTGGAGACGATCCTGCCCGCGACCCCCGAACAGGTCTGGGAGGCGATCGCGACAGGACCGGGAACCGACTCCTGGTTCATGGGACGCAACGAGGTGGAGCCACGCGAAGGCGGCACCACCGTCATGGACACCGGCGGCCACCGCGAAGAAGCGGAGATCACCGCCTACGAGCCCGGCAAACGCTTCGCCACCCGCACCCCCACCGCCGAAGACGGCCGGTTCATGGCCCTGGAATACCTGATCGAAGGCCGAGACGGCGGCAGCACCGTCCTGCGCGTCGTCCACAGCGGCATGCTCGGCGACGACTGGCAGGACGAGTACGACGCCCTGCGCCGCGGCTGGCCCTTCCACCTCCACACCCTCCGTGAGTACCTGACCCACTTCCCGGGACGCACCGCGGCTCCCGTCTTCGCCGTCGTGGCACGCCCGGACGGCCCGCCGGCCCGGCAGATCCGGGCGGCGATCACCCGCGCCCTGTCGCTACCGACCCCGGTCACCGCGGGCGCACGGGCGCACGCCGCACCGGCGGGCCTGCCGCCACTGGAGGGCGAGGTCGTCTGGGCCGACGACGAACGCATCGGCATCCGCACCGCCGACGGGCTCTACACCTTCCACAACGCCGAAGGCCTCGCGCTGATGTTCCACCACCTGTTCGGACCCGACACCGACGGCGCCGAGGCCGCCTGGCAGAAATGGCTCGCCGAACTCCTCGGCTGACCCGCACCGACGTTCCCCTCACACCCGCACCCGATGACAAGGAGACCCTCATGCGCACCCTGATCAGCTCCGCCTTCGTCTCACTCGACGGAGTCATGGAGGCTCCCGGCGGCGAGCCCGGCTACCGCAACTCCGGATGGACCTTCAAGGACATCGAGTTCGTCCCCGAGGCCTACGAGATCAAGGCACGAGAGCAGCAGGAGTCCACCGCGATGCTGCTGGGCCGGGCCAGCTACCAGGCGTTCAGCCCGGTATGGCCGGACATGGAGGACTTCGCCGACTACAAGCTCATGCCGAAGTACGTCGTCTCCACCACCCTCACCGAAGACGACCTCGTCACCGACTGGGGCGAGACCACCATCCTGCGCTCACTCGACCAGGTCGCCGCCCTCAAGGAGACCGAAGGCGGCCCCATCATCGTCCACGGCAGCGCCACCCTGAACCGCGCCCTCTCCGACGCCGGCCTCATCGACCGCTACCACCTGCTCGTCTTCCCCCTCCTCCTCGGAGCCGGCAAGCGGCTGTTCAGCACCACCGACAAGGACACCCAGAAACTGAAGCTCATCGAGCACCAGACCTACTCCAACGGCATCCAGAAGTCCGTCTTCGACGTCATCCACTGACCCCGGACACCCACCGCCGGACCGCACCGGGGGAGTCCAGCCGCACCACGACCAGCCCCGGATGCCGCCCGATCCGCTCGAGCGTCTTCTCCCGCTTGCGCGCGTACTGGCTCCAGGCCCACCGGACGGGATGATCGGCCTCCAGCCACTGGGCGAAGGACTCGCGGTTGCCGTTCCACAACTCCCGCCGGGTGAGCGCACGGGACACCGAACGCCGCACCACGCGCCCCATCACCGTCCGGCGCGGCAGATCCAGCCAGACCAGGGTGTCGGCACGCCGCCACAGCAGGTCCTCCAGGACCGAGTGGTACTGGTCCTCGGTCACCCAGCGCGGCCCCGCCGAGAACGACTCGACATCGGCCTCGAACCGGGCGCGCCTGGTCCAGCCCGGACCGTGGTGCAGCGCGTCGAGTTCATGATGGGGCAGCCCCAGCCGGTCCTGCAGCCTGCGGGAGAGCGTGGTCTTGCCCGCCCCGCTGATGCCGGAGATGAGTATCCGCTCCATACGGCCGATACTCCCACGGTGGTGCCGCGGCCCCGGACGGCTCCGGGGCCGCGGCACGGGAAGCGGGCTCAGCCGGTGTCGGGTCGGCTGGGCCCGCGGGTCGCGGGTTCGCGGCGGGTCGTGGCCTGGTGCGGCCGTTCACTTTCGTCCTCGAGGTTTAGGCTGGGGTCCAGCGGCCTCCCTCCGCCCATGTCGGGTGGGCGGAGGGAGGACCGTCCGCCGGCGTGTCACCTTGCGAACCCTTTCTTCCCGGCGCGAATTCCAGAAGGAAACGTAGGCAGCCGTTACTGGCCAGTCAATGTCCGTCAGGAAGGAACGGCTGGCCGGTTCGAGACAGCCGTAACACGTGTGAAACCTCCCACGTCACACACGTCACATCACCGCCCCCGCACCCGCAGACGCAAGGCCTGCCTAGGCTGGACGGCATGGGGGAGATCCTGGTGGGGACCGCGTCCTGGACCGACAGAACGCTGCTGGCCTCGGGCTGGTATCCGCCCGAGGCCAAGACGGCCGAGGCACGGTTGCGGTTCTACGCCTCCCGGTTCCCGCTGGTGGAGGTCGACGCGACGTACTACGCGCCGCCGTCGGAACAGACGGCCTGCCAATGGCGCGACCGCACCCCCGACGGATTCGTCTTCAACGTCAAGGCGTTCTCCCTCCTCACCGGCCACCCCACACGCGTGGACCGCCTCTACAAGGACCTGCGGGAACGAGTCCCGGCACGCGACAAGGTCTACCTGCAAGACGTAACAGACGACGTGGCCGAAGAGGTGTGGCAGCGATTCCTGGGCGCCCTGCACCCACTGCACGAAGCGGGAAAGCTGGGCGCACTGCTGTTCCAGTTCCCCCCGTGGTTCACCGCCGGGAAACGCAGCCGGGAATACATCCTGCAGGTCAAGGAGCGATGCGCACCGGCACGGATCTGCGTGGAGTTCCGCCATGACACGTGGCTGTCACCGCGAAACCGCGCCGCGACACTGGAGTTCCTCCGCGACAACGACCTGGCCTACGTCGCAGTGGACATGCCGCAGGGACACCGCTCATCGGTACCCCCGGTGCTCGAGACCACATCGGACCTGGCGGTCGTACGCCTGCACGGCCACAGCGACAAGTGGAACAGCCCCAGCGTGTACGAGAAGTTCGCCTACCTCTACGACGAGGAGGAACTGGCCGCATGGGCGGAACGCATCCAGCGGCTGGCCGAACACACCAAGACCACCCACGTGGTCTTCAACAACTGCTGCGGCGACCACTCACAACGCAACGCGGCACGACTGGCGGATCTTCTCCTCCCACCGCAGGAGCACTATCCTCACTAACGTGGTGAAAGCTGTGCTGTGGGATGTAGACGACACCCTGTTCGACCACACAGGCGCCGACCGCAAGGCATTCCACCTGCACTTCACCGCAGAAGGACTGCCCAGCGACGACGCCGCGCTGGCGACATGGCGGGAACTCACCGAAGCCGCATACGCGCGCTTCACCGCAGGCGAACTGACCTTCCCCGGCCAACGACGCGAACGCGCCCGCGCCTACCTGGGCCCTGAGACCACCGACGACGAAGCGGACGCATGGTTCACCCGCTACATCGCGCACTTCGAAGCCTCCTGGACGGCATTCCCCGACGCGGCCCCGGCACTGGCCGAACTGCCCTACCGCCACGCGGTCCTGTCCAACAGCGTGAACACCGTCCAAGAACGCAAACTGACACACCTCGGACTACGCCACCACTTCGAACTCCTCCTGTGCTCAGACGACGTCGGCCACTCCAAACCCGACCCCAGGGCGTTCCACGCGGCATGCAAGGCCCTGGACCTGCCACCCGAACAGGTCGCCTACATCGGCGACCGCCTGGACCTGGACGCCCTCGGCGCCCACGCCGCAGGCCTGCACGGCATATGGCTGGACCGCACGGGCGACACCGACGCCCCACCCGGCATCCACCGCATCACCACATTGGCGACACTCCCGAAACTCCTGGCCGAACTGTGACAGGGAAACGTGAGCGCGGGGGAGTGGCACGGTCAGCGGTCGGCCTCCCGAAACGGCATCACGCCTCCGGCTCGGGCTCGGGGGGCTGGCGGGTGTCGCGCAGGTGGGCGAGGACGGGGGAGACCTTGGAGAGGTCCATGACGTCCTCGGCGGCGACGCGCGTGTAGATGCCGGTGGTCGCCATGTCCTCGTGACCCAGGAGGGCCTGGAGCTCGTTGATGCTGCCGCCGCCGCGGAGCACGCCGACGGCGAAGGTGTGGCGGAAGACGTGGGCGAGCTCGCCTTCGGGACGGCGGACCGCCGCGCGCAGGAACCACTGGTCGACCAGGTACTCGAGCATTCCCGTGGTCATCGGGCGGGCGACGGGCGGCTTGTCCTGCCGGATGCCCCACGCGTCGAAGGTCAGGAACAGGGGATCGCCGGGCTCGTACGGGCCGAGCAGCGCCTCGCGCTCGGCGAGGTAGTCGTCGATGCTGTCGACGACCAGGTCGTCGACAGGGACGTTCCTGTCCTTGTTGCCCTTGCCGTGCAGGAGCAGGAGAGCGCCGCCCTCCTCGCGCTTCACGTCCCGCACGGTGAGGCTGAGCCCCTCGGCGGCACGGGGGCCGGCGCCGGCGTAGACGGCGAGGAGCGCGCGGTCCCGGGAGATCCACTGGTTGCGGGCGCGCTCGTACGGGGTGGAGGCCGCCACGACGATCCGGCCGAGCTCCTCGTTGGTGAGCGCGACGGGGAGCCGGGCGGGGATCCGCGGGAACTCGAGCTCGACGCTCGGGTCGAAGGGAAGGCGGCGGGTCTTGGTGAGCCATTTGCAGATGCCGCGCAGGGCGCTGAGCCGGCCGGCGCGGGTGCGCTCGGAGTATCCCTGGCGCTGGAAGGCGGCGGCGCAGGCGATCAGCGCGTCCTCGTAGACGTGCTCGGGCGTGATCACCGACATCGGGTCTTCGTCGTCCGGTACGTCCAGATCGTGGAAGACGGCGAGCTCCTTGCACCAGGCCGCCAGGCCCTGCCGGTAGGCGGTCTCGGTGTTGTCGGACAGTCCCTTGCCGGCCCGTTTGACGTTGATCCACGCCGCGAAGAGCTGCGCCATGTTCTCGGTCTGATCCAGCTGCCCGGCCACCGGAAAACCACCCCAAGATCACCCAAAAACCCCGCCTGTTCGGGATAACCCATATTATCCCGAACAGATCCCAGGCGGGCGCACCTCCCCGCTCGGCGTCCGCGGCGTGGCGGCCCCCGCATGCCGTCCGGCGGTCTCGCGACGCGGACCGCCGGGCGGAGCGCCACCGAGTACAGCGGTGCTCCCCCGTTCCGCCGGGCGATGGCGTACGCGGGGAAGACCGGACCCGAAGTGACAAGTCCGGTTGGTCACGGTTTGCGGGCGACGCCGCAGTAGGCGGTGACCTCCGGGATCTCCTCGGGCGACGCGGTCTCGGGGCGCCAGCGCGACACCGACACCACGCCGGGCTCGAGCAGCTCCAGGCCGTGGAAGAACGCGGTGATCTGCTCGGGGGTGCGCAGCCGGTACGGGTCGCCGGCCTCGGCGCGGGTCTTCTCGGCTTCGGCGGCGGCGTCGGGGTCGACGGCGTTGGTGCCGTCCTCCAGCACCAGGTAGCTGCCGGGCGGCAGGGCCGCGACGAGCGTGTCGCGGACGGCCATCGCCTCGTCGTGGTCCCAGAGGTTGCCCAGGATGCCCAGCATCATCAGTCCGACGGGCCTGGTGAGGTCCAGGGTGGCGGCGGCCTGGCGCAGGATGTCCTCGGGGTCGCGGACATCGGCGTGGATGTAGGAGCAGTCGCCTTCCGGCGTGCTGGTGAGCAGGGCGCGGGCGTGGGTGAGGACGAGGGGGTCGTTGTCGACGTAGACGATGCGGCTGGCGGAGGTGATGCGCTGGGCGACCTCGTGGGTGTTGTCGGCGGTGGGGAGCCCGGTGCCGATGTCGAGGAACTGGGTGATGCCCTTCTCCCCCGCCAGGAGGCGGACGGCGCGGCCGAGGAAGGCGCGGGCGTGGCGGGCGACGTCGACGATGCCGGGGTAGACGTGGCGGACCTGTTCGCCGACTTCGCGGTCGGCGGGGAAGTTGTCCTTACCTCCGAGCCAGTAGTTCCAGACGCGTGCGGAGTGGGGGGTGGTGGTGTCGATTTCGGGGGCGGGTCCGGTCATGGCGGGCTCTTCTCGCTGGTCGGGAGGGCCGCCGGACGGGTGCGGCGGATGTGTTGATCTTCTCGGACGGCGGGGTGCTCGGGGGGCTGTCCGAGGATTTCTCCGGTAAACACCGGCTAGGCGTGGGTAGTGACGGATCGGACGCTTCGAGTGATAAGTGGTTGTCACAGCCTGTTCATCAGGCTCTGACAGCCGCGCAACGCTCGCGTTCGACACTGTGAACGGGAACGCTTCCGCCCCGTCGGTGATCGGGCATGGTGGAAACCGCGGTTCGCGGCCACTTACCGCACCGGACCAGGCTTGGCGGGGGTTCCGCGTCCGGCGCGGGACCCCCGTGGTTCCCTCCTCTCCCCCGGGTCTCAGCCGTCGGCGATGTCGTGTGCGATGCCGTCCAGGAGGCGGTCGAGGCCGTAGTCGAAGGTGCTGTCGCCGTATTCCTCGAAGGCTCCGGTCTCCCAGACGGCGTACAGGTGGGGGAAGCGCTGGCGGGTGATGAGGTCGGTGAGGTGGGTGGTGGCCTCGTTCCACCAGTGTTCGTAGTCGTCGGGGTCGGTGAAGCCGCCGTCACGGCCGGCGCGGGTGAGGTCGGCGCCGCTCCCCTGGCAGGCGCCGCGGACGTAGGCGTCGATGCTGTCGGCGATGGCGGCCTGCCGGGCGGCGGGAAGGTTCAGGGGTGACAGGGCGGCGTAGACGGCGTCGGCGCGGGTGGTGGTGTTGGGGCCCATCATCATGAGGCCCGGGGTGGCGACCGAGAGGGTCCAGGGGTGGTCGTGGTGGAGGTCGCGGCCGAGGTGGGCGTAGTGGCGCAGGGCCTGTCGCCAGGTGGCGCCTTCGGGTGGCGGCGGGGTGGGTCCGACGGCGCGGTCGTACATGAGGTGGAGGAGTTCGGCGCGGCCGGGCACGTAGGTGTAGAGGGACATGGTGCCGACGCCGAGGCGTTCGGCGACGCGGCGCATGGACAGGACGTCGAGTCCTTCGGCGTCGGCGATGTCGATGCCGGCGCGCACGATCTGCTCGAGGGTGACCTTGGGGCGGGGGCCGCGGCCGGGCGGTGGTGCGGGTGTCCCCCACAGGAGGGCCAGGACGCGGCCGGCGTCGGGCCTTTTGCGTTCGGCCATGTGATGCGCACCACACTTTCTTCGTAGACTGTACGGAATTAACTCCGTATGCCGTACGGTTCTGCTCGCCGGACAACTCCGTACACCATACCGAATAGTGGGGGGCGAGATCATGGAGATCCACGCACGGGGCCTGGTGAAGGGTTTCGGCGGCCAACGCGCCCTGGACGGCTTCGACTTGGCCGTCCCTGCGGGCGCCGTCCACGGCCTGCTGGGGCCCAACGGCGCGGGCAAGACCACCGCGGTGCGGGTGCTGACCACGCTGCTGCGCCCGGACGCGGGCACCGTCCGCGTCGCCGGGCACGACGCCGCCGCCGAGCCCGCGGCGGTGCGCGCCGCGATCGGGCTGCTGGGCCAGCACGCGGCGCTGGACGAGGTCCTGTCGGGACGCCAGAACCTCGAGCTGTTCGGGCGGCTGCACCACCTGGGGGTGAAGGAGGCGCGGCGGCGGGCCGGTGAGCTGCTGGAGCGCTTCGGCCTGGCCGAGGCGGCCTCCCGTCCGGTGTCGGGGTACTCCGGCGGGATGCGGCGGCGCCTGGACCTGGCGGTGTGCCTGATCCGCTCCCCCAGGGTGCTGTTCCTGGACGAGCCGACCACCGGCCTCGATCCGCGGGCGCGCGCCGAGGTGTGGGAGGCGGTGCGCTCCCTGGTCGGCGGGGGCGCGACGGTGCTGCTGACGACGCAGTACCTGGAGGAGGCCGACCGGCTCGCCGACCGCATCTCGGTGGTCGAGCGGGGCCGTGTCGTCGCCGAGGGCACGCCCGGGGAGCTGAAGGACCTCGTCGGAGGCGACCTGCTCGATCTGGTGGTGCGCGAGGCCGGCGAGGTGGAGCGCGCGGCGCGGGTCGTGGAGTCGGCGGTGGGCTCCTCCCCCGTCGCCGACTCCGGGGCGCGGCGCCTGGGGGTGCCGGTGACGGACCGGATCGGCGCGCTGACCTCGGTGCTGCGCGCTCTGGAGGAGGCGGGGGTGGCGGTGGAGGACGTGGCGGTGCGCCGCCCCACGCTGGACGAGGTGTTCCTGCATCTGACGAAGGAGAGGGCATGACGGGTATGGCGTGGGCGGTGGCCGACGGCTGGACGCTGACGCGGCGGGCGCTGCTGCACTGGGTGCGCCAGCCTGCGCAGGTCGTCGTGGGTTTGTTGTTCCCGGTGCTGATCGTGGTGATGTTCGTCTACCTCTTCGGTGGCGGCATGCAGGTGCCGGGCGGCGGTGAGTACCGGGAGTTCCTGCTGCCGGGGATGTTCGCGATGACGATGGTGTTCGGCATCGAGGGCACGTTCGCGGCGGTGGCCTCGGATGCGGCCAAGGGCGTCACCGACCGGTTTCGCACCCTGCCGATGACGCCGGGCGCGGTGCTGGTGGGGCGGGCGGCCGCCGATCTGCTGAACTCGGCGCTGGGCCTGGCGGTGATGATGGCGTGCGGGCTGGCGGTGGGCTGGCGCTGGCACGAGGGGCTCGGGCAGGTCGCGGTGGCGGTGGCGCTGCTGCTGTGGTTGCGGTTCGCGTTCCTGTGGCTCGGCATCTACCTGGGGGTGCGGTTCGCCTCGCCGGAGGCCGTGGTGGTGGTGCAGATCCTGGTGTGGCCGGTGGGGTTCTTGTCGAACGCCTTCGCTCCCTCGTCGGAGATGCCGGGGTGGCTGGGGTTCCTGGCGGAGGCCAATCCGATGTCGGCGACCATCACCGCGATCCGTGAGCTGTTCGGCAATCCGGGCGTGGTGGCCGGTTCGTGGACGGCGGAGTACGGGATGTGGCCGGCGGTCGTGTGGCCCGCGGTGCTCACGGCGGTGTTCCTGCCGCTGTCGGTACGCCGCTACCAGCGGCTGAGCGGATGAGAGCTGTGAAAGACGACAAGGAGACGATGGTGGAAGAGACTTTCGACGCCGGTGCGGAGTTCGACCGGCAGGTGCGCGTTCTGATCGAGCTGGGGTATCCGGCGGTGGCGCAGCTGAGCCGGGAGGATTTCGGTGAGCTCGTCGCGCCGCTGCGCGCCCAGGCGGTGGCGCACGGCGGCGGGATCGACCTGGAGGCGGGTCGGGTGCCGTTCGTGCTGGTGGTCGCGCGGGAGGTGGTTCCGATCGAGGCGGCGATGGAGCTGACCGTCCTGCACGGGGGCAAGAAGCCGGGTTTCGTGGACCGTTCTTTCGAGCCCGGTTCGCTCGAGCGGTTCGTCGCCGTCGAGGAGGCGCGGCCTCCCGGCCGGAAGGCCCACCTGCTGCTGGACGTCGAGCGCGGTGAGGAGTTCTGCAATGCCGTCCCCCAGGACGCTCTGGACGTCATCGCGCGGCGGGACCGCACCCCGTTGACGATCGAGGAGGGCGTCGCGCTGCTCACCTTGTTCCCGCAGGTGCTGGTGCAGAACAAGTGCTTCTCGCTGGGCGGGTCGCGCTGCGGGGACCGGCGGGTTCCGGCGATCTGGATCAGCCGGCGGGCGCCCAAGCTCGGGTGGTGCTGGGTGGGCAATCCGCACACGTGGCTGGGGATGGCCTCGGCCGGGGGCCGGACGGCCTAGGGCCCAGGTATGCGGGGCGGGTGAGGGGAAGGAGGAGGGAAGGGGGACGAGGGGGGTGCGGGGTGAAGATCCTGGTCACGGGTGCCAGCGGCTACATCGGGGGCAGGCTGGTGCCGCTCCTGCTGGAGGCGGGGCACGAGGTGCGGTGCGCCACGCGCAGGGAGGGGGGCCTGCGGGGCCATCCCTGGGCGGGCCGGGTGGAGACGGTCGTGGCCGACGTGCTGGACGGGGAGGCGATCGGGCGGGCGTTGCGGGGGGTGGACGTGGCCTACTACCTGGTGCACGGGATGGCCTCGGGTCCGGGGTTCGCGCAGCGGGACCGGCGGGCGGCGCGGACCTTCGCGCTGGCGGCGGCGCAGGAGGGGGTCGGTCGGATCGTGTATCTGGGCGGTCTCGCCTCCGGGGGGCGCCTTTCTCCTCATCTGCGCTCGCGTGCGGAGGTCGGGCGCATCCTGCTGGAGGGGCCGGTCCCGGCGATCGTGCTGCGGGCCGCGGTGATCATCGGGTCGGGGTCGGCGTCGTTTGAGATGTTGCGCTACCTGACGGAGCGGTTGCCGGTGATGGTGACGCCGCGCTGGGTGGACACGCGGATCCAGCCGATCGCGATCCGGGACGTGCTGCGCTATCTGGCGGCGTGCGCGTCCCTGCCGGGCCGGATCGACCGGGCCTTCGACATCGGGGGCCCGGACGTGCTGACCTACCGGCAGATGATGCGCCGGTACGCGGCGGTGGCGGGGTTGCCGCGCCGGGTGATCGTGTCGGTGCCGGTGCTGACTCCGAAGTTGTCGAGTTACTGGGTGGGGTTGGTGACGCCCGTTCCGTCGTCGATCGCGCGGCCGCTGGTGGAGTCGTTGCGGACGGAGGTGGTGTGCGCCGAGCACGACCTGTCCCGGCTGGTTCCCGATCCGCCGGGTGGTCTGCTGGGGTTCGACCGGGCGGTGGAGCTGGCGTTGCGGCGGGTGCGGGAGGCCGATGTGGCCACGCGCTGGTCGTCGGCGGCGGTGCCGGGGCGGCCCAGTGATCCGCTGCCGACGGATCCGGACTGGGCGGGGGGCAGCCTGTACGTCGATGAGCGTGTGGTGCGCACGGCCGCTCCGCGGGAGGCGGTGTGGCGGCTGGTGGAGGGTATCGGCGGGCAGAGCGGCTGGTATTCACTGCCGGTGGCGTGGCGGTTGCGTGGTGTGGTCGATCGGCTGATGGGGGGTGTGGGGCTGCGGCGGGGCCGGCGGGATCCGTACCGGTTGCGGCCGGGTGACTCGCTGGACTTCTGGCGGGTGGAGGAGGTCTCCCCCGCTGATGGGTTGCTGCGTCTTCGTGCGGAGATGCGGTTGCCGGGTCTGGCGTGGCTGGAGTGGACGGTCGGTGAGGAGGGCGGGCTGACGGTGCTGCGTCAGCGGGCGATCTTTCATCCGCATGGGCTGCTGGGGCATCTGTACTGGTGGTCGATCGCGCCTTTCCATGCGCTGGTGTTCGGCCGTATGCCCGGGAATCTCGCTGCGGCTGCGATGCGAGGGCGGGTAAGGCGGGTGTCTACGCGTGTGGGCGGCGGGGTGTAGGCGGTTTCGCTGATGCGGGGTGCCGCCTCCCATGATGAAACTTCTCCTATCTGAATAGTCGGGATATGGGGAGGAATCATGGGGTTCCAGCTGCTGGGTTCCGTGCGGATCGTGGACGCGACCGGGACGGCGCACACGGTGAGCGCGCCGAAGGTGGGGGCGCTGCTGGCGACGCTGCTCATCCGGGCCGGCGAGCCGGTCTCGACCGAGGAGCTGATGGAGGAGCTGTGGGGGTCGGGCCCGCCGCGGCGGGCCCGCGCGGCGCTGCACGTCTACATCTCCCAGCTGCGCAAGCACCTGCTGGAGGCGGGCGGGGACCAGGGGCGCATCGGCACGCGCGGCGCCGGCTACGTGATGGACGTCGACCCGGCCGCGATCGACGCCGCCCGCCTGCAGGAGCTGCACGCCCGGGGCCGCCGCGCCGCCTCCGCCGGGGATCCGGAGCGGGCGCTCGCCTGCTTCGAGGAGGCAGCCGCGCTGTTCCGCGGCCCGGTGCTGGCCCGCGAGGCCAACGGGCAGATCGTGGGGGCGTTCGCGCGCTGGGCCGAGGAGGTGCGCCTGGAGTGCCTGGAGGCCCTCGCCGACTGCTCACTGCGCACCGGCCGGGAGCGGGAGGTCATCGGGGACCTGCTGGTCTGGGTGCGCGAGCGCCCGCTCCACGAGACCTTCCGGGAGCAGCTGATGCTGGCGCTGTACCGCTCGGGGCGGCGGGCCGAGGCGCTGGAGGCCTACCGGGACGCCCGCCGGGTGTTCCGCGAGGAGCTGGGGCTGGATCCGCGCATCTCGATGCGCCAGTTGCAGAACGCGATCCTTCAGGGCGAGTCCCTGCACGCCCTGCCGCTGGCCGACGCGGTGTGAGCGCGGTGTGAGCCGAGACGCCGGGGCCGGGACGCATCACGCGTCCCGGCCCCGGCGTCCTTCACTGCTCCTGGGGTTCGGGTCGGGGTTCGGCGCGGCGCGCGCCGGGCCCGAACCAGAAGAGGAGCCCGATCACGATGGTCGCGGCGATGATGCCCGAGGACCAGGTGAACACCGCGGAGGTGGTCTCGGCCGGGTCCCCCGTCCCGGAGGTGAAGGGCAGGAGCAGGACGGCCAGGCCCAGCGAGCCGCCGATGGTGAGCGCGGTCTGCAGGACCCCGGCGGTCACGCCCGCGTACCGGGCGGGGACGGTGGTCAGGATGATCATGTTGAGCGGGATGATGGCGATGCCGACGCCCAGCCCCATGAGGACGAGCGGGCCGAGCACGCCGGAGGCGTAGCCGCTGCCGCCGTCCAGGCGGGTCAGCCACAGCACGCCGGCCAGGACCGGGACCAGGCCCGCGACCGCGCGCACCTTGAGGTCGACGCCGGAGACGAACCTGGTGAGCAGCTGGGTGGAGACCAGCAGCGCCAGCCCGAAGGGCAGGATGGCCAGTCCGCTGCCCAGCGCGTCCAGGTCCAGGACGGCCTGGAGGTACTGGACGAGGTAGATGAGGAAGCCGGTCAGGACCGAGGCGAGCAGCAGCAGGTTGAGCGCGGCGCCGGCGCGGGAGCGTTCGGCGAAGATCTCCCCCGGCAGGAGCGGGTCGGCGGCGCGGCCGTCGACGACGGCCAGGGCGGCGGCCAGGACGACGGCGGCGGCCAGCGCGATCAGGGTGACCGGGTCGCCCCAGCCGTCCTCGGCGGCGTTGACCAGCCCGTAGACCGCGGCCAGGATCGCGGCCGAGACCAGCAGGCTGGAGGCCAGGCCCAGGGGGCGGCGCCCGGCGGTCGCGCCGGTCGCTCCGGGGGCGTCGGGGGCGTCGGTCAGGCCCAGGGCGCGCACGGCGACGGCGATGATGAGCAGGCCGACGGGGACGTTGACCAGCAGGCTCCAGCGCCAGTCCCCCGCCCAGGTCAGCACGCCGCCCAGGACCATGCCGGCCGAGGCGCCCAGGCCGGTGACGGTGGAGTACAGGCCGAAGGAGCGCTGGAGGCGGTCGGAGGGGGAGATGAGCGGGATGAGGGCCAGGCCGGTGGGCCCGGCCAGGGCGGCGCCGGCTCCCTGCAGGACGCGGCCGAGCAGGAGGAGCTCCAGGTTGGGCGCCAGGCCGGCGATGAGGGAGGCGACGACGACCAGGGCGATGCCGCCCAGGAAGACGCGGCGGTGGCCCAGGACGTCGCCGAGCCGGCCGGCGAGCAGCAGCAGCCCGCCGAAGGCCAGGAGGAAGCCGTTGGGCACCCAGGAGGCCGCGGTGACGGGCAGGCCGAGGTCGGACTGCAGGGAGGGCAGTGCGACGTTCACGATGGTGCCGTCGAGCTGGAGCATGAACTCGGCTCCGACGATCGCGGTGAGCGCCAGCGCCCACCCCCGTCCCGGGGTGGCGGCCACCCCGGACACGGCTTGCGTACTCATCGAACCTCCCGGATCAGGGCGCGGATATACTGAGACAGCCTCAGGTTAAGGCGGGTCCAGTTAACCTGAGGCAGCCTCAGGTAGTCAAGGGAGCACCATGGCAGACGAGCCCTACATCGCCCGGCGGCCCAAGCGCGCCGACGGCCGCCGCAACTACGACGCGATCCTCGCCGCGGCCCGCAAGGCCTTCGAGACCGACGGGTCCGAGGCCTCCCTGGAGGACATCGCCGGGCAGGCGCAGGTGGCCATCGGCACGCTGTACCGCCACTTCCCCACCCGGGCGTCCCTGGTGGAGGCCGCCACGCGCGACGGCCTGGCCGACCTCATCGCCGAGGCCGACCGGCTGGCCGCCGAGGCCGACCCGCTGGAGGCGCTGGCGGCCTGGATGGGCCGCGCCGTGCGGCACTTCAGCACCTTCCGCGGCCTGGTCGGCATCCTGACCGCGAGCATGTACGACGAGGGCACCCCCTCCCACGCGGCATGCAGCGCGATGCACCAGGGCGGGGCGCGGCTGCTGGAGGCCGCCCAGGGCGCCGGCCGGGTGCGGGCCGACCTCACCGCCGACGAGCTGTTCGACCTGCTCAGCGGCGCGGCGTGGGTGCGCGAGAGCGGCCCGGCCGACCGCGACGGCAGCGAGCGCTTCCTGACGATGGTCCTGGAGGGGATCGTCACCCGGGAGGCGTGACCCGGATCACCCCGGCCGCGGGCGGTCGGGGCTCGCCTTAAAGCCAAACAAAACCTATCGTTTTAATAGGAAATGCCATCGGGACCGCCGGGAGCGATCATGGCGCTGAGTCCGTCCGAGGCGCTCGCCCGCCTGCTCGACCTCACCTACACCCCCGGCACCGAGGGACGGCTCATCGCGGTGCGCGGCGACCCCGGCTCCGGCAAGACCCACCTGCTGTCGGCGCTCGTCCAGGAGCGCCAGTGGACCGCGCTGCCCGCCACCTCCTACCGGTGCACGCGCGGCGAACGCGCCCGGACCGCCATCGACGCCGTCCGCGCGCTGCTGCGCCAGGCCCGCCGCCCCTGCGGCGAGGAGGGAGAGGAGGTCGTCGGCCTCGTGCGCGAGCGGCGCCGCCCCGACCGCGAGCTCGTCGTGCTCGAGGACGTCCACCTCGCCGACGAGCGCACCGTCAGCGAGCTCATCACCTTCTCCGGCGGCACCCCCGCCCCCCTGGTCGACCTCGTGGTCACCCTGCGGCCCCGCCAGACCCCGCCGGAGCTGGCCGAGGCGCTCGGCCTCACCGCCGCCTTCGGCCGCACCGAGCTCATCGACCTGGCCCCCCTCAGCGACCACGAGATGCTCACCGCCTTCGGCCCCTCGGCCTCCTACGAGCTGCGCCGCCGCAGCGGCGGCAACCCCTTCGCCCTGCGCGCCCTGCAGGCCCTGGAACAGGACGAGCGCGCCGGCGCCGACTCCCCCGCCACCCCCTTCGAGCTCGCCGTCTCCCAGGAGGTCCGCGACCTCACCCCGCACGAGCGGCACGTCCTGCACGCCGCGGCCGTCCTGCGCTCCCGCTTCGACGTCGAGCTGCTGGCCGAGGTCGCCGCGCTGGACGTCGTCGTGGCCTCCGCCGCCGTCCACAACCTCCTGCGCCGGGACCTGGTGCGCGCCGAGCAGCCCGTCGACACCCTCTTCTCCATCCGCGACGAGGTCTTCGGCACCCTGCTGCGCCGCGCCATCGACCCCGGCTGGGCCGCGCGCGCCCACCAGCGCGCCATCCGCCGCCTGTCGGCCCGCGGCCAGGGCGTGCAGCTGGGCTTCCACCTGGCCAGCTCCCCCTCGGGCACCCGCCAGGGCGAACTCACCCGCATCATCGCCGCCGCCCGGGAGCTCATGGAGAGCGACGTCTCGGAGTCCATCTACCTGCTGACCCCCCTGCTGGCCGAGACCCCGCACTCCAGCGAGGCGGGACTGCGCGTCCGGCTGGCCCTGTGCTCGGCGTTCGGGCGCGTCGGCCGCCTGGACGAGAGCCGCAACCTGCTGTTCGTCGTCCACGAGGCCGCCTCGCCGGACAAGCCGGGCCCCGATGCCGCCGAACGCGCCGAGGAGGTCGCCTTCGTCTCCGGCGTGGAGGCCGTGCTCAGCCAGGACCAGCAGACCGTCGACCTCCTGGAGGAGTACCTGGCGCTGCCCGAGCTGCGCGACACCCCCCTGTGGCCGCGCCTGGCGTTCGCCCGGGGTTTCCGCCAGACCATGCAGGGCCGCCCCGTGGAGCACGGCGAACTCGACGCCGCGCTGCAGGCCGGGCACGCCGGGCCCGCCCGCGCCGGACTGCTGGCCCTGCGGGCCCTGGCCGAACTCGCCGACGGCGGCCTCACCGCCGCCGACGAGGCGGCATGCCGGTCGGGCGAGCTGCTGGACCGCACGCCCGAGCACCAGCTCGCCCGCGGCCTGGACGCCCTGTGCGCCGTGGCGATCGCCCACATCTACCTGGGCCGCTTCACCGACGCCCGCCGCCACCTCCAGCGCGGCCTCGCCATCGCCCGGCGCCGCCGTCACACCTACCTGCTGCCCACCCTGCTGGTGCTGCTGAGCGAATCCGAACGCCACCTGGGCCTGCTGGAGAAAGCCCGCGCCTCGGCCGACGCCGCCATCATCGAGTCGAGCTCGGGCACCCCCCTGCGGCTGTCCCAGGCCGTGGCGCTCAAGGCCGCCGCCGAGCTGTGGGCCCAGCCGCCCGGCAGCGGCCGCGCCCGCGGGCTCGCCCGCCAGGCACTGGCCCAGCAGGCGCCCTCCCCCACCCGCGTCAACGGCAGCGCCGCCCAGGCCGCCCTCGTCCTGGCCCAGGACGCCTGGCTGGAAGGCGACCCCCGGCACTGCATCGCGCTCCTGCTCAACGAGGGCCGCGGCCGCCGCCTGGCCGCCATCCCCACCAACCAGCACAGCGCCGTCCGGGAGCTGCTGTGCGCCGCCGGCATGGACGCCGGGCTGCCCCTGGACGACTGGGCGCACCTCAGCCACGAGCACGCCCGGCGCCACGCCACCCCGCCCGACCGCGCCTACGACACCCTCATCCAGGGCCACCTGCACCGCTCCCAGGGCGCGCTCGTCGAGGCCGCCCGCCACTACCAGGACGCCACCGCGCTGTTCGCCGAGGCGGGCATGGCCGTCATCCAGGCCTACGCGCTGGGGCACGCCGCCCGCGTCCACGCCGAACTCGGCCGCGCCGAGCGCGCCCGCGGCCTGGCCGACCTGGCCGGGGAACTGGCACGCAGGGCCGGCGCCCAGACTCTGACCGCCTGGATCGACGGCCTGCTCGGCGCGTCCACCGGGCCCGCCGCCGGCATCGCCGAACTCGACGTCTTCGGCCAGCTGACCGCCCGCGAACGCGAGGTGGCCATGCTGCTGTGCTCGGGCATGAAGCGCAGCGAGATCGCCGAGCGGCTGGCCATCAGCGCCCGCACCGTGGACGTGCACCTCACCCGCGTCTACCGCAAGACCGGCGTGGCCTCCCGCGTCCAGCTGACCCTGGCGGTGCAGCGCGCCCTGCTTTAAGAACGGCTTGAGCGCCGGTCCGTAGCGTCGTTCTTCCCAGGGGCGCCCGGGCAGCGGGCGGCCCGGCGCGCCGAGGAGGCCGGCCCAATGACGGTGGACGCAACTTTCCTGCCGCCCGAGACGACCGACGCGAAGGTGGGAGGGCTGGCCCTGCCGGGCCGGTCGCTGATCCTGCGCGACCTCACCGAGAAGGTCGTGCGGTACGAGTCCACCAACCCCGACCCGACCGGCCGCACCCCCACCGTCGATGACTTCGCCACCGTCGACCTGGAGATCTTCGGCCCGGACGGCGGGCTGCTGGGCCGCACCTCCGGCGCGGGCCGCATGCTCTACCGCCAGGAGCACGACGGGCACTTCATCGCCTACTTCGGCGAGCGCATCGAGCTGCTGGACGGCAACGTCGTGCGCGCGGGCGGCCTGGTGGACGACGCGCGCCTGACCGAGGGCGAGTTCGCCACGTTCCCCGCCGCGGTCGTGGAGGGGCCGCTGGCCGGCGCGATCGGCTACCGGCAGTTCCGCCCGTCCGCGCAGGACGCGCACACCGTCTATGAGTCCGCGATCGTCCTCTACCTGGCCTGATCATGACGTTGACGAGACTGCCCACCCGCAAGATCGGCTCGCTGACCGTCGGCGCCCAGGGGCTCGGCTGCCTGGGCATGGCGGAGTTCTACGGGCCCACCGACGAGCAGGAGGCGCGGCGCACCCTCGCCCGCGCCCTGGACCTGGGGGTGTCCCTGCTGGACACCGCCGACGTCTACGGCCACGGCGCGGGCGAGGAGCTCCTGGGCCGCGCCGTGGCCGGACGGCGCGACGAGGCCGTCATCGCCACCAAGTTCGGGGTGGTGCGGCCCGGCCCCGGGGTCGGCTCGGGGATCCGCGGGGACGCCGCCCATGTGCGGGCCAGTTGCGAGGCCTCGCTGCGCAGGCTGGGCGTGGACCACATCGACCTGCTCTACCTGACCCGCGTCGACCCGCAGGTGGGCATCGAGGAGACCGTGGGCGCGCTGGCCGAGCTGGTGGCCCAGGGCAAGGTCCGGGAGATCGGGTTGTGCGAGGCCGGCGCGGCGACCCTGCGCCGGGCGGCGGCGGTCGCGCCGATCGCCGTGCTGCAGAGCGAGTGGTCGTTGTGGTCGCGCGACCTGGAGCGGGAGATCGTGCCGGTCTGCCGCGAGCTGGGCATCGCGATCGTCCCGTACGCTCCGCTGGGGCGCGGCTTCCTCAGCGGGGCCGTCCGCTCGGCCGACGGCCTGGAGGAGGGCGACTTCCGGCGGTTCGGGCTGCCGCGCTTCGCCCCCGACAACCTCGCCCGCAACCTGCCGCTGGCCGACGCGCTGGGCGCGCTCGCCGCCGAGCTGCGCCTGACCCCCGCCCAGCTCGCCCTGGCCTGGCTGCACCACCGGGGAGCCGACGTCGTCCCCATCCCGGGGACCCGCGGCAGGGGGCACCTGGAGGAGAACGCCGACGCGGCGTTCCTCGTCCTGTCCCCCGCCGAGCTCGCGGCGGTCGAGGAGGCCGTCCCGGCCGAGGCCGTCCACGGGGCGCGCTGGAACGAGCAGAGCATGGCCTACATCGAGAGCTGAGGGCCCGCACCCTCGACGACCGGCCCCGGCGCGCGAGCGTGCCGGGGCCGGTCGGCTTCTCATCCGTCCAGGAGCGCGCTGATCGCCCCGGAGGGGCACAGCCGCAGGGCCAGCAGGACCTCCTCCCGGTGCTCGGCCCCCGGTTCGGCGTCCACGACGGTCACCAGGCCGTCGTCGCCGTTGCCGAAGACGGCCGGGGCCGTCACGGCGCAGTGCCCGGCGGCCATGCAGCGGCTGCGGTCCGCGATCGCCTTCATCGTCCCTCTCCTGACCACTCCACGGGCAGCCGGTGCACGCCCTGCATCGTTCCGCCGCTGCGCACGGCCAGCTCCGCGTAGGGAACCGCCAGCCGCAGGTCGGGGATCCTCTCGAACAGCACCTGGAGGCCGACCTCCAGCTCCATGCGCGCCAGGTTCTGGCCCAGGCACTGGTGGATGCCGAACCCGAACGTCAGGTGCTGGCGGCCCGCCGCGGCGCTGCCTCCCCGGGTGCGGTGGATGTCGAAGGTGTAGGGGTCGTGGTAGACCGACGGGTCGCGGTTGGCGGCCGAGGAGGAGACCAGCACGCCCTCGCCTGCGCGGATGAGGTGACCGTCGACCTCGATGTCCTCCAGCGCCACGCGCACGCCCGACACGTCGGTGACCGAGACCATCCGCAGCAGCTCGTCGATGGCGGCGGGCAGCGCCCGGGGGTCGGCGCGCAGGGCGGCGAGCTGGTCGGGGTGCTCCAGCAGGGTGACGACGGCCAGGGCGAGCATCTGGGAGGTGGTGTCGTGGCCGCCCAGCAGCAGGGCCAGGGCGATGCGCACCAGGTCCTCGCGGGTGAGGTCGCGGCCGTCGATCAGCGGCACGAGCCGGCCGATGGTGCCGGCGCCGGTGGGGTGGCGTTCTTCGGAGGTGATCAGCTCGTCCAGGTAGTCCCACAGCGCCCGGCCCGCGGCCTCGGCGGCCTCGGCGCTGGCGGCCTGGAGCAGGTCGACGGTCTTCTGCTCGAAGAACTCGTGGTCGGCGTACGGGACGCCCAGGAGCTGGGAGGTGACCATGGAGGGGATGGGCAGGGCGTAGTCGGCGACCAGGTCGGCGGGCGGGCCCTTGCGGAGCATGCCGTCGGCCAGGCGGGCGGTCAGCTCCAGGGTCTCCCCGCGCAGCTCCCGTACCCGCTTGAGGCTGAAGTCGGGCGCGAGCATCCGCCGGTGGACGTCGTGGACGGGCGGGTCGAAGCCGATGATGGCGATCGGCTTGAAGACGGGGGCGTCCAGGCGGGGCAGCACCACGGGGAAGTCGTCGCGGGAGCGGTCGGCCGACATGCGCGGGTGGGCCAGGAGCTTGCGGCCCAGGGAGTGGCCGGTGACCATCCACAGCCAGCGGCCGTCGAAGAGGCCGACCCGGTGCAGGGGGCCCTCTTCGCTGAGCGTCTGGTAGCCGGGTGAGGGCTGGTAGGGGCAGGTACGGTCCTGCGGATAGGAGAAGAGCTGTTCGGTCGTCATCCCAGAGCCTCCTCAGGTTGGTTCGATGACGGGGGCCGGAGCGGGTGCGGGTGCGGGAGCGGGTGTGTCCGCGGCGGGTCGCGACCAGCGCCGCATGGCGGGGACCTCCACCAGCCGGTGCAGCCCCCACGACAGCAGGGTGGTCGCCCCGAACAGCGCGGCGATGATCACCGTGGCGGCGGGGGCGTCCCAGGAGCGGGCGGCGCCCAGCGGGATGTGGGCGAAGCTCAGCACCAGGAAGTGCACGAGATAGGAGGCGAAGGAGATCTCGCCCAGGAACCGCAGGGGCCCCGAGCGCAGGAGGGAGGGCGCTCCTCGCAGGTCGGCGGCGGCGATCGCCGTGATCACCAGCGCGACCGGGGCGACGATCGTGGCGGTCAGCCCGTACACCGTGGGCCACAGGGCGACCTGGGCGGCGAACCCGGCGGCCAGGAGACCCAGCGCGGCCGGGACGGGCAGGCCGATCCACCGGCCGGACAGCACGATGCGCGCGGCCAGGATGCCCAGGACGAAGTCCAGGGTCCGCACCGGCGGGAAGGACACCAGGAACCAGTTCTGGGTCAGCGACATCTCCTGGCCGGGCAGCTGCGGCGCACCGGGCACCCAGCAGGGCGGCGGCGGGCAGCAGGAGGATGACGGCGGTGACGGCGCCCGCGGCGTGCCACAGCCGGTGCTCGGGGATGCGCCGCAGCAGCGCGTACAGGAAGGGGAAGGCCAGGTAGAAGAACAGCTCGCACGCCAGCGACCAGGTGACGACGTTGACCGTCAGGATGAACTCGCCGCGCGGCAGCCAGGTGTGCACCAGGAACAGGCTCGGCAGCAGGTTCCCCAGGTCCACCGCGTGCCCGGCCCACACCGCCAGGCCGAGCGCGGCCAGCCAGGTCGCCACGTGGTTGGGGTAGACCTTGGCCAGGCGGCGGCGCCAGAAGGAGGTGGCCGCCCCGCCCTCGCGGAAGGACCAGGTGAGGACGAAGCCGCTGAGCACGAAGAAGAACTCCACGCCCAGCCAGCCCAGGCTGAAGGCCGCGTCGCTCAGCCGCGCCTGGGTGCCGGGGTGGAAGTAGCCGAGCACGAGGGCGTGGCAGACGAAGACCGCGAACGCGGCGAAGAACCGCGCGCCGGTCAGGGACGGCAGGCGGCCGTCCCGGGAGGCGGGGCGCCGCTCAGACATCGTCGCTCCTGATCTCGATGGCGCCCGCGGGGCACGAGTAGGCGGCTTTGCGCACGTGCGCGCGCTGCTCGCCGGCCGGTTCGGCCACGAGCACCAGGACCAGGCCGTCCTCGTCCTGGTCGAAGACCTCCGAGGTGGCCGCCATGCAGCGGCCCGCGCTGATGCACGACTCGCGGTCGGCGCTCACCCGCATCCCGCTCACCACTCCACCGGCAGTTCGAGGACCCGCTGGACGGTCCCGGCGCCCAGGATCGGCAGGTCGGCCACGTCCACGGCCAGGCGCATCCCGGGGATGCGGGTGAGCAGCTCGTGGAAGGCCACCTCCAGTTCGATGCGGGCCAGGTTCTGGCCCAGGCACTGGTGGATGCCGAACCCGAAGGTGACGTGGTGGGGGTTCTCCCGGCGCAGGTCCAGCACGTCGGCGCGGGTGTGGACGGCGCCGTCGCGGTTGGCCAGGGTGCCCGAGACCAGCACGCCCTCGCCTTCCTTGATGCGGTGCCCGGCGATGTCGATGTCGCCCTTGGCCACGCGGGTGGCCACCAGGTCGGTGGTGGCGATGAAGCGCAGCAGCTCCTCGATCGCGCCGGGCAGCAGCGAGGGGTCGGCGTGCAGGAGGGCGAGCTGGTCGGGGTGCTCCAGCAGGGTGATGATGCCCAGCGCCAGCGAGGAGGAGGTGGTCTCGTGCGCGGCGATCAGCAGCACCAGCGCGATGGACACCAGCTCGTCGTGGCCGATGTCGCCGGTCTGCACCCGCTCGCGCACCAGGGTGGCCAGCAGCCCCTCGGTGGGGTTCTTGACCTGGTCGGCCACGAGCCGGTCGATGTAGTCCACCAGGTCCTGGGCGGCCTTGGCCGACTCCTCCTCGGTGCCGAGCATGACCGCGCCGCTGGAGTCCTGGAAGAACTCGTGGTCGGCGTACGGGACGCCGAGGTGGCGGCAGATGACCAGGGACGGCAGCGGCACCGCCAGCGAGGCGACCAGGTCGGCGGGCGGGCCCTGCTCCAGGATGTCGTCGACGTAGCCGGAGACGATCCGCTCCAGCTCCGGGCGCATCCGCCGGACGGCCTTGAGGCTGAAGTGCGGGTTGAGGTAGCGCCGGTAGGTGTCGTGGACCGGGGGGTCCATGGCGATGAGCGCCAGGCTCCGGGCGATCTGCGAGCGGAAGCGGGGCGCGACGATGGGGAAGTTCGGATGGGTGCGCTGGGAGGAGAGGTTCGGATGGGTGAGGATCTCGCGGGACTCCCGGTAACCGGTGACCATCCAGGCCTCCCGCCCGTCGAAGAGCCTCACCTTGAGGACGGGTCCGCGCTCCCCGATCTCCTGGTATCCGGCGGGCGGCTCATAGGGGCAGGTGCGTTTCTGCGGGTAGGGGGGTGCCTCCGTCATTTCTTGCTCCTTTCGCGGGGGATGGCGGCGAGAAGCTCCTGGGTGTAGGGGTGGGCGGGACTGCGGAAGACCTGCTCGATCCCGCCTTCCTCCACGACGCGGCCCTCGCGCATGACCGCGACGCGGTCGCTGAGCCTGCGGATGACGCCCAGGTCGTGGGAGACGAAGACGTAGGCGACGCCGCGGCGGTCCTGGATGCCGGCGAGCAGCTCCAGGATCTGGGCCTGGATGGAGGCGTCGAGGGCCGAGACGGGCTCGTCGCAGACGATGACGTCGGGGTCGGGCGCCAGGGCGCGGGCGATGGCCAGGCGCTGGGCCTGCCCGCCGGACAGCTCGCGGGCACGGCGGGCCAGCACGTCCGCGGGCAGGCCGACCTGGTCCAGCAGGGCGGTCAGCGCCTTGTCGGTGACGGGCCGCCCGGTGGCGCGCAGCGGCTCCTCCAGGAGGGCGCGCACGGAGTAGCGGGGGTCGAACGAGCTCAGCGGGTGCTGGTAGATCAGCTGGACGCGGCGGCGGAACTCGCGCAGCTCGCGGCGGCCCAGGGCGTCCCAGCGGCGGCCGTCGATCTCCACGGTCCCGGCGTCGGGGCGGGTCAGGCCCGCGAGCATGCGGCCGACGGTGGTCTTGCCCGACCCGGACTCCCCCACGATGCCCAGCGTCTCCCCGGCCTTCAGGGTGAGGGAGACGCCGTCGACGGCGGGCACCGCCCGCCCGCCGGGCAGGGTGAAGCGCTTGGCCAGGCCGTCGGCGCGCAGCACGGTGCGGGCGTGCCCGCCGGGCCGGGAGCGGGCCAGGGGCGCGCCGGCGCCCACGAGGGCGCGGGTGTAGGCGTGCCGGGGGCACTCCAGGATCTGGTGGGCCGGGCCGTCCTCGACGAACACCCCGTCGCGCATGACGTGGACGTGGTCGGCGATCTCGGCGACCACGCCGAGGTCATGGGTGATCAGCAGGATCGCCACGCCCTCGGAGGCCCGCTCGCGCAGCAGCCGCAGCACCTGGCGCTGCACGGTGGCGTCCAGGGCGGTGGTCGGCTCGTCGGCGATGAGCAGGTCGGGGCGCGCGGCGAGCGCGGAGGCGATGAGGGCGCGCTGGCGCAGGCCGCCGGAGAGCTCGTGCGGGTACTGGCGGGCGCGCGTCTCGGCTCCGGGTATGCCCGCCTCGGTCAGCAGCCGCACGGTCTCCTCCCGGATCTGGCGGGAGGGCACGACGCGGTGTTCGCGCAGCGGTTCGGCGACCTCGGCGCCGACGCGGCGCAGCGGGTCGAGCGAGCCCAGGGCGTCCTGGAGGACGAACCCGATGCGCCTGCCGCGGAGGGCGCGCCAGGGCGGGCGGCCGGTGAGGTCGATGCCGTCGAAGTCCAGTGCGGCGGCGCGCACCTCGGCGCCGTCGCCGGGGAGGCCGACGAGGCTGCGGGCGGTGACGCTCTTGCCCGACCCGGACTCGCCCACGATCGCGGTGATGCGGCCGCGTTCGGCGGTGAAGGACACGCCCCGCACGGCCCGCACGCCGCGGCGCGGGAAGTCGACGGTCAGGTCGCGGACGTCCAGCAGCGGTTCGCTCACGCCGACCTCCCCTCGACGCGGCCGTGCAGTTCGCGGCCGAGCGCGGTGACGGCCAACACGGCCAGGGTGATGGCCACGCCGGGGAACACCGCGGGCCACCAGGCCACCGACAGGGTCTGGCGGCTGGAGGCGAGCATGGCCCCCCATTCGGCGGTCGGCGGCTGGGGGCCCAGGCCGACGAAGCTCAGCGAGGAGCTGGCCACGATCATCGCGCCGAGCGAGACGGTCGCCAGCGCCAGCACGGGCCCGAGCGTGTTGGGCAGGACGTGGCGCAGCACCACCTGGGCGCCGCTCCAGCCGAAGCCGCGGGCGGCCTCGACGAACGGCGCGGCGCGCAGCCGTATCGTCTCGGCGCGGGCGACGCGGGCGAAGCCGGGCAGCGAGGTGATGGCCAGGCCGATCACCGCGGGCCCGCTGCCGGGGCCGAGCGCGGCCACGACGAGGAACACCAGCAGCAGCCACGGCACCGACAGGACGATCTCCAGCGACCGGCTGATGACCTGGTCGGCCAGCCGCCCGAGCCGGGCCGAGGCCACGCCGACGGCGACGCCGCCCAGCAGCGCCAGCGCGACCGCGCCGATGCCGATGAGCAGCGAGGGGCGCGCGCCGTGGACGATGCGCGCGTACAGGTCGCGGCCGTTCTCGTCGGTGCCCAGCCAGTGGGCGCCGCCGGGCGGCGCGAAGGTGGCCTGGAGGTCGGCGGCGTCGGGGTCGGCCGCGGTGAACAGCGCCGGGAAGGCCGCCATCGCCACGAGGACCGCCACGAAGGCGGCCGAGCACCACAGACCGGGACGGATTCTCATGTGGCCTCCCTGGTCCGGGGGTCGATCAGCCAGTTCAGGACGTCGACGAGGATGTTGACCACGACGAACACCACCGCGGCCAGCAGCACGACGGCGGTCACCAGCGGCAGGTCCTTGTTCTGCACCGCCGAGAGCACGAGCCGTCCCACGCCCTGGCGGGAGAAGACGATCTCGACGATGACCGCGCCGCCGATGAGCGAGCCGGTGATCCAGCCCAGCAGCGGCACGGCCGGGGTGAGGCCGTGGCGCAGCACGTGCCGGAACCGCACCGCCGCCTCGCTGATGCCGCGGGTGCGCGCGGTCAGCACGAACGGCTCCTCCAGGGCGCGCAGCATGCCCTCGCGCAGCACCTGGGCCACGACCGCGACGGGCCCGGCGGCCAGCGCCAGGGCGGGCAGGAACAGGCCGCGCGGGGAGGAGTCGCCGATGGCCGGGAACCAGTGCAGGGTGAAGGAGAAGACGCTCAGCAGGATCAGGCCGAGCCAGAAGGGCGGCAGCGCCGCCATCAGCGACTCGGCGGATCCGAACACCGCGCGCATCCAGGGCCTGCGCCGCGCCCCGGCGACGGCCAGCAGGATCGCTCCGGCCACGGTCAGGGCCAGGGTCGCGGCGATGAGCACGAGCGTGTCGGGCAGCTGCGCGCCGATCACGTCGGCGACGGGCCTGCGCAGGGCGTAGGAGTCGCCGAGGTCGCCTCGGGCCAGGCGCCCCAGGTAGGTCAGGTACTGCGTCGGCAGCGGGTCGTCGAGCCGGTACTCGGCGATGAGCTGCGCCCGGATCTCCGGGGAGACGGTCGAGCGGGCCAGCAGGACGTCGGCGGTGCCGCCCGGCGCGGCCCGCACCACCAGGAAGGTCACGGTGACCGCGCCCCACAACACGGCGAGCGATCCGGCCAGGCGCACCGCCGCCAGCCGGGCGATCCGGCCGGTGCCGGCGGGGGCCTCGGCCCCCGCCGGCACCGTCTTCAGGATGCCAGCCATATGCCGGTCAGGTCCGTCGACCCGTCGGAGGTGAAGCCCACGCCCTCCACGCCGGAGCGGGCGGCCAGGCTGGAGAGCGGCGAGTAGACGGGGAACACCGCGGCGTCGTCGGTGATCTTCTTCTGGACGGTGGTGTAGACGCGGTGCTGCTCGGCCTGGTCGGCGGCCTTGAGCGCCTGCTCGAAGGCGCTCTCCACGCTCGGCTCGTCGTAGCGGGCCATGTTGTTGGCGATGCCGCGCTCGGGGGTGGGGATGTTGTCCTTGGAGAACAGCACGCGCAGGACGTCGGGGCCGGGTGCGGAGAAGTTGGTGTCGATCAGCTCGTAGTCGCCGGCCAGGAGCCGCTCCACGAAGGTGCCGCCGTCGAGGTTCTCCTCCACCAGTTCGACGCCGATCTCCTTGGCGGACGCCTGGATCTGGACGGCGAGCGTCTCCACCGACGGGTCGGACCACAGGTGGCGGACCTTCAGGCGCTTACCGTCCTTGGTGCGGTAGCCCTCGGAGTCGCGCTCCTTCCAGCCCGCCTCGTCCAGCAGCCGGCCGGCCTCGGCGGGGTCGTGGGCGTAGGCGGGGGCCAGGGAGGCGTCCTGGCCGGGGGTGGTGCGCGACAGGACGCCCTTGGCGGGTTCGTAGACGCCGAAGTAGACGTTCTTGACGACCTGCTCCCAGTTGATGCCCGCGCGCAGCGCCTTGCGGACGTTGACGTCGGCGAGGGTCCCGGAGGCGGTGTTGGGCCAGTAGCTGTAGTTCGCGCCGGGGAAGGGCGCCGAGGCGACGGTGAAGCCGGGCGTGTCCTTCAGTTCGCGCAGCCCGGTCGGGGCCAGGGCGGTGGCCGCGTCGACCTGGCCGCTGGTCAGCGCGCCCGAGCGGGCGGCGTCGTCGGGGACGATCCGCACGGAGATGGCGTCCAGGCGCGGCTTACGGGTCTCGGGTGCGCCTTCGGGGCCCCAGGCGTACGCCTTGTTGCGGGTGTACTCGATGCCCTTCTGCGGGGTGAAGCCGCCGTCGCTGCGGAACGGTCCGCTGCCGACGACCTTGGCGCACAGGGCGGCGGGGTCGCCCTTGAAGGTCGCGGGTGACTGGATGCCGAGGTTGGGGGTGGCCAGCGCGCCCAGGAAGCCGGAGTCGGGCTGTTCGAGCTTGACCTCCACGGTGTCGGCGGAGGTGGCCTTGGCCGAGTCGTAGGAGGCCAGGAGGCTGCCGGCCAGCAGCGACTTGGTCTCGGGGTCGACGACGCGGTCGAGGTTGGCCACGACGGCCGCGGCGTCGAGCTTGGTCCCGTCGGTGAAGGCGACGCCGTCGCGCAGCTGGAAGGTGTAGGTGCGCCGGTCCTCCGAGACGGTCCACTCGGCGGCCAGCCACGGGTGGATCGCGCCCTTGTCGTCCTGGTAGACGAGGGAGTCCACGAGGGGGCGGATGAGCAGTCGCGCCGCTTCGGTGGGGCTCTGGTGCGGGTCCAGGCACTCGGGTTCGCGGGCCACCGCCACCCGGAGCGTTCCGCCGTCCCGGGGCTGGACCTGTGCCGCGCTGGTGCCGCCGTCGCCCGGCGAGCAGGCGGACACCAGCGTCAGTGCCAGGAGCGTCGCCGCGGCCCCCACCGCGGGCTTGGTCGTCGTGAACCGTCTGCTCATCCTCGTCCTCACCGTTCAGGTCCGACTGTCGCCCCTCACGGTGCCGTGCGGCGCTAAAGCGGTACTGAACCGGTGGAACGGGGACTCAGAGCGAGGAGACGATCTTGGCGAGCAGTTCGTAGGAGCGCACCCGGGCGTCGTGGTCGGGCACCTGGGTGAGGACGAACAGCTCGTCGGCGCGGGTGTCGGCGAGCAGCCCGGCCAGGCGGGGGGCGATGCGGTCGGGCGTGCCGACGAACTGCGGGTCGATGCGCTGGTTCAGGAACGCCCGCTCGGCGGCGTTGAAGTGGTGGTCGGCCGCCTCGGCCTCGGTGGGCAGCACGGTGGCGGGGTCGACGGTGCGCATCAGGATCTGGCCGTAGACGAACGCGGTGGCCAGGCTGCGGGCGCGTTCGTCGCTGTCGGCGGCCACCACGATCGCGGCGACGCCCCCGTGGGGCTCGCTGGAGTGGGCCGAGGGCCGGAAGGCCTCGCGGTAGGCGGCGAGCGCCTCGGGTGCCCCGCCGGGGACGATGGCGTGTGCGTACACGTAGGGCAGGCCGAGCCGTCCGGCGGTGACGGCGCTGCCGGTGCTGGAGCCGACCAGCCAGAAGCGGGGCGGGGTCCGGGGTTCGGGCACGGCGCGCACGCCGCCGTCGCCGCCGGAGAAGTAGGCGGCGAGTTCGGCGAGCTGGGCGGGGAAGTCGCGGCGGCGCGGGTCGCCCAGGCGGGCGGCGGCCTGCGGGGAGCCGCCGGCGGCGCGGCCGATGCCGAGGTCGACGCGGCCCGGGTACAGGCTCGCCAGGACGCCGAACTGCTCGGCGACGGCCAGCGGCGCGTGGTTGGACAGCAGGACCGCGCCCGAGCCGACGCTCAGGGTGCGGGTGGCCTCCAGGATCGGTCCGGCCAGGACGGCGGGCGCGGAGGTCGCCAGCGCGGGGGTGTCGTGGTGCTCGGCCACCCAGTAGCGCCGGTACCCCAGCTCCTCCACCGCCTTGGCCAGCTCCACGCTGCGGCGCAGGGCGGCGCCGGGGGTGTCGCCGCGCCAGACCGGGACGGTGTCGTGAACCGAGATGTCGATTGAGAGGGCCACTTGCGCGCTCCATCCTGAGGTAGCCTCATTTTAGCGATATGCCCAGTCAAGTCGAGGCAGCCTCAGGTTGTCAACGGCGGCGGCACGAGCCCCTCCCCCGCGGTGAGGGACAGGTGGCCGGGCACCGCCACGACCGAGGCCAGATCATGGAAATGCACGGTGCCGTGCTCGCCCGGCTCGGCGGAGGTGAACCCGTAGTGCGGGTACAGGTCGCCGACCTTGGCGTTCTTGGCCGTAGGCCGGTACTCCCCGCGGACCGTCCGGTACCCGGCCGCGCGGGCGGCCTCCAGCACCGCCGACAGGCACGCCTGCTCGATGCCCCGCGCGAAGACACGGCAGCTCAGCAGCATGTTCTCCACCACCAAAACCGGCCCGGGACCGGCCCGCAGGAAGAGCGCCCCCACCACGCCGTTGCCGCCGAACCGGTCGGCCGAGGAGATCGCCAGCACCCGGCGCGCCGGATCGGCGGCCCTGGCCCGCACCTCCTCCACCGACAGGCGCTCGGTCGTCAGGTTGAACTGGTTGGTGCGCAGCGTCAGCTGGGCCAGCCGCGGCAGATCCGCCTCGCCGGCGGACGCCAGCGAGACCTCCACACCCAGCCCGGCCAGGAAGTCCGCGGCCGAGCCCGCCGCCGACAGGAACTCCGCCCGCGCCGACTCCTGCCGGTACAGCAGGGTCCGCCGCCGGTCCTCGGAGGTGATCCCGGTCGCGGTGAACCAGCCGTCGGCCAGCAGGGTCCGCACGTGCAGGGCCGGATCCCCCGCCAGGTGCAGCACCGTCACCTCCGGCAGCTCTGCTGCCACCGCCGCGCACTCGTGCGCGCTGTCGTCGGCGAACACCACCGCGTCCAGGCCCAGGTTCAGCTCGGCGGCCAGCGTCCGCAGGCTCTCGGCCTTGGGCTTCCACCCGGCCAGCACCGCCACGAAGTCCTCCTCGCGCAGCACCAGGTCCGGATGCCCGCGCAGCGCGGCCAGGACGGTCTCCGGGTCGTTCTTGCTGACCGCCGCCAGCAGCACGCCCTGCGACTGCAGCTGCTTGACCAGGGTCTGGAAGGCGCGGAAGGCCTCGCCCCTGGGGGTGTGCGCCACCTCCAGGCCCTCCACCCCGTCGTCGCCCAGCACCCCGCCCCACAGGGTGTGGTCCAGGTCGAGCGCCAGCACCTTCTTGCCGCGCCCGGCGCCCGCCCTGACCAGGTGGGCGAGTTCGGCCGCGTAGGCACCCAGCACGGCCTCCGACAGGTGGGTTCCGGCGTAGACCTCCAGCCTCGGGTCGTGGGGGCCCGGCGCGTCGAACAGCAGCGGGTCCAGGTCCAGCACGGTCACGCGCGGCTCGTCCTCGCCCAGCCGCAGGAGCCCGGCGTTGGCCTCGCGCCACAACGCGCCCAGCCGCGCCCGGGAGGGGTGGTCCAGCAGCCGGACCTGCCAGGCGCGCGGCAGCGGGATCGTGTTGAACACCAGCGTGCCGCCGCTCGTGCGGGCGAACACCGCGGCCAGGTCCCGCCACAGCGCCAGCTTCTCGCGCAGCACCCGCGCCACGTCCTCGGTGTCGAACGGCACGGGCACCTCGTCGAGGACCGCCGTGTGGTCGAGCACGCACACCGTCAGCTCCGCCCCGGCGGCGTACAGGGAGCTGCCGGGGTCGCCCAGCTCCGCCACGGACGTGCCGTAACCGGTCAGCTCGACCTCCGGCAGCAGGCCGTGGCGGGCCAGTTCGCCGGTGAGGGCGGTCCGCAGCGCCTCCAGGGTGCCGTGGCCGGTGACCACCGCCTTGACGCGCCGCAGCCCCGGGTGACGTCGCGCGACGGCCTCGGCGTCCACACCGGCCAGCAGCCGTGCCGAGCGGGCGCGCTCCTCGGGAGGCATCGCGGCCAGCAGGGCGGCGACCTCGTCGTAGTGCTCGGCCAGCAGCCCCGACCGGCGCAGCTCGCGCAAACGCTCCCGCCCGCTCACCGGGCCGCCGCCTCGGCGCGCGGGGCGACCAGCTCCTCCAGCACGCCGGCCAGGGCGTCGGCGCTCGGATGGTCCAGGGCGATCCCGGGCGGCAGGTCCACGCCCAGCACGGCCGAGAGCCGGGCGGCGATCTCCAGCGCGCCGAAGGAGGTGATGCCGATCTGGGTGAGGTCGGTGCCGGAGTCCAGGCCGCCCTCGGCATGGCCCAGCGCGTCGGCGACGGCCGACAGGACCAGGGAGACCAGCCACGCCCGCCGGTCCTCCTCCGGGAGGCCGGGCGGGGACGGCGGCGCGTCGGGCGCAGGACGGCCGGGTGGCGCGCCGCGCCAGCGGCGCAGGGCCGCCAGGACGGCCCGCACGCCTTCTTCGGGGAGGCCGGGGTCACCGACCAGCTCGGTGAACGCGCCGGGGTCGTCGGCCTCGACCGCCTCCCACAGGGTGCGGTCGGCCAGTGCGGCGGCGGGGGCGGCGTCCAGCCAGTAGCGGGTGTGCTCGAAGGCGTAGGTGGGCACCAGTGCGGGATCGGCCGCCGGACCCTCGCCGAGCACGGCCGTCCAGTCGACGTCCAGGCCGTGCGCGTGCGCCAGGCCCGCGGCGAGCGCGACCGAGGCCGCCTCCCTCCCGGCGTCCCTGACCAGCGGGACCAGCGCCGTCCCGGCCGCCTGCCCGGCCAGGCAGTCGGCCAGCAGGCCGCTGACGGTGGCGTCCGCGCCGATCTCCACGAACGTGTCGATCCCCTCCTCCAGCAGCGTCCGCACGCCGTCGTGGAAGCGGACGGGCGAGCGGACCTGGGACGGCCAGTAGTCCGGGGCGGCGAGGTCGGCGCGGGAGACGGCGCGGCCGGTGCGGTTGGACACCAGCAGGGCGGCGGGCTCGGCGACCGCGAGCGTTCCCGCGAGGCGCTCCAGCGCGGGCAGCGCGGCGTCCATGTGCGCCGAGTGGAAGGCGTGGCTGACCTTGAGCGGCCGGGTGCGCACCCCGCGCGCCCGCAGCCGGGAGGCCAGCGCCCGCACCGCACCGGCGTCACCGGAGACCACGGTGGAACGGGGACCGTTGACCGCCGCGATCGAGACACCACCGCCTGTTTCGCTTCCCGCCCCGCCGCCCGCCTCGCCGAGTGCGGCGGCGACCTCCGCCTCGGCGGCGCGCAGGGAGACCATCGCGCCGTCCTGACGGGCGTCCTGCATCGCACGGGCGCGCACGACGACGAGCCGGGCGGCGTCCTCCAGGGTGAGAGCGCCGACGGCGTGGGCGGCGCCGACCTCCCCGATGGAGTGGCCCAGCGCGGCCTCGGCCCGCAACCCGAAACTCTCGGCCAGCCGCAGCAGCGCCGTCTGGAAGGCGAACAGCGCGGGCTGCGCCCACTCGGTGCGGTCCACCTCGCCGCCGCCCAGCACCCGCTCCTTCAGCCCCGCGGCACCGGCCCGCTCCAACGCGGCGCAGGCCGCGTCGAAGGCCTCGGCGAACACCGGATACCGCGCGTACAGGTCGCCTCCCATGCCGGGACGCTGGGTGCCCTGCCCGCCGAACACGAACGCGACCCTGCGGCCCCGGCGGGCGGCCACGACCGGCGCCGCTCCCGCCAGCGCCTCCAGCGCGCGCACGTCCCCGCCGAGCACCGCGGCCCGGTGCCCGAACGCCGTGCGCGCGGCCACCAGGGCGCGCGCGACGGCCGCGTTGTCCAGGCCGGGCCGGGAGGCCGCCAGGTCCCGCAGCCGCGCGGCCTGCCCGCGCAGCGCCTGCGGGGTCCGCGCGGACAGCACCCACGGCACCGGCCGCTCCCCCGAGGCCTCCCGCTCCGGGGTTCGCTCCTGTTCCGGGGTGGCGGGCGCCTGTTCCAGGATGACGTGGGCGTTGGTGCCGCTGATGCCGAACGAGGAGACGCCCGCCCGCCGGGGGCGGCCCGTCCGGGGCCACCGCCGGGCCCGGTCCGCGATCTCCACGCCGCCGCCCGTCCAGTCCACCAGCTCCGAGTGGTGCTGCGCGTGCAGGGTGGCGGGCAGCACGCCGCGGCGCAGTGCCTCCACCATCTTGATGACGCCCGCGACGCCGGCGGCGGCCTGGGTGTGTCCGAGGTTGGACTTCACCGAGCCGACCAGCAGGGGCGGGGCGTCGCCGCGCGGCTCGCCGTAGGCGGCGATCAGCGCCCCGGCCTCGATGGGGTCGCCGAGCCGGGTCCCGGTGCCGTGCGCCTCCACGGCGTCCACGTCGGCGGGCCGCAGGCCGGCCGCGCGCAGCGCCGCCTCGATGACCTTGCGCTGGGCCGTGCCGCTGGGCGCGGTGAGCCCGTTGCTCGCGCCGTCCTGGTTGACGGCCGAGCCGCGCACCAGCGCCAGCACCGGATGCCCCTGCCGGACGGCGTCGCTCAGCCGCTCCAGGACCAGCAGGCCGGCGCCCTCGCCGAAACCGGTGCCGTCGGCGTCGGCGGAGAACGCCTTGCAGCGCCCGTCGGGGGCGAGGCCGCCCTGCAACGCGAACTCGGTGAACACCCGTGAGGTGGCCATGACGGTGACGCCGCCCGCCAGCGCCAGATCGCACTCGCGGCGGCGCAGCGACTCGGCGGCCAGGTGGACGGCCACCAGCGAGGAGGAGCAGGCGGTGTCGACGGTCAGCGCCGGGCCCTCGAAGCCCAGGGTGTAGGAGATGCGTCCCGAGGCGATGCTGGCGGCGTTGCCCGTCATCAGGTAGCCGTCCAGGCCCGGCGGGGCGGCGCCGACGGGCGGGGCGTAGTCCTGGTAGATGACACCGGCGAACACCCCGGTGCGGCTGCCGCGCAGCGACGCCGGGAGGATCCCGGCCCGCTCCAGCGCCTCCCAGGTCAGCTCCAGGAGCTGGCGGTGCTGGGGGTCCATCGCCTCGGCCTCGCGGGGCGAGACCCCGAAGAACGCCGCGTCGAAGTCCCCGGCGCCGGGCAGGAACCCGCCGGGCGCCGGATGGTCCCAGGGCCGGTCGGTGGGCGGGGCGCCGATCGCGTCGGCCTCTTCGGCGACGGCCCGCCACAGGTCCTCGGGCGAGCCGACGCCGCCGGGGAAGCGGCAGGCCGCCGACACGACCACGATGGGGTCGGGGTCGGTGAGCGCGGCGAGCTCCCGCTTGACCCGGGACAGCTCGTCGGTCGTCCAGCGGAGGTATTCGACCAGTTTCTTCTCGTCGGCCATGGCTTCCCTAAGGTCGTAGCTCTGAGTCGATGAAGGCGAAGAGCTCCTCGACGCCGCCGTCCTCCTCCTGCGGTTCCGCGGGGGCGAGGAGGCCGAGGAGGTGGTCGGCGAGGGCGTCCGGGGTGGGGTGGTCGAACACGACGGTCGCCGGGAGCCGCACCCCGGCCGCCCGGCCGAGGCGGTTGCGCAGCTCGACCGCGGTGAGGGAGTCCAGGCCCAGCTCCTTGAAGCTGCGTCCCGCCTCGACGGCCGTGCCCGGCGCGCGGCCCAGGACGGCCTGGAGGTACTGGGACACGGTGTCGGCGACCAGGCCGCGGCGCTGTTCGGGCGCGGCCTGCGCCAGCCGCTCGCCCAGCCCCTCCACCCGCTCCGCCGGGGCAGGGGCCGCGGCGGCCGCCCGTATCAGGGAGCGCAGCGGCGGCGCCGACCCGGCGCTCAACCGCCCGGGATCGAGCCGGACGGCCACGAGCGCCGGGTCGCCGGAGGTCAGGGCGGTGTCCAGCAGCGCCAGCCCCCGTTCCGCCGACAGGGGCAGCACGCCCGAGCGGGTCATGCGGGCCAGGTCCGTCCGGGACAGCGCGCCCGTCATCGCGCTGTCGGAGCGCCACAGGCCCCAGGCGACGGAGGTCGCCGCCAACCCGGCCCGGGACCGTACGGTCGCCAGCGCGTCGAGGTAGACGTTGGCGGCCGCGTACGCCGCCTGGCCGGGGTTGCCGACGAGCCCGGCGGCCGAGGAGAACAGCGCGAACGCCGCGAGGTCGGTGCCCGCGGTGAGCCGGTGCAGGTTCCACGCGCCGTCGACCTTCGGGCGCAGCACCGCCTCCAGCCGCTCGGGGGTGAGGTTGGCCAGTGTCGCGTCGTCCAGGACGCCCGCCGCGTGGAAGACGGCGGTCAGCGGCCGGGACAGGCCCGCCAGCACCCGCTCCAGCGCCGCCTCGTCGGCGACGTCCACGGCCGCGCCGGTGACCTCGGCGTCGAGCCCGCCCAGGTCGGGGACGTCCCCGCTGCGGCTGAGCGCCAGCAGGTGGCGGACGCCGTGCCGCTCCACCAGGTGCCGGGCGACCAGCCTGCCCACGCCGCCGGACGCGCCGGTCAGCAACACCGTCCCCTCGGGGTCCAGCGGCCGGGGCAGCCGCACGGCGACCTTCCCGGTGTGGCGGGCCAGCGACAGGTGCCGGAAGGCGCGCGGGGCGCGGGGCGCGTCCCAGGCGGTGACGTGCAAGGGGGTCAGGACGCCCGCGCGGAACAGGGCGGCCAGCTCGGCGAGGATGGCGCCGATCCGGTCGGGCCCGGCCTCGGCGAGGTCGAACGCGCGGTAGGCGACGCCTTCGGAGACGCGGATGTCGGTCTTGCCCATCTCGATGAAGCGCCCGCCCGGGACGAGCAGCTCCAGGGAGGCGTCCACGAACTCCCCGGCGAGGGAGTTGAGGACGATGTCGACGCCGCGCCCCCCTGTTGCGGCGCGCACGGCGTCCGGGAAGTCCAGAGTGCGGGAGCTCGCGAGCCGTTCGGCGGGCAGGTCCACGGCCGCCCATTTGGCGGGGCTCGCGGTGCCGAAGACCTCCAGCCCCCAGTGGTGGGCCAGCTGGACGGCCGCGCCGCCGACGCCTCCGGCCGCGGAGTGGACCAGCAGCCAGTCCCCCCGCCGGGCGTCGGCCAGGTCGTGCAGGGCGTACCAGGCGGTGAGGAAGACCGCGGGGACGGTCGCGGCCTGGGCGAAGGAGAGCCCGTCGGGGACGGGGGCCAGCAGCCGGTGGTCGGTGACGGCGACCGGGCCGATGCCTCCGGCGATGAGGCCCATGACGCGGTCACCGGGGGCGAGGCCCTCCACTCCGGGGCCGGTCTCCAGGACGACGCCCGCCCCCTCGGTGCCCAGGTCGGCCTCGCCCGGGTACATGCCCAGCACCAGCATCGCGTCACGGAAGTTCAGACCGGAGGCCCGGACGGCGACGCGGACCTGGCCCTCACTGAGCGACCCCTCCCGAGCCGCTCCCAGGCGCAGGTCGCCGTCGCGGGCCTCCAGCCGCCAGGGGCCGCCGGACGGCGGGACGAGGCCGCGTTCCCAGCGGGCCAGCCGGGGCACCAGCAGCCGCCCGTCGCGGACCGCGACCTGCTCCTCCCCGGAGGCGGCCGCGGTCAGGACGGGCGCGTCGCGGGCATCGGTGTCCACGAGCGTGATGCGGCCGGGCTCCTCGGACTGCAGGGAGCGCACCAGGCCCCACACGGCCGCGCCGGCGGTGGAGGGCCGCTCGCTCTCCACCGCCGCGACGGCACCGACGGTGTGCACGACGATCGGGTCGTCGCCCGCCAGTGCCTCCCTGATGGGGGCGAGCACAGAGTCCAGGGCGGCCCGGACGCTCTGCGGATCCTCTCCCTCCGGCGAGGGAACGCGGATGATCCGCACGTTCCCGGACGCGGGCGCGGCGGGCTGGTCCACGGCCTGCCAGGTCAGGGCATAGAGCAGGTGGTCGGCGCTCACGTCGGCGGCGCGCAGGGAGATCTCCTCCACGCGCGCCACGAGCCCGCCGCCTTGGCGCAGTTCGACCTCCACACCGCCATCGGTCGGGCGCAGACGGGCCAGGAGCGGCCCGGCCGCCGCCGCGCCGGAGCGCGTGAAACCGCGCCAGCTGAACGGCAGCCGCACCACCCCGTCGTCGGGGAACAGCCCGGCCAGGCCGATCCCGTGCAGTGCGGCGTCCAAGGTGGGCGGCGCGAGCGGGAACCCCTCGACGGCCGGGGCCGCGAGCTCGGCGTAGACGTCGGCCCCGGCCTTCCAGGCCCGCACGACACCCCGGTAGGACGGCCCGTAGTCATAGCCGCCCGCCGCCAGGGAGTCATAGAGGCCGGTGACGTCCAGGGCCTCGGCTCCGGCGGGCGGCCAGAACTGCGGGACGTCATCCGGCAGGGTTTGCGCTGAGGCTTCTGACGGGTTCTCCGCTGGGATATTCGCGGGGGTTCCCGGCGAGGTCCGGGCCGGGCCGAGGGTGCCGAGGGCGTGGGCGGTCCAGGGGGCGCCGAGGGGGCCTTCGCCGTCGGAGGGGCGGGCGTGGACGCCCACGGGGCGCAGTCCGTCGGGTTCCGGCGGGCCGACCGTCACCTGGATCTCGACGGTCTCCTGCGGCTCCAGCGGGAGCGGACGTTGGAGGGTCAGTTCCGCCACGCGCGGTGTTCCGGCCAGCTCGCCCGCGAAAGCGGCCAGTTCGGCGAACAGCGCGCCGGGGGCGATCGCGCCGCCTTCGATGATGTGCTCGGCCAGCCAGGAGTGTTCGGCGGGGTCGAGCCTGCCGAGCAGGAGCAGCCCGTCGTCGGCGGTCCGTACGGCGCTCGCGGCCAGGGGGTGACCGGCGCCGCGGACCCCGGCGGACGGTCCGGATCGCGGCTTGGCGGCGTCCAGCCAGTACCGCCGGCGGTCGAAGGCGTAGGTGGGCAGGGGTGGGATCGGCGCGTCCTGGGAGCCGGGGTGGGCGGTCCAGTCGACGACGACGCCGCGCGTCCACGCTTCGGCCGCCGACAGCAGGAAGCGCTCCAGTCCCCCTTCGTCGCGGCGGAGCGTGCCCAGGACCGCGCCTCCGGCGTCCTCGACCGGCTCCACGAGGGCGGGCCCGATCACCGGGTGCGGGCTGATCTCGAGGAACGCGCCGTGCCCGGCCGCCAGCGCGGCTTCCACTGCGGTCTGGAGCAGGACGGGTGAGCGCAGGTTCCGGTACCAGTACGCGGGGTCGGCGAAGTCGGCTCCGGCAGGCCCGCCGGTGAGAGTGGAGAACACCTCGACCTCCCCGGCGGCGAACGGCGGCACGACGGGCAGCACCGCAAGGAGCTCTTCCCGCAGTACCTCGACGGCCGGGGAGTGCGAGGCGTAGTCCACCTCGATCCGCCGGGCTCGCAGCCCTTCCCGTTCGGCCCGTTCCCGGACGGCCTCCACGGCGGCGACCGGCCCGGACACGACCGTCGAGGCGGGCCCGTTGACCGCGGCGACCGCGACCTCCTCCCCGAGGCCGGCGAGCAGCTCGCGCACCCGGGAGTGCGGGGCGGAGACCGCGAGCATCGCACCGGTCCCGGCGAGCGCCAGCAGCGCCCGGCTGCGCAGCGCCACCACGGCGGCGGCGTCCGGCAGCGTCAGCGCCCCGGCGGTGAGCGCGGCGGCGATCTCGCCCTGCGAATGCCCGGCGACCGCCGCAGGCCGCACCCCGTAGGACTCCCACAGGGCGGTGAGCGCGGCCATCACCGCCCACAGGACCGGCTGCACCACATCCACCCGCTCCAACGGAACCTCACCGCGCAGCGCACCCAGCAGCGACCAGCCGGTGACGGGATCCAGAGCCGCCGCGCACTCGGCGATCCGCGCGGCGAAGACCGGCGATTCCTCCAGCAGCGCCCGCGCCATCTCCGCCCACTGGGCGCCCTGCCCGGGATACAGGAAGACCGGCGAGAGTTCGTCGGAGGCCACCCCGGTGACCGCCAGCGGCGAAGGCCGGTCGTCGGCGACGGCCGCCAGCCCCTCCAACGCCTGCGCCCGGTCGGCGGCGACCACCACGGCCCGGTGGCGCAGCCCGGTCCGCGTACGCGCTAGCTCGGCGGCCACGGCCCCCAGCGGAGCGTCCGGGTGAGCGGTGAGGTAGTCGTGCAGGCGGCGCGCCTCGGCCCGCAGCGACCACCGGCTCCGCGCCGACAGCACCAGCGGCACCGGCCCGTCCTGCGCCTCCTCCGGGACCGGCCCGGCCTGTACTTCCGCTTCCGTCGGAGGGGCGGGAGGTTCTTCGACGATGACGTGGGCGTTGGTGCCGCTCATGCCGAACGCCGAGACGCCGAAGCGGCGCGGACGCCCGCCCGTGGGCCAGGGGGCGTTCTCGGTGAGAAGGGCCAGGCCGCCGGAGTCCCAGTCGACGTGCCGGGAGGGTGCCGAGACGTGCAGGGTGCGGGGCAGGACGCCGTGCTCCAGCGCCAGGACCATCTTGATGAGGCCGCCGACCCCGGCCGCGGCCTGGGTGTGGCCGATGTTGGATTTCAGGGAGCCCAGCCGCAGCGGGGGCCCGCCGTCGCGGCTCGCGCCGTAGGCCGACAGCAGCGCCTGTGCCTCGATGGGGTCGCCGAGGGTCGTGGCGGTGCCGTGCGCCTCGACGGCGTCGATGTCGGCGGGGGTCAGGCGCGCGTCGGCGAGGGCCTCCCGGATCGCGCGTTCCTGGGCGGGGCCGTTGGGCGCGGTGAGGCCGTTGCTGGCGCCGTCCTGGGTGACGGCGCTGCCGCGCACCACGGCCAGGACGCGGTGCCCGTTGCGGACGGCGTCCGACAGGCGCTCCACCAGGAGCAGGCCGACGCCCTCGCTGAAGCTGGTGCCGTCGGCGTCGTCGGAGAAGGCGCGGCACAGCCCGTCCGGGGAAAGGCCGCGCTGGCGGGAGAACTCCACGAACGTCGCGGGCGTCGCCATGACGGTCGCCCCGCCCACGAGGGCCAGGTCGCATTCGCCGCGGCGCAGCCCTTGCGCGGCCAGGTGCAGGGCGACCAGGGAGGAGGAGCAGGCGGTGTCGACGGTGACGGCCGGGCCTTGCAGGCCGAAGGTGTAGGAGATGCGGCCGGAGGCGACGCTTCCGGCGCTGCCGGTGCCCAGGTAGCCGCCGTGTTCGCGGGGGTCGTCCTGGGCGCGGCCGCCGTACTCGGTGTAGATGAGGCCGACGTAGACGCCGGTGCGGGAGCCGCGCAGCGAGGCGGGGTCGATCCCGGCGCGCTGGAACGCCTCCCAGGAGGTCTCCAGGAGGAGCCGCTGCTGGGGGTCGGCGGCGCGCGCCTCCCGCAGGTTCATCTCGAACAGGTCGGCGTCGAAGTCGGCGGCGTCGTGCAGGAAGCCGCCGCTGCGGGTGTAGGAGGTGCCGGGGTGGTCGGGGTCGTCGTGGAAGAGCGCGTCGAGGTCCCAGCCCCGGTCCTCGGGGAAGGGGCCGACGGCCGAGCGCCCCTCCGCCAGCAGCTCCCACAACCGTTCGGGCGTGTCGGCGCCGCCGGGGTAGCGGCAGCTCATCGCGACGATCGCGATGGGCTCGTCCGCCGGTGCCTCCGTCCGGGCCGCGGCGTCGGGGCCGGCGGCGTCGTCGAGGAACTCGGCGAGCGCGCGGGGTGTGGGGTGGTCGAACACCAGGGTGCTGGGGAGCCTGCGGCCGACGGTCTTGCCCAGGCGGTCGCGCAGCCGCACGGCCAGCAGCGAGTCCACGCCCAGTTCCCGGAAGGGCCGGTCGGGGCGGACCTCCCGGGCGGAGGCCAGGCCCAGGACGTCCGCGACGGTCCTGCTCACCACGTCCAGCAGGGCGCGCGGCGCCTGCCGGGACGCCGCCTTCACCCGGCGCGGGGTACGGACCTCAGGTGCGGCGGTCGGTGCGGCGTTCGTGCCGTCCAGGGGCCGGAACCGCACCTCTTCGGCGGTCAGGACGGTTCGTCCGGCCGGGTCCACGGCCGCCAGCGCGACCGTGTCCGGGCCGGTGACGGTCACCCGGACCCGCAGCTCCCGTACGGTGCCGCCGTCGTGGACGCGCACGCCGCTCCAGGAGAACGGCACGACGGGGTCCCGGCCTCTCGCCAGGTAGGCGGCCTGGACCGCGCCGTCGAGCAGCGCCGGATGCAGTTCGTGGCCGCCCGCGCCCTCGGGCAGCGCGACCTCGGCGTCGTGGTGGCCGTCGCCGCGCCATACCGCCCGCACCGTGCGCAGGCCCGGCCCGTAGTGCACGCCGTGTCCGGCCAGTTCCTCGTAGGCGGCGGCCACGTCGAGGGGTTCGCCTTGGGGCCAGGCGGTGGGGAAGCCGTCCGGCGGGTCGGTTTCGTCCTCGGCGAGCAGGCCGGTGGCGCACACCTGCCAGGCACCGTCGTCTTGGCGGGCGTGGAGGGTGAGGCCGCCGTCGGCGGCGACCTGGACCTGCAGGTCCACCGGCCCGTCCGCCACGTCCACGGGTGCCAGGAAGGTCAGCTCCTCCAGTGCCGTGGCCCCGGTGCGGGACCCGGCGGCCAGGGCCAGTTCCACCAGGGCGCTTCCCGGCAGGAGGGCGCGGTCGCCGAGGCGGTGCCGCCGCGCCCAGCCGTTCGGGACGCTCCCGGTGAACAGGGTTCCGCGTCCGTCGGCGGTCTCCACGCCCCGCCCGAGCAGCGGGTGCCCGGAGGAGACGGCGGTGTCGAGCCAGAAGCGCCGCTCCTGGAAGGCGTAGGTGGGCAGGTCGGTGAGCGTCCCTGCGGTCGCCGCCCGCCAGTCGATGGGCGTTCCGGCCACGTGCAGTTCGCCGGCCGAGGTCAGCAGCCGTTCCATACCTCCGTCACCGCGCCGCAGCGTCCCGGTGGCGCGGGCGTCGTCGGTCCCGGCGTGCTCGAAGGTCTCCAGCAGCGCGGTGGTCAGCACCGGGTGCGGGCTGATCTCCAGGAAAGCGCGGTGGCCCTCGGCGAGCAGTCCTTCGATGGTCTGCGCCAGCCGCACCGGTTCGCGCAGGTTGGCGTACCAGTAGGCGCCGTCGAGCCCGGCCGCGTCCAGCGGCCCGGCGGTGACGGTGGAGTGGAACGGGACCGTGGCGGCGTGCGGGCGGATCGCGGCGAACCTGGCGGCCAGGTCGTCCTTCAGCGGTTCCACGGCGGGCGAGTGCGAGGCGTAGTCGACGGGGATGAGCCGTGCCCGCACCCCTTCGGCCTCGCGTTCGGCCACGAAGCGCGCCACTTCTGGTGCCGTGCCGGAGACCACGGTGGAGCGCGGTCCGTTGACGGCCGCGACCCAGATGCCCTCCCGGCCCTCGATGTCGGCGGCGGGCAGCGCGACCGAGGCCATCGCGCCGGTCCCGGCCAGTCCGGCCAGGGCCTTGCTGCGTCCGGCCACCAGCGCGGCGGCGGTCGGCAGGTCCAGTGCGCCCGCGACGCAGGCGGCGGCGATCTCGCCCTGGGAGTGGCCGACGACCGCGGCGGGCTCGACGCCCAGGGACCGCCACAGGGCGGCCAGGGAGACCAGCACCGCGAACAGGGCGGGCTGCACCACCTCGACGCGCTCCAGCGGGGCGCCTTCGGCGGAGGTGACGACCTCGACCAGGTCCCAATCGGTGTGGGGTGCCAGCGCCTCGGCGCACCGGGTGAGTTCGGCGCGGAACACCTCGGACGTCTCGTACAGGTCCCGGGCCATCCCGGCCCACTGGGAGCCCTGGCCGGGGAAGACGAACACCGGCCGTCCCGTGGTGGTGGCCTCGCCGAGCGCCGTCCGGTCGCCGGGCGCCTCGTCCACGACGTCCTGTAGGGCCTTGGCCAGGTCTTGCGTCCGGGTTCCGACGACGACGGCGCGGTGGGGCAGCAGCGCCCGCGCGGTGCGCAGCGTGTGGGCGACATCGCCCGGAGCGGTGTCGGGATGGTCGGCGAGGTGCTCGCGCAGCCTCACGGCCTGTTCGCGCAGCGCCTGCGGGGAGTGCCCCGACAGCAGCCAGGCCGTCGGGCCCGCCGGGCGGGTGGTCGCGGCGGGCCCGGGTGCGGGGGGCTCCTCCACGATGACGTGGGCGTTGGTGCCGCTGATGCCGAAGGACGACACGGCTGCGCGCAGCGGCCGCTCCCGCTTCGGCCAGGGCCGTGCCTGTGCCAGTGGTACCAGGCCTCCGGCGTTCCAGTCGATGCGCGGAGACGGCTCCTCCAGGTGCAGGCTCTTCGGCAGGGTGCGGTGCCCGATCGCCTCGATCATCTTGATGAGGCCGCCGACCCCGGCCGCGGCCTGGGTGTGCCCGATGTTGGACTTCAGCGACCCCAGCCACACCGGGTCGGCCTCATCGCGGGCCCGGCCGTAGACGTCCAGCAGCGCGCCGGCCTCGATGGGATCGCCGAGGGCGGTGCCGGTGCCGTGGCCTTCGACCGCGTCGATGTCGGCGGGGCCGAGTCCGGCGTCGGTGAGCGCGGCGCGGATGACGCGGCGCTGGGCCGAGCCGTTGGGCGCCGACAGGGTGCTGCTGGCGCCGTCGGAGTTGACGGCGCTGCCGCGCAGCACGGCCAGCACGGGGTGGCCCAACCTTTGGGCGTCCGAGAGCCGCTCGATGAGGACGAGTCCCGCGCCTTCGGCCCAGCCGGTGCCGTCGGCCCCCGCCGCGTACGCCTTGCAGCGGCCGTCGGCGGACAGGCCGCGCTGGCGGGAGAACTCCACGAACGTGGAGGGGGTGGCCATCACGGTCGCGCCGCCCGCCAGGGCCATGCGGCAGTCGCCGCGCCGGACGGCCTGTGCGGCGTAGTGCAGGGCGACCAGGGAGGAGGAGCAGGCGGTGTCGACGGTGACGGCCGGTCCTTCGAGGCCGAAGGCGTAGGCGACGCGGCCGGAGGCGACGCTTCCGGCGCTGCCGATGCCCAGATGCCCTTCGAACCCCTCGGGCGGGCGGGCGTGCCGGGAGGCGTAGTCGGAGTACATGATCCCGGCGAACACCCCGATGGGCTCGCCCGCCAGGGAGCGGGGGTCGAGCCCGGCGCGTTCGAACGCCTCCCAGGCGGTCAGGAGCAGCAGGCGTTGTTGCGGGTCGATGCTCAGCGCCTCGCGCGGGCTGATCCCGAACGGTTCGGGGTCGAAGTCGGCCGCGCCGTGCAGGAAGCCGCCCTCGGCGGCGTAGGTGGTGCCCTCGTGGCCGGGGTCGGGGTGGACGAGGTCGGCCAGCGGCCAGCCCCGGTCGGCGGGGAACGGGCCGATGGCGTCGGTGCCCGAGGCCACGAGCCGCCACAGGTCCCGCGGCGAGCGCACCCCGCCGGGGTAGCGGCAGGCGGCGGAGACGACGGCGAGGGGTTCTCGCGTGAGGTTCTCGGCCTTCTCCAGGGCGGCGCGGGTGCGCAGCAGGTCGGCCGTGGTCCGTTTGAGGTAGTCGCGCAGTTTCTCTTCGTTCGCCATGGTCCGCTCCTGCCTCAGTCGCTCAGTTCCCGGTCCAGCAACCCGAACAGTTCATCGTCGGAGGCTGAATCCATGCCAAAGTCGTCCTCCTCGGAGGTGTCGAGCGCGCTCAGCGCGTCCTTCAGCGCCCGCGCCAGCTCCGCGCGGCCGTCGCCGTCGGCGGCCGCGATCCAGGCCGCCAGCACCTGCGGGTCGTAGCCGGGCCGGGCCGGCTCGCACAGGTCCAGCAGGTGGGCGCCGAGGGCGCGGACGGTCGGCTGGTCGAACAGGACGGTCGTGGGCAGGCGTTCGCCGAGGTCGGCGCTCAGCCGGTTGCGCAGCTCCACGGCGGTCAGCGAGTCCAGGCCGAGGTCGAACAGGCCGCGGTCGTCGGGGACGCGCGCGGGGCCGTCGAGGCCCAGGACCTCGGCGATCCGCGCGGCCACCGCCCCGCGCACCAGATCCAGCGCCGCCTCCCGGTCCAGCCCGGCGACCCGCTCCCCCAGCGTCTCGCGCGGCGGCGCCGGCCGGGCGGGTGCCAGGTCGGCGAGGACCTCCGGCAGGCCCGGCGAGGCGGCGGGGGCGAGTCTGGCCGTGACGAGCAGGGCGGCGTCGGCGTCGAGGGAGCGGTCGAACAGCTCCAGTCCTTCGGCGGCGGCCAGCGGCCGGATGCCGAGCCGGTCGATACGGGCGCGCGCCGCCGGGTCGAGGGCGGCGGCCATGCCGTCCTCCCACAGGCCCCAGGCCAGCGAGGTCGCCGGGAGCCCCTCGGCGCGGCGCCGCTGGGCGAGCGCGTCCAGGGCGGTGTTGGCCGCCGCGTAGGCGGCCTGCCCGGCGTTGCCGACCACGCCCGCGATGGAGGAGAACAGCACGAACGCGCGCAGCGGCTGGTCCTCGGTGTGCCGGTGCAGGTTCCAGGCGGCGTCGGTCTTGGGCCGCAGCACCCGGTCCAGGTCGTCCGCGGTGAGGTTGTCCAGGACGGCGTCCGCCAGCACGCCCGCCGAGTGGACGACCGCGCTGAGGGTGCGTCCGCGCAGCAGCTCGGCCACGGCGTCGGAGTCGGCCAGGTCGCAGGCGGCGACCTCGGCGTCCAGTTCCGCGCCGAGCGCCGCCAGCCCCGGATCGGCGTCACCGCGCCTGCTGACCAGGAGCAGCCGGTGCCCGGCCAGATGCCGGGCGATCGCCGAGCCGAGCGCCCCGCCCGCGCCGGTGACCAGAACGGTCTCCGCACCCAGATCCGGCCCGCTCCGCCCATCCGGCGCGGGGGATGCGGGCAGGGCGCGCAGGCGGGGTCGGAGGGCGGTGCCGCGGCGGACGGCGAGCTGGCCGGGGGCCGAGGCCAGCAGGCGGGGCAGGGCGGTGAGGGTGTCGGGGTGGTCGTCGGCGTCGACGATGCCGACGCGGCCGGGGCGCTCCTGCCGGGCGGTGCGGACCAGCCCCCACAGGGCGGCTTGTTCGGCGTGCTCGACCCGGTCTCCGGGTGTGGCGGCGAGTGCGCCGCGGGTGAGCACGACCAGGCGTGCCCGTTCCGGCAGGGTGAGGATCAGGTCGCGGACGGCCAGGACGCTCGTCCGGATTCCGCCTTCCGGGGCGGCGGCGACGATCACGTCCTCGGTGCCGTCGGGGACGGGCACCGCTTCGAGCGCCAGGCCGGGAATCGGGTCGCCGAGCACGACCGTCCGCCCGGCGGGCGCGGCGTCGAGACGTGCCTGCACCCAGGCGACCTCGTACGGCCGGAGCGCGGTGGTGCGCCGGGCAAGGAGGGCGGCGGCCTCGACCTGCCGCGCCCGGACCTCGCCCGCCGAGAACGCCGGGCGGCCGCGTTCGTCGACGGCGTCCAGCGCGAAGGCGTCCTCGCCGGTCCGGCGCAGCCGCACCCGCAGCGGGCCGCGCGGCTCGCCGTGGATCCGCAGGTCGCGGAAGGCGTAGGGCACCAGCAGGGGTCCGTCGCCGTCGGCGATCCAGGCGTGGAAGGCCGCGTCGATCAGGCCGGGCAGCGTGCCGTCCTCGGTGGCGACCTCGGCGTAGGAGTCGGTGCCGTCCCGCCACAGGGCGCGCAGCCCCTGGAAGGCGGACCCGTAGTCGTAGCCGCGTGCCGCCAGCGCCGGGTACAGGCCGGACAGGTCCACCGGCCGGGCGGCTGCGGGGCGCTCCCCCGCCCAGGCGGGGCCGGGTTCGGTCTCGCCCAGGACGGCTTCGGCGTTGAGGGTCCACTCTTCGGCGTCGGCCGGGCGGGTGTGGATCTGCGCGTGCGGGCCGGTGACGCTCACCCGCAGCCGTATCTCTTCTGTCGCGCCGATGAGGACCGGCGCGTGCAGGGACAGCTCGCGGACGGCCGGGTGTCCGTGTTCGGCGGCCAGCCGTGCGGTGAGGTCGGCGAGGGCGGCGGCGGGCAGCAGCGGGACGCCGCGCAGGGCGTGGTCGGCGAGCCAGGGCTGGCGGCGGTGGGAGAGCACGCCGGTGTGGAACGTGCTGCTCGCGTCCGGGGTGGTGACGGAGGCGGCCAGCAGCGGGTGGGCGGGCTCGTCCGCGCCGATGCCGGCGGCGGTGCCGTCCGCGGCGGGCGGCATCAGCCACAGCCGCTCGCGCCGGAACGGGTAGGTCGGCAGCGGCACGGGCGCGGCGTCCGGGCCCAGAAGCGCCCGCCAGTCCCAGTCCGCGCCCGCGACGTACGCCCCGGCCACGAACGTCCAGAACGCCTGCGTGTCGGGGTGTCTGCGGTCCATGACGGCGTGGGCGCGCGTCTCGTCGGTCTGGCGGAGCAGGGCGGTCAGCGCCGCGTCGGGGCCGACCTCCAGGAAGCGGACCGCGCCGAGCTCCCGTAGCCGCCGCAGGGCGTCGGCGAAGCGGACGGTGCCCCGGACCTGGTCGGCCCAGTGCGTTCCGGAGCCCAGCAGTTCGGGTCCTGCTTCGCGGCCGGTGAGCGTGGAGACCACGGTTCGTCCCATCGTGCCGGTCGCCACGGTGTCCACCTGGTCGCGGAACCGTGCCGCGGCGGGGTCCATGTGGGCGGAGTGGAAGGCGTGGCTGACCGTCAGCGGCCGGACCCGGTGCCCGCGCTCGCGCAGCAGGCCGGTCACGGTCTCCACCGCGTCGGCGTCGCCGGACACCACGACCGCCTCGGGTCCGTTGACCGCTGCGATGTCGGCCGCGGCCCCGGTCTCGGCGAGCACGGCGCGGACGGTCTCGGGGTCGGCCTGGACGGCGTGCATCAGTCCGCCTTCCGGGCATTCCTGCATGAGCCGTCCGCGCAGGCCGACCAGGGTGACGGCGTCGGCCAGGGCGAGCGCGCCGCTGAGGTGGGCGGCGGCCAGCTCGCCGATGGAGTGCCCCGCCAGCAGTTCGGCCCGCAGCCCGAGGGACTCCAGGAGGCGGAACAGCGCCACCTCAACGGTGAACAGGGCTGCTTGGGTGTGGCGGGTCTGGTCGATGAGCGAGGGGTCGGCGATCGCGGCCGGTACGTCGAGGCCCTCCTGCTCGCGGAACAGGGCGGTGACCTCGTCGAAGGCCCGTGCGAAGACCGGGAAGGCCTCCCGTAGTTCCTCGGCCATGTCCGCGCGTTGGCTGCCCTGCCCGGTGAACAGGACGGCGGTCGCGCCCCGTGCGGCGGTCCCCGTCACCACGAGGGGGAAGCCGTCGCCTGCGGGCGCGCCGGTGCGGAGGGCGTCCAGCCCGGCCAGGAGCTCCTCCCTGCTGCGGCCCAGGATCACGGCCCGGTGGTCGAAGGCGGTACGGGTGGTGGCCAGCGCGTAGGCGACGTCGGCCGGGTGGGCCTGCGGGTCGGCCAGGACGCGGTGGTGCAGCCGTTCGGCCTGCTCGCGCACTCCGTCCTCGGTGCGGGCGCTGAGCACCCACGGCACGACAGAGCCTTCTTGGCGGTGTTCGCGGGCGGGTTCGGGCGGCCCCTGCTCCAGGATGACGTGGGCGTTGGTGCCGCTGATGCCGAAGGAGGACACCGCCGCGCGGCGCGGGCCGGGACCGTCGGGCCAGGGCACGGTGGCGGCGGGCACGTCGACCGTGCCCGGCGACCAGTCGACGTGCTCGCTCAGCCCGTCCAGGTGCAAGGTGGCCGGGACCCGGCCGTGCCGCATGGCCAGGACCGACTTGATGATGCCCGCGACGCCGGCGGCGGCCTGGGTGTGGCCGAGGTTGGACTTGACCGATCCCATCAGCAGCGGGGGCCTGCCGTTCCGGTCGCCGCCGTAGGTGTTGAGGACGGCGCCGGCTTCGATCGGGTCGCCGAGCCGGGTGCCGGTGCCGTGCGCCTCCAGGACGTCCACGTCGCGGGGCCGCAGCCCGGCACCGCGCAGCGCGCCGCGGATCACCCGCTCCTGGGAGGGGCCGTTGGGGGCGGTGAGCCCGTTGCTGGCCCCGTCCTGGTTGACGGCCGAGCCGCGCACGACCGCCAGGACCCTGCGCCCGTCGCGCAGCGCGTCCGACAGGCGCTGGAGGACGAGCAGGCCCGCGCCCTCGCCCCAGGCGGTGCCGTCGGCGGCGGCCGAGAACGGTTTGCAGCGGCCGTCGTCAGCCAGGCCGCGCTGGCGGGAGAACTCCACGAACGTCGCGGGGCTGGCCATCACGGTCGCGCCTCCGGCCAGCGCCAGGGAGCATTCGCCGAGCCGCAGCGCCTGGGCGGCCTGGTGCACGGCCACCAGGGAGGAGGAGCAGGCGGTGTCGATCGTCACCGCCGGGCCCTCCAGCCCGAGGGTGTAGGAGATGCGGCCGGAGGCGACGCTTCCGGCGCTGCCGCTGACCAGGTAGCCCTCCAGTTCGCGGGCCGCGCCGGGCCGCTGGTGCACGCGCGCCCCGTAGTCGGAGTACATGACGCCGACGAAGACGCCGCTCTGGCTGCCGCGCAGGCTCGCCGGGTCGATCCCGGCGTCCTCGACGGCCTCCCACGCGGCTTGCAGCAGCAGGCGTTGTTGCGGGTCGACGGCCAGTGCCTCGCGCGGGCTGATCCCGAAGAACTCGGGGTCGAACTCGGCGGCGTCGTGCAGGAAGCCGCCGTAGCGGGTCGTGGACGTGCCGGTGCGCTCGGGGTCGGGGTCGTAGAGGGCGGGGTCCCAGCCGCGGTCGTCGGGGAAGGCGGTGATGGCGTCGCGACCCTCCTCCAGCAGCTCCCACAGGTCGGCTGGGGTGCGCACACCGCCGGGGAACCGGCAGGCCATCCCGACGATGGCGATCGGCTCGTCGGCGGACACGGCCGCCGGAGCGGGCTCCTCCCGGTCGTGCCCGGGGTCGTCGAGGCCGGCGGGGCGTTCGAGGTGGTCGATCAGGGCGCGGGGCGTCGGGTGGTCGAAGATGACCGCGCCGGGCAGCCGGACGCCCAGGACGGACGAGAGCCGGTTGCGCAGTTCCACGGCGGTCAGCGAGTCGACGCCCAGTTCGGCGAAGGTCCGTTCGGTGTCGATCTCGGCGGCTCCGCCGTAGCCGAGGACGGCCGCGATCGCCTCCAGGACCAGCGGCCCGGTCCGGGCCTCCCGGACGGTCGCAGCGGCCGCGTTGGTCGTGGTGGTCGTGGTGGTCGTGGTGGTCGTGACGGGCGGGGTGAGTGCGGCGGGGACGCGGTCAAGGCGGGCGGCGACGAGGGCGGGCCTGCCGGTGGCGAGCGCCGTGTCGAGCAGGGACAGTGCCTCGTGTTCGGCCATCGGCCGGATCCCGGCGTCGGCGAGGCGGACGAGGTCGCGTTCGGACAGGTCCGCGGCCATGCCGCCGTCCAGGTCCCACAGGCCCCAGTGCAGGGTGACAGCGCGCTCCCCGGCCAGGCGGCGGGCACGGGTGACGGCCTCCAGGGAGGCGTTGGCCGCCGCGTAGGCGGCCTGCCCTGCCGTACCGAGCACCGCGGCGACGGAGCCGAAGGCCACGAAGGCGTCGAGGTCGCGGCCCCGGGTGAGTTCGTCCAGGTGCCGGGCGGTGTCGGCCTTGACGGCGATGACCTGGTGCAGGGTCTCGGGGTCCAGGCGGGTGACCGTCGCGTCGCCGGTGATCCCGGCGGCGTGGACGACGCCGGTCAGCGGCACGGCGTCCAGCAGGGCGGCGAGCGCGTCACGGTCGGTGAGGTCCAGCGCGGCGAACGCCGGGTGCGCGCCGAGCGCGGAGAGCTCCTCCTCGATCTCGGCGGCGTCGGGATGGCCGGCTCCGCGCCGTCCCGCCAGCAGCAGGTTGCGCACGCCGTGCGCGGCGGCCAGATGGCGGGCGACGGCACGGCCGACCGCCCCGGTCCCGCCGGTGACCAGCACGGTGCCACCCTCGGCGCTGCGCGGCCACAGCGGCTCACCGCCCGGCTCGGCCGTCAGGGGGACGAGCCGGGGCGTCAGGGTCCGGCCGTCGCGGACGGCGGCACGGGACACCCCGACCGACACGCTCCCCACACCGCCGCTCCCCACACGACCGGTCGGTTCGCCGCCGTTCGGCTTGCCGTCGATCAGTAGGAGGCGTCCGGGGTGTTCGGCCTGGGCGGCGCCGACCAGGCCCCAGATCGCGGCGGCCTCTCGGGAGGCGGGTTCGTCGTCTTCGGTGGCCAGGCCGTGCGTCCTGACCGTCAGGGGCTCGGGGAGGTCGTGGGAGAGGTGTTCCTGGACGAGGGCCAAGGCCTCCGCGACGTTCTGCGGCTGCGCCACCGGGCCGGGTGCGTCGTCGACGGTGTCGGCGGGGTGCCAGCGCAGCTCGTACAGGCGGGCGGCGGTGGGCAGGGGCCGGAGCCGGAGCCGGTCGGCGGTCAGGACGGGGCGGCCGTCGCGGTCGGTCAGCTCCAGCCGGTAGGAGTCGGCGTCCAGGGGGGTGAGGCGGGCGCGGACGGCGGTGGCGTGCGCGGTGTGCAGGCGGACGCCTTCCAGCCCGTAGGGGATGCGGGAGGGGCCGTCGAGTCCGTGCAGGGGCAGGGTGTGCAGGGCAGCGTCCAGCAGGGCCGGGTGCAGGAGGTGGCGGGTCGTCTCGGCCGCGGGCAGCGGGGGCAGTGCCGCTTCGGCGTAGAGGGTGTCGCCGTCGGACCAGGCGGCGGTCAGGCCGCGGAAGGCGGGGCCGTAGTCGTAGCCGTGTCCGGCCAGTGCCGCGTGGACGCCTTCGGCCAGGACGCCCGGCGCATCCGGGATCGGCGCGACGGAAGGCGCGGGCGCGGCGTCGGTGTCGGTGAGGGTGGCGGTGGCGTGGGTGGTCCAGGTGTCTTCCCGCCGGGTGCGGAAGGTCAGCTCGCCCGAGCCGGTGAGGGTCAGCTGGAGCCGTACCTCCCCGTCCAGGACGATCGGCGCGTCGAGGGTGAGGTCGGCCAGGTGGGGGCGTCCGGTGGCGGCGCCGACGGCCAGCGCGAGTTCGGCCAGGAGCGCGGCGGGGGCCAGGGCGCGGCCGCCGATGCGGTGGTCGGCCAGCCAGGGGGTGCGTTCGGTGGACAGCACGCCGGTGAACAGCCGGCCGCCGTCGGGCAGGTCGGTGGAGCCGCCGAGCAGCGGGTGCGGGGCGGCGTCCAGGCCGAGGTCGGCGGGGGTGGCGGGCGCGGTGTCGGGCAGCAGCCAGTAGCGGCGGGTCTGGAACGGGTAGGTGGGCAGGTCGGCCGGGCGCGCGCCGGAGACGAAGGAGGCGTGGTCGACGGGGACGCCCGCGGTGTGCAGGCGGGCCAGCGCCTCGCGGAAGGAGCGGACCTCGGGGCGGTCGCGCCGCAGCACGGGGACGGCGAGCGCGCCGTCCTCTCCGGCGTGCGCGGCCAGGGTGCCGTCGGGGCCGAGTTCGACGAAGCAGGTGACCCCGACTTTGCGTGCGGCGCGTACCGCGTCGGCGAACCGGACGGGGCGGCGGATCTGGGCGGTCCAGTAGTCGGGGTCGGCCAGGTCCTCGGGGGCGGCGACGGTGCCGGTCACGGTCGAGATGACGGGCAGTCGTGCCGGGTGGAAGACCAGCCCGGAGGCGACCTCGCGGAACTCCGCCAGGACCTCGTCCATGTGGGCGGAGTGGAAGGCGTGGCTGACCTTGAGGCGGGTCGCGCGCCGACCGCCGGCCTTCCAGCGCGCGACCAGCTCGTCGATGGTCGCGGCGTCGCCTGACAGGACGACGGAGCCGGGCCCGTTGACGGCGGCCAGGTCGGCGGCGCCGCCCGCCAGGTCGGTGATCTGCTGTTCGGTGCCGTCGAAGGCCGCCATCGCGCCGCCCTGCCGTGCCGACTGCATGAGCCGTCCACGGGCGGCGACCAGCGTGCAGGTGGCGGCGAGGTCGAGGACCCCGGCGACGTGTGCGGCGGCGAGTTCACCGATGGAGTGGCCGATGAGGTGGTCCGGGCGCAGTCCGTGGGATTCGGCGAGCCGGTACAGGGCCACCTCGACGGCGAAGAGCGCGGGCTGGGCGTACCGGGTCTGGTGCAGCGGGCCGTCCTCGTCGGCCAGGAGGCCGCGCAGGTCGAGGCCGAAACCGTCGGCGACGGCGTCGAAGGCCTCGGCGAACCGGGGCGAGGCGGCCAGGAGTTCGAGTGCCATCCCGGTGCGCTGCGAGCCCTGCCCGGAGAACAGCGCGGCGAGCCGCTGCTCTTCGCGAGCCGTGCCGGTGACCAGGAGGGGGTGGGGACGGCCGTCGCGCAGCGCGGCCAGCGCGTCCGGCAGGTCGGGGCCGGGTTCGAGGACGGCGCGGTGGGGGAAGCGGCTGCGGCGGGCCAGGGTGAGGGATACGCCCGCCGGGTCGGGCGCGGCCGGCCCGGTGAACAGTTCGTGCAGGGCGGCGGCCTGCGCGCGCAGGGCGGTCTCCGTCTTCGCCGACAGCACGAGCGGTCCGGCCTCGTGGCTCTCATCCGTCCGGCCGGGTTCCGGCGGTGCCTGCTGGAGGATGAGGTGGGCGTTGGTGCCGCTGATGCCGAAGGAGGAGACGCCCGCGCGGCGGGGCCTGCCGGTCTCGGGCCAGGCGGTCCGCTCGGTGAGCAGGGCGACGGAGGGGTCCCACTCCACGTGCGGGGAGGGCTCGTCGGCGTGCAGGGTGCGCGGCAGCACACCGTGGTGCAGCGCCTGCACCATCTTGATGACGCCGCCGACCCCGGCGGCGGCCTGGGTGTGGCCGAGGTTGGACTTCAGGGAGCCGAGGAGCAGCGGCGTCTCGCGGTCGCGGCCGTAGGCGGCGATCAGGGCGTGCGCCTCGATCGGGTCGCCCAGGACGGTCCCGGTGCCGTGCGCCTCGACGGCGTCCACGTCGCCCGGCGACAGACCCGCGTCCGCCAGCGCCCGGGTGATGACCTGCTCCTGGGCGCGCCCGTTGGGGGCGGTCAGCCCGTTGCTGGCCCCGTCCTGGTTGACGGCCGAGCCCGCGATCACGGCCAGCACCCGGTGCCCGTGCTCACGTGCTCGCGACAGGCGCTCCACGACGAGCATCCCCACGCCCTCGGACCAGCCGGTGCCGTCTGCTGCGGCGCCGAAGGCCTTGCAGCGGCCGTCCGGGGACAGGCCGCGCTGGCGGGAGAACTCCACGAACATGCCGGGCGTGGCCATGACGGCCACTCCCCCGGCCAGCGCCATGCTCACCTCCCCGGAGCGGATCGCGCGGACGGCGAGGTCGAGGGCGACCAGGGAGGAGGAGCAGGCGGTGTCGACGGTCAGCGCGGGCCCGCGCAAACCGAGCTGGTAGGCGATCCGGCCCGAGGCCACACTCGACTGGTTGCCCGCCAGCAGCAGCCCTTCGAGCTCTTCGGGTGCGGCGTGCAGCCGCGCCGCGTAGTCGTCGTACATCGCGCCGACGAACACCCCGGTGTCGGATTCCTTGAGGGACAGCGGGTCGATGCCCGCCCTCTCCAGCGCCTCCCAGGCGACCTGCAGCAGCAGCCGCTGCTGCGGGTCGGTGGCCAGCGCCTCGCGGGGGCTCATCCCGAAGAACGCCGCGTCGAACTCCCCGGCTCCGTGCAGGAAGCCGCCGCGCCGGGTGGAGGAGGTGCCCCGGTGGTCGGGGTCGGGGTGGAAGAGCGCCTCGACGTTCCAGCCCCGGTCGTCGGGGAAGTCGCCGATGACGTCGCGGCCTTCGAAGACGAGCTCCCACAGCTCCTCGGGCGAGGCCGCCCCGCCGGGATAGCGGCAGCCCATCCCGACGATCACCACAGGGTCATCGGAGGAGGCGGCGGCCCGGACCGTGACGGGAGCGGCCGTGACAGGGCGTTCCTCCAGTGAGGAGGCGAGGTGGTGGGCGAGTTCGGTGATGGTGGGGAACTCGAAGACGATCGTGGCGGGCAGGCTCAGGCCGGTCAGGGCCGTCAGCCGGGTGCGCAGTTCCACGGCGGTCAGGGAGTCGAAGCCCAGGTCCTTGAACGCCAGGGCCGAGCCCAAGGCGGAGGGGTCGGTGTGGCCGAGGACGGCGGCGACCTGCTCGCGCAGCAGGGCGACGGCCGTGCGCCGCCGGTCCTCGGGCCGTTCGGCCAGGAGCCTGCGCGCCCAGGCGCCCTGCTCCTGGCGGCGGGCGCGGCCGGGCCTGCGCACGAGCCGGGAGAACAGCGCGGGCAGCCGTCCGGCCGCCGCCTCCTCCCGCAGCAGGGTCTCCTCCAGCGGGGAGACGAAGGCGTAGGGGCCCTCGGCCCGGTCCAGGACGTCGAGCGCCTCCTCGGTGGCGAGGCCGCCGACACCGAGGCGGGCCAGCCGGGTCCGGTCGGCGTCGGTGAGGTGGCCGGTCATCGCGCTGGCCTCGTCCCACACCCCCCACGCCAGGGAGGCGGCGGGCAGTCCGAGCCGGTGGCGGTGCTCGGCGAGCGCGTCCAGGAAGGCGTTGCCCGCCGCGTAGTTGCCCTGCCCGGGGACGCCCAGGGCGGCGACGGCGGAGGAGAACAGGTCGAAGCGCTCCAGCGGCAGGCCGAGGGTCAGCTCGTGCAGGTGCCAGGCGGCGTCGATCTTGGGCCGCAGCGCGTCGGCCAGCCGCGCCCGGGTCAGGTTGGCCACGGTGGCGTCGGCGAGCAGGCCGGCGGTGTGGACGACGGCGCGCAGCGGCCGCTCGGGCGGGATGTCGGCCAGGAGCCGCCGGAGCGCGGCGCGGTCGGTGACGTCGCAGGCGGCGACGGTCACGGTGGCGCCCGCCGAGGTCAGCTCCGCCACCAGGTCGGGCGCGCCGGGCGCGGTGATGCCCGAGCGGCCGGCCAGCAGCAGGTGCGGCGGGTTCTCGGCCGCGGCGAACCGCCGGGCGACCAGTGAGCCGAGGCCGCCGGTGCCGCCGGTGATCAGAACGGTGCCCTCGGGGACGGGTCGGGGCGGCCCCTGGCTCGTCGCGGCCGTCAGACGGCGTCCGAGCACCTTCCCGCCGCGTACGGCCACCTCGGGTTCGCCGTGGTCGGCGGCCAGGAGCGCGGCGGGCGCGGATCCGGTGACGGCGGCCAGCGCGAACCGTCCGGGGTGTTCGGCGGCGGCGGTGCGGACCAGGCCGCGTACGGGCGCGGAGGCGAGGTCGTCTTCGGCGACCGCGAAGACCAGACGGGTGGTGCCGGGGAGCGTTTCCTGGATCAGGTCCAGGACCGCGGCGGTCCGCGCGCGCGCCGCGCCGGCCGTGCCCTCGGCTTCGTCGGAGGCTTCGTCGGGTGCGGCGGGGCCGAGGGGGACGAGGACGGTCGGTGGCGCGTCGGCCAGGTCGGTGACGATCGGGTGGGGGCCGGTGAGCAGGTCCGTTCCGCCCAGGCCGTGCAGGACGGCGAAGGGGGCGGCGGATCCTTCCGGCAGGGGCTCCCAGGTGAGGTGGTGGACGAGGGGCCGGGCGTCTTCGGCGGCCAGGGGCCGGAACGCCAAGGAGGCGATCTCGCCCACGGGCCGTCCGTCGGCGTCGGTGAACGAGAAGCGGTAGCGGTCGGCGGACAGGGGCTCGATCCGCACGCGCAGGATGCCGGAGGCGGGCCGCTCCAGCCGCAGGCCCTCGAAGGCGAAGGGCAGCAGCGGCCGTTCGGGTTCGGCGCCGAGCAGGCCCGCCACGACGGGGTGCAGGGCGGCGTCCAGGAGGGCGGGGTGGACGGCGAACTCTCCGTCGGGGCCGCTCACCTCGGCGTGCAGGACGCCGCCGGTGCGCCAGGCGGCGGAAAGGCCCTGGAAGGCGGGCCCGTAGTCGTAGCCGAGCCGGAAGAGGCGGTCGTAGATTCCGGTGAGGTCGATCGGGGCGGCGTCGGGCCCGGGCCCGGGCCCGGTGTAGGGGGTGCCGGTGTCCGCGGCGGGGGCCAGGACGCCGGAGGCGTGCAGTGTCCATGGTTGGTCGTCGGCGGGGCGGGCGTGCAGGTCGAAGGCACGGCGGCCGTCGGGGTCGGGCGGGCCGGCCAGGAGTTGCAGGCGGGCCGGGTGCAGGGGCAGCGGCGCGCGGACGGTCAGTTCGGCGACCTCGGGTGCTCCGGCTTGTTCTCCGGCGCGGGCGGCGAGTTCGGCAAGGACGGTGCCGGGTACCAGGGGGCGGCCGCGGACGGCGTGGTCGGCCAGCCACGGCTGGGCGGCGGGGTCGATGCGGCCGGTCACCAGCAGGGCGTCGTCGGCGAGCGCTACGGCCGTTTCGATGAGCGGGTGGCCGCTGGAGGCGGGGCCGCGTGCGGAGGGGGTGAGCCAGTAGCGGTCGCGGGCGAAGGGGTAGGTGGGCAGGGCGGGGTCGGCGGGCGGGCGCGGCCAGGTGACGTCGGCGCCGCTGAGGTGGGCGGCGGCCAGGGCGCGCCGGAGCTGTTCGGGGCCGCCGTGGTCGCGGCGCAGCGTGCCCTGGACGGTGCCGGGCACGGTGCGGGCGGCGAGGATCTCCTCGATGGCGAAGGTCAGCACGGGGTGGGCGCTGATCTCCACGAACCGGTGGTGGCCGGTGTCGATGAGGTGGCCGACGGCCTCCTCGAACCGCACGGTCCGGCGCAGGTTGCGGTACCAGTAGTCGGCGTCCAGGTTCGTGGTGTCCAGGGTGCCGGCGGTGACGGTCGAGCAGAACGCGGTGGCGGCGGGGCGGGGGGCGAGCCCGGCGAAGGCCTCCAGGAGTTCGGCGCGCAGCGGTTCGGTGAAGGCGGTGTGGGAGGCGTAGTCGACGGGGACGCGGCGGGCGCGGAACCCTTCGCGTTCGGCCCTGGCCAGCAGGTCGTCCAGGAGGGCGTCGGGGCCGGCGACGACGGTGGAGCGCGGCCCGTTGCGCACCGCGATCTCCAGGCCGTCGGGCAGGCCGGTGAGCTCTTGGGCGGGCAGGGCGACTGAGACCATGCCGCCGTTTCCGGTGATGCGCCGGAGGGCTCGGCTGCGCAGGACGATCAGGCGGGCGGCGTCGGCCAGGTCCAGGGCTCCGGCGACGTAGGCGGCGGCGATCTCGCCCTGGGAGTGGCCGACGACGGCGTCGGGGATGACTCCGGCGGCGCGCCAGGCGGCGGCGAGGGCTGCCATCACGGCGAACAGCACCGGTTGGACGACGTCGACGCGCTCCAGCGGCGGCGCCCCCTCCTCGCCGCGCAGGACGGCGGTCAGCGACCAGTCGGTGTGCTCGGCGAAGGCCGCCGCGCAGGCCTCGATCTCGGCGCGGAACGCCGGGTCGTGCTCCAGCAGTCCGCGGGCCATGGCGGGCCACTGCGATCCCTGTCCGGGGAAGACGAACACCGTGCGGCCGGTGACGCGTTCGGCTGTGACGAGGTCGGCGTGCGGCTCGCCGGAGGCCAGGGCCCGCAGCGCCGCCGTCGCGGTGGCGGGTTCGCCGGACAGCACGGCCGCACCGTGGCGGAGCCGGGCGCGGGTCAGCAGCGTCCCGGCGGTCGCCGCGAGGTCGGGTCGGGCGGCCAGGTGGTCGGCGACGGCGTCGGCGTGGCGGGCCAGGGAGGCGGGGTCGGCTGCCGACAGGAGCAGCGGCGGTGCCTGCGCCGGGGGCTCCTCGGCCGGTGTTTCCGGTGGGGCCTGCTGGAGGATGAGGTGGGCGTTGGTGCCGCTGATGCCGAAGGAGGAGACGGCGGCGCGGCGCGGCCTGCCGGTGTCGGGCCAGGCGGTCTGCTCGGTGAGCAGGGACAGGCCCGATTCCGTCCAGGTGATGTGCGGGGAGGGTTCGTCGGCGTGCAGGGTGCGCGGCAGGACGGCGTGCTGGAGGGCCTGCACCATCTTGATGACGCCGCCGACCCCGGCGGCGGCCTGGGTGTGGCCGAGGTTGGATTTGAGGGAGCCGAGGAGCAGGGGCCTCTCGCGGTCGCGGCCGTAGGCGGCGCTGAGGGCGTGGGCTTCGATCGGGTCGCCGAGCGTGGTGCCGGTGCCGTGTGCTTCGACGGCGTCCACGTCGGCCGGGCTCAGCCCGGCGTCGGCCAGCGCGCGGGCGATGACCTGCTCCTGGGCGCGCCCGTTGGGTGCGGTGAGGCCGTTGCTGGCTCCGTCCTGGTTGACGGCCGAGCCCGCGATGACGGCAAGGACGCGGTGCCCGTGCGCGCGGGCGAGGGAGAGGCGTTCCACGACCAGAACGCCGACGCCTTCGGCCCAGCCGGTGCCGTCTGCTGCGGCGCCGAAGGCCTTGCACCGTCCGTCCGGGGACAGGCCTCGCTGGCGGGAGAACTCCACGAACATGCCGGGCGTGGCCATGACGGCGGCGCCTCCGGCCAGCGCGACGCCCGTCTCTCCGGAGCGGACGGCGCGGACGGCCAGGTCGAGGGCGACCAGGGAGGAGGAGCAGGCGGTGTCGACGGTCAGGGCGGGTCCGCGCAGTCCCAGGACGTAGGCGATCCGGCCGGAGGCGACGCTCATGGTGCCGCCGGTCAGCAGGTAGCCGTCGGCCGAGCCGTCGCCTTCGTGCAGGCGGGGTGTGTAGTCGGAGGTGGTCGCGCCGATGAAGACGCCGGTGTCGCTCTCCTTGAGGGACAGCGGGTCGATGCCCGCCCTCTCCAGCGCCTCCCAGGCGACCTGGAGCAGCAGCCGCTGCTGGGGGTCGATCGCGAGTGCCTCGCGGGGGCTGATGCCGAAGAACGCCGCGTCGAACTCGCCGGCTCCGTGCAGGAAGCCGCCGCGCCGGGTGGCCGTGTCCAGGGTTTGCGGGTCCCAGCCGCGGTCGTCGGGGAAGTCGCCGATGACGTCGCGGCCTTCGGCGAGGAGCTCCCACAGGTCCTCGGGTGAGGCGACGCCGCCGGGGTAGCGGCAGCCCATGCCGACGATCACCACGGGGTCGTCGTCGGCGGCCCGTGCCGCGCGGGTCTGCGCCTGTTCGGGTGCGCCGCTCAGGTGCTCGACCAGCGCGGTGGCGGTGGGGTGGGCGAAGAGGGTCGCGGCGGGCAGGTCGGCGTCCAGCAGTTCGCCGAGCCGCTCGCGCAGCCCGACGAGGCCGAGGGAGTCCAGGCCCAGTTCCTGGAAGGTGGCTTCGCGGTCGATCCTGGCCGGGTCGGTGAAGCCGAGCGCGGCGGCGATCTCCGCCAGGACCCGTGCCTCCAGGTCGAGGTCGGCGGGTTGAGGAGCACCGGGCGTCGCGGCCGGGACGGCCGGAGCCGTCCGGGGTCGTGCGGTGCCGTCCAGCCAGTGCGGTTCGCGTTGGAAGGCGTAGGTCGGCAGCGGCACGCGGGTGCGCTTCCTGCCGTAGACCGCCTCCCAGTCCAGTGGCACTCCGGCGGTGTAGAGCCCGGCGACGGCGGCGGCCGGGTCGCCGTCGCGGCCCAGCAGCGGCACGAACGCCGCCCCGGTGGCCTCCTTGCCCAGGCCGCTCAGGACGGCGCCGGGCCCGGCTTCCACGAAGACGTCCGCGCCCAGGTCGCGCAGGCGGCGCAGGCCGTCGGTGAAGCGGACGGGGCGGCGCGCGTGCTCCACCCAGTAGCCGGCGTCGGTGGTCTCGAGGAGCCCGCCGGTGACGGTCGAGACGAACGGGATGCGGGCGCGGCCGAAGTCCAGCCCGTCCAGGACCTCGCGGAAGTCCGCGAGCATCGGCTCCATCAGGGGCGAGTGGAAGGCGTGGCTGACCTCCAGGCGGCGGGTGCGGTAGCCGTGTTCGGCGGCGCGGGCGGCGATCTGCTCCACCGCGGCGCGCTCCCCCGACACCACGACCGCCTCGGGCCCGTTGACGGCGGCGACCGCCGCCCCCTCGCCGCCGATCAGCGCGGTGACGGCGGTCTCGGAGGCGCCGACGGCGAGCATCGTGCCGCCTTCGGGCAGGGCGTCCATGAGCCGTCCGCGCGCGGTGATGAGCTCGACGGCCGAGGCCAGGTCCAGGATGCCCGCGACGTGCGCGGCGGCGACCTCGCCGATGGAGTGGCCCGCCACGAACGACGGCCGCGCGCCCAGGGAGCGCAGGAGCCGGTAGGAGGCGACCTCGACGGCGAACAGGGCGGGCTGGGTGAAGGCGGTGCGGTTGAGGTTCTCGGCGGGCCCGTCGATGATGCGGCCGATGGGCTGGGGCAGGCGTGCGTCCAGCAGTTCGGCGACCTCCGCGAACGCCTCCCGGTAGGCCGCGGCGGTGCTGCCCATGCCGGGCCGCTGGCTGCCCTGGCCGGGGAAGAGCACCGCGAGGTGCCCGGTGGAGGCCCTCCCGGTGCGTACTCCCGGCGCGGGCCTGCCGGCTGCGAGGGCTTCCAGGCCTTGGAGGGCGTCGCCGGTGAGGGCGGCCCGGTGGGTGAAGGCGGTGCGGGTCGTGGCCAGCGCCCGGCCCAGTCCGTCGGGGACGCCTTCGGTGAGGGTGTCGCGCAGCCGGGCGGCCTGCCCCCGCAGGGCCGCCTCGGACCGCGCGCTGAGCAGCAGCGGCCCGGCCTCTCCGGTGAACAGCGGCTCGTCCGAGGACCGGGGCTCGCCGCGAGCGGGGGCGGGGTCGGGTGCGGGTGCTTCGGTGAGGACGAGGTGGCAGTTGGTGCCGCCCATGCCCCAGGAGCTGACGCCCGCCACCAGGGGGCCTTCGGGCCAGGGGCCCGCCTGGGTGCGCACGGCCAGGCGCCAGGCGTCCAGGTCGATGGCGGGGTTGGGGTCGGTGTGCCCGAGGGTGGCGGGCAGGTGGCGGCGGTCGATGCTCAGGACGGTCTTGAGCAGGCCGGTGATCCCGGCGGCGCCCTCCAGGTGGCCGACGTTGGTCTTGACCGAGCCGACCTGCACGACGGGCGCGTCGCCGCCGCGCGCCAGGCCCAGGCCGCGGGCCTCGATCGGGTCGCCCAGGGGGGTTCCGGTGCCGTGCAGCTCGACGTAGCGCAGGTCGGCGGGGGCCAGGCCGGAGGCGGCGCAGGCGCGGCGGATCACCTCGGCCTGGGCTTCGGCGCTGGGCACGGTCAGCCCGCCGGTCGCGCCGTCGTTGTTGACGGCGCCGCCCGCGATGACGGCGTAGACGTGGTCGCCGTCGGCCAGGGCGTCCTCCAGCGGTTTGAGGAGGACCAGGCCCGCGCCTTCTCCTCGCACGTAGCCGTTGGCGCGGCGGTCGAAGGTGTGGCAGTGCCCGTCGGGTGACAGCGCGCCGAAGCGGGCGACGGCGGCGGTCCCGTCGGGGTCGACGATGAGGTTGACGCCTCCGGCCAGGGCCAGGGCCGATTCGCCGCGCCGCAGGCTCTCGCAGGCCAGGTGCACCGCGACGAGTGAGGAGGACTGGGCGGTGTCGACGGCGATGCTGGGTCCGGTGAGGCCGAGGGTGTAGGAGACGCGGTTGGCGATGATGCCGCGGGTGGTGCCGGTGAGGGTGTGCCGTCCGGGTTCGCTCGTGCGGGAGAGGACGGCGTACTCGTCGGCGATGGCGCCGACGAAGACCCCGGTCGCTGTGTCGCGCAGCGTGGCGGGCACGATCCCGGCGTCCTCCAGAGCCTCCCAGGCCAGTTCCAGGACGAGCCGCTGCTGGGGGTCGGTGGCGGCGGCCTCCAGCGGGGAGATCCCGAAGAACTCGGTGTCGAATCCGGCGATGTCCTCCAGGTATCCGCCGAACCGGGTGCCGGGGTGGCCGGGTTCCAGGGCGGTGGCGCGCTCGCGGGGCGTTTCGCGGATCGCGCTGCGGCCCTCGGCCAGCAGGTTCCACAGCGCCGCGGGGTCGGGTGCGCCGGGCAGGCGGCACGCCACCCCGATCACGGCGACGGGCCTGGTGTCGGGGACGGACCGTGGTCGGTTCAACGGGGGCCTCGCTCTTGTGGATCAGGCGGGGACGAGCACCGCGCGGATGGTCTCGGCGACCTCTGCCAGGGCGGGGGTCAGGTAGAAGTGGTCGCCGGGCAGCACTTTCAGTTCGAAGGGCCCGGTGGTGTGGGCGCCCCAGGCGCGGGCGTCGGCGACGGGGACGAGGGGGTCGCAGTCGCCGACCAGGGCGGTGAGGGGGCAGTCGACCGTCGCGCCGTACCGCGGCGCATAACGGCTGAGCGCCTGGAAGTCGGCGCGCAGCGGGGGCAGGACGAGTTCGCGCAGCGCCTCGTCGTGCCTCAGTTCGCGGGCGGTGCCGCCCAGGCCGAGGACCTGTTCCAGCAGGGCGCCGTCGTCGTGCAGGAGGGCGGGGTCCACGCGGGTGCGCGAGGGGGCGCGGCTGCCGGACACCAGCAGCCTTCCGGCCCGCACCCGTCCGGTCCGCAGGGTCTCGAAGGCGACCAGGCCGCCCATGCTGTGCCCGAAAAGGGCGGCCGGTGAGGGTTCGCCGGCCAGCGCGTCGGCGACGCCCCGCGCCAGTTCGCGCAGGTCCCGCGCGCAGGGTTCGCGCCGCCGGTCGAGCCGTCCGGGGTACTGGACGGCCAGGACCCTGACGTGCGGGGCGAGCGCGCGGGCGTAGGGGGCGAAGAAGCTCGCCGACCCTCCGGCGTGGGGGAAGAACACCACGGTCGGCGCGCCGGGGTCGGCGGGGGCGGCCTGCCGGAGCCAGGGAGAGCGGGGGGCGCTCATCGGGCCGCCTTCGCCTGGGTCACCGCGGCCGTCAGCGCCTCGATGACCTGCGGCGGCGGGTCGGGCCGCATCTTGTGGACGGCCAGCAGGCTCCACGCGCGGGTCTCGGCCAGGTGGGAGGGCGCTCCGTGGACGTCGTCGTGTTCGACGATGCTCAGGAAGGGGACGTTCTCGCGCAGCAGCGCGGTGTCGGCGGGCGGGATGACCTCGTCTCGGCGGGCGGTGACGACGGCCAGCGGCACGTTCAGGGAGCGCAGCTGCTCGGCGGTCAGCGCCCAGTCCCGTACGTGCTCGTAGACCTTCTCGGCGGGGACGCCGGTGAGGTGGGCGAGGGTGTCGGTGGTGACCTTGGGGACGCGTCGCTGCCAGGCGGTGTCGCGGAAGAACGCGCGGATCGGCGGCCCGTTGCCGACGATGCCCCGGATGCGCGGGTCGTGCAGGGCGGCGGTGATCGCGGCGTGCCCGCTGAAGCTGAGGGCCAGCAGGCGGCTCTCCTGGACGCGGGCGCGTCCGGCCAGGGCGTCGAGGATCGCGGGGTAGATCCGCCAGCTGTCGCGGTGGTAGCGCAGCGGGCTCTCCCCCACGCCGGGCAGGTCGGCGACGACCGCGGCCAGCCCGGACGCGGCGAGCTGGGGCAGGACGGCGCCCCACTGCTCCTTGGGGCTGACGATCCCGCCGGTCAGCACGAGCAGCGGCCTGGGCTGCTCGGCGGACAGCCCGGCGGTGAGGACGCGCACGGGCAGGCCGTCGATCTCGATGGTCTCGGCGTCGATGCCGGGCTGGGTCTCGCGCCAGGTCTCGAACGCGGCCGTGCACAGGGCGAGGGCGCGGCGGCGGCCGGGGCCGTCCACGAAGGGGAAGCGGCCGAAGTTGTAGTACTGGGCGGCGGCCAGGGTCTGGCCGGCCTCCTGCAGTTCCCGGCCCGCCCTGATCCATTCGTGGGGCCAGGAGCCGGGCGCGTCTGCGGTGTCGGTGGTGATGCGGTCGAGGACGGCGGTGTAGGGGCCGGGCGGCAAGTTCTGGGAGACGGCGTGGGTGACCACGAACCGTTTGAGCTCCTCCAGGTCGTTCACAGCGGTCCGGCCTCCAGCAGGTCCTTGGTCTCGGTGAGGATGTCGGCGGCCTCGGCCCCGTCGATGACGCGGTGGTCGAAGGCCAGGGACAGGCGCAGCACGGGGGCGACGGCGATGCGGCCGTCGCGTACGACGGGCCGGTCGGTGATGCGGCCGACGCCCAGGGTGAGGGTGGTGCCGCCGACGGAGTGGAAGCCGTCGACGGCGCGGTGGCCCAGCGAGGTGACGCTGAAGGTGCCGGTGAGGGCGGGGCGCAGGTCGAGGCGGTCGGCGGCGGCGCGGAAGCGCTCCCGCGCCTGGGGGCCGGGCAGGGCGCGCAGGTCGCGGACGGCGGCGAAGCGCGGGTCGGTGTCGGGGTCGGCGGCGATGGCCTGGTCCAGGTGGTCCTGGATGCCGGCCAGGCCGGTGTGCTCGGGTTCGGGGATGACGGTGGCCAGGACGACGCGGCGGCCGTCGAGCCTCTTGTCGAGGGTGACCTTGGCGCTGGTGGCGGCGTGGCGGACGACGGCGGGTTCCAGCCGGCCGCGGATGGAGGTGTTGGCGTCGGGGTGGGCGGCCAGGACGCGGGCGGCGGCGTGCACGATGTAGGCGACCACCGAGCGGCGCAGGCCCTGTTCGCGGGCGGCGGCGCGGTGGGCGGTCAGGGCGGTGGCGTCGATCTCGGTGTCGAGGAAGACCGGGGAGAAGTCGCGGATCTGGTCGAGGAAGAGGAGGGTGTGCCTGCGGCGGTCGTCGAAGGGCTCCTCGGCGCTCATCGTGTCACCGTCTCGTAGAGGGCCTGCAGGCTGCGGGCCTCCAGCAGTTCGGGCAGGGACAGCTCGCGGGAGGTCTCCTTCTCCAGCGCGGTGAACAGGGTCAGGGTGCGCACGGAGTCCCAGTCGGGCAGGGCGTCCAGGGGCAGGTGCAGGTCCGCGGCGGTGACGTCGAGGTCGAGTTCGTCCTGCAGGAGGGCGACGAACCGGTCACGGGTGAGGGCGGCCACCGGTGGTGCTCCTTTCCAGCGCGAGGCCTGATTTGATCCATTTGCTCGACTCGATGGCGACGGCCAGGGCGCGCCAGGGCGCGGCGGTGTCGTCCAGGAGCCGCTGGAGCTGGAAGAACAGCAGGGCGTTGCCGGTGTTGCCGGTCTCGGCGACGCAGGAGATCTCCTTGGCCAGGGGGAAGTCCAGGCGGCGGGTGATGCGGTCGGTCATCGTCACCGACAGTTGCGGCGGCAGGAGGTGGGAGACGTCGCCGCGGTCCCAGCCGAGGTCCTCCAGGAGCTCCTCGGCGATCTCCTCGGCGAGTTCGGGGACGAGCTCCTCGATGGCCTTGTAGTCCTCGCTGGCCGGGGTGAGGGGCTCTGAGCGGTCGGCCAGGCCGTACCAGTTGAGGATCTGGCCGGGCGGGCGGTCCAGGCCCGACAGCACGGTCCGCACGGCGCGTATCTCGGGGGCGCCGGGGTGGTCCTCGGTGGTGAGGATCGCCGCGCCCGCGCCGTCGCCGAACAGCAGGTAGTTGACGAGTTCGTCCGGTGGGACGGCGCGCAGGTCGACGGTGACGTCGTAGTGCTTGGCGATGACGTCGCCGCCCAGGACGAGGGCGGTGCGGTGGCGGCCCGAGCCCAGCAGCGCGGTGGCCACGTCGAAGGCCTGGACGGCGCCGGAGCAGCCGGACTGGAGCTGGAAGGTCGGCACGCCGTCGATGGCCAGGCGTTCGGCGACGGTGTTGACGGTGGCGGGCATGAGGGCGTCGGGAGTGGCGGTGCCCAGGACCAGCACGTCGATGTCCTGGGCGGACAGGCCCGCGGCCTCCAGGGCTTCGGTGGCGGCCTGGGCGGCGAGGTCGGCGAGGGTCTCGCGCCGGCGGCCGGTGCGCAGGTCGATGGCCAGGTGGCGGGTGCGGGTGCCGATGAACGTGTCGACCCACTGGCGCCACAGCCGGTCCATGCCGAATCTGTCGGCCAGTGCCTGGGTGTCCAGGGGCGGGCCGGGCAGTGCCGTTCCCGCGGAGAGGATCCGGACAGGTTGGTCGCTCACCGGTCTACCCCCGGTTTCTCGGACGACGGGTCACTTCTGTCCGAAAAGCTAGGAAAGTCCGCTAAAGCGCTACTAAGGCAGGTGCGTCGTCACCACTCGGCCCGCGGCGCCAGGACCCGCAGCATCGCGGCCAGCGCGCCGTGGGAGGGGTCGACCTGCGGTGAGGCGTGGCGGCGCGGCCACGGGTTGGGCGCGCACCCGTACAGGGAGATGCTCTGCTGGACCATGACGGGGGCGGGCCGCCCGGGGCCGGGGCACTCGCGGTGGCCGTGCCCCAGGGCATGGCCGACCTCGTGGTTGATGAGGTACTCGCGGTAGGTGGCCAGGTCGCGGCCGTAGGAGGCCGCGCCGCGCGCCCAGCGGGCGGCGTTGATGACGGCGCGGCTGCCCTGCCAGCACGACAGGCGCAGCCCGACGTCCAGGGGTCGGCAGTGGCGGCGGGCGACGGCGGGGCTGGTCAGGGAGACGCGCAGCTCGACGGGCTCGCTGTCCACGCGCTGGAATCCGACGGGCCAGCCGCGCGGGTCGGTGAGGATGCGGTGCACGTCGCGGGCGAACTCCTGCGGGGTGAAGGGCAGCCCTTTTTCGACCTCGACGAGGTAGCGGACGGGAAGGTGGCGGTGGTGGCGGGGCGCCTCGGTGCCGGGGGCGGTCAGGTAGCGGCCCGAGGCTCGGGTGGGAACGGCGCGGACGGCCGGCTGCAGGCGCCCGCTGACCACCAGAGGCGGGCCCGAGGGCTGTTTGCCCTGGGCCTTCTCGGGTGCGGGCGCCGCCACAGGGGGCGGCGCCGGCGCGCCGCGGGTGACGAGCGCGAGGGTGAGAGCGGAGGTCAGCAGGACGGCCAGTGCGGTACCGGCGTGGTGGCGGGCGCGTGAAGGGGGTCGCCTGTGTGATCCCATACCCGCACAGTAACTGTTTCGTCGCCCGCGGTGATGGGAGGTTGGGGTTTACGGTCCGTCACGATCAGGCGTAGTGGCGCGCTTCGATGACGTTGCGGTCGGGATCGGTGAAGTAGACGGTCTCGGGGGCCAGGCCGCGGGCGCCGAAGGAGTCCTTCATGGTCAGGGGGGTGGGGATGCCCAGGGCGGCCAGGCGCTCCTTCAGCGCGAGGTAGCCGTCGCGGTCGAGGCTGAGGCACAGGTGGTTGACGGGGTGGCCGGCGCTGCCCTGCGCCGCGGCGTCCATCCCGGGCGCCAGGCTCAGGGGCATGAGGTCGATGATGGTCCCGGCCGAGACGCGGACGCTGGGAAAGGGCGCGGTACCCTCGCGGAACTCCGCCAGCCGCAGCGGCGCGAGCCCCAGGACGGTGCCGTAGAACTCCGCGGAGCGCAGCGGGTCGGCGACCCACAGGACGATGTGGTCCAGTTCGATGCTCATGGCGATCATCGTGTCATTCCCCGGCCGGCCCCGCCCACCGTGCGAGGGTGGGCGTTATGAGGGAGATGTTCCGCATCGGGGGCGAGATACCCGTAGGACGGCTGGGTTTCGGAGCGATGCGCCTGACGACGGAGCCGGGACCGCAGCGGCAGGCTTCGATCGCGGTGGCGCGGCGCGCGGTGGAGCTGGGCGTGACGCTCATCGACACCGCGCACCTGTACGGGTGGGGTGCCAACGAGGAACTGCTGGCCGAGGCGCTGCACCCGTACCCGCCGGAGCTGCTCATCGCCACGAAGGTGGGGGTGGCGCCGCCGGGGCCAGACGGGGACGCCGACCTGTGCGGGCGGCCGGAGTTCCTGCGCGAGCAGGTCGATGAAGGGCTGCGGCGGCTGCGCGTGGAGCGGCTGGATCTGCTGCAGCTGCACCGGGTGGACCCGAAGGTTCCGTTGGCCGACCAGGTCGGGACGCTGCGCGATATGCGGGACCAGGGGAAGATCGGCCACATCGGGCTGTCGGAGGTGACCGTCGAGCAGCTGGCCGAGGCGCGCGGCATCGTCGAGGTGGCCAGCGTGCAGAACCGCTACAGCGTGCTCGACCGCGAGTACGAGGCGGTGCTCCAGGCGTGCGGCGAGGCGGGGATCGCGTTCCTGCCGTGGCGGCCGGTGCATCCCGCCGCCTCCCAGGGCGCGGACGAGATCACCGCGGTGGCGGGCGAGCTGGGCGCCACGGCCGCGCAGGTGGCTCTGGCGTGGCTGCTGGCGCGCTCTCCGGTCGTGCTGCCGATTCCGGGCACCGCCTCGCTGGAGCATCTGGAGGAGAACGTCGCCGCCGCGGATCTGCGGTTGAGCCAGGAGCAGTACCGGCGGTTGGAGCGGCTGGCCGCACCGCCGGTTTGACCTTCAAGCTGGTTGAACGCCCACAATCACGTCCATGCAAGAGCCGGACGGGTTGATGAGCATCGGGGTGTTCGCGCGCAGGGTGGGGCTGGCGCCCAGCGCGCTGCGGTTCTACGACGACTGCGGGCTGCTGGCCCCGGCCCGGGTGGACGCGGCGACCGGATACCGCCACTACGCGCCCGAGCAGGAGGAGCGGGCCGTGCTGGTGCGGCGCCTGCGGGACGCCGGGATGCCGCTGCCGGACGCCTCGGTGGTCCTCGACGGGTCCGCCGAGGAGGCGCGTGCCGTGCTGCGGCGGCACGCGGAGCGGACCCGCGAGTCCGCCCGCGCCGCCCAGGAGGTGATCGGTGAGTTGCTGGGCGCTCTGCCCGGCGGCGGTGACGCGTCGTGCGCCCGGCTCGGCGGGCCCGAGCTGGCCCGCGCCGTCCGCCAGGTGGCGGCGGCCGTGGCCCGCGGCGCCGATCTCGGCCGTTTTCCCGTCCTGGGGTGCGTGCTGCTGGAACTCGACGGCCACGAGGTGCGGCTGGCCGCCACCGACCGCTACCGCCTGGCCGTGCGCACGTTGCGCGCCTTCTCTTCCACCGGCGGCCCCCGCCATGCCCTCGTGCCCTCCGAGGAGCTGAACGAGGCCGTCTCCTGGCTCCTGCCGCGCCCCGAGATCGGCCTCGAACTCGACGGCCGGCGCGTTCTCCTCCATGACGGCTCCCAGCAAAGGGCCCTGTCCGTCCGCGACGAGGTCTTCCCCTCCTACCGGATGCTCCTGGACGCCCTTCCTCCCGTCCGCCACCGCATCATCACCGCCCGCGAGCCCCTGGCCGCCCTCCTGCGCGCGCCTTCCGCATCTGCCTCCGGTGAGGCAGTCGAGGCCGTCTGCGTACAGGCGGACAGTGAAGGACGGCTCGCGGTGGGCGATACGGAGCTGCCCGCGGTGTGCACGGGGCCTGCGGTGCGGGCGCATTTCGACCCCCGGGTGCTGCTGCCGGCCTTGGAGGCGAGCGTGGGCCCCGACGTTCTGCTGGAGATCTCCGCCGCCGACCAGCCCGTGGTGGTCCGCTCCGCCGACCAGGGCAGCTTCACCACGCTGGTCATGCCCGTCCACCACCGAAAGGAAGACCGTGAATCCTGACAACCCCGTAGTGGCGCTGTGCTCCCAAGGCATGCAGGCCGAGGCCGAAGGCCGCGACGACGACGCCCGTGATCTCTTCCTCCAGGCGTGGAAGAACGCCTCCGACGACTACGAGGCGTGCATCGCGGCCCACTACCTTGCCCGTCACCAGCCCACCGCGCACGACACCCTGCACTGGAACCGCGAGTGCCTGGAGCGCGCGGACCGCGTGGCCGACGACCGCGTCAAGGGCTTCTACGCCTCCCTGCACCTGAACATGGCCCACTCCCACCGCGACCTTGGCGCGCCCGAAGAGGCACGCGCCCACTTCGCCCTGGCCGCCGAGCGCCTGGCCGACGTCCCGCCCGGCCCCTACGCCGACGGGATCCGGATCGCGGCCGCCGAAGGGCTGCGCGCCTGCGGAGCGCTCACACCCTCCCCCGCGGCCGACCTCCTGGACACCCTGGCCGCCGCCCTGTGCGAGCGCCGCGACCTGAAATCCCTGTCCCTGCTGCTGCCTCCGCTGCTGGGCGACACCGGCACCTCCGAGGACCGCCTCCGCCTCACCACGGCCCTGCACACCCTCCACGCCGCCCGCGCCCTGCCCGACTCCGAGCAGGACCTCCTCCGCCGGGCCGTCACCGCCCTCACCTGAGCTCCCGCGGGACGCCTTCGGCGATCTCGTGCCGGCGGGAGGCGTCCCAGGGGCTGCTCCATTCGAGTTCGTCGAGAAGCCAGTCCAAGACGCTGCCGGTGAAGCCCCAGATGTGCCCGCTGTCGAGCAGGAACCCCGGTCCCGCCCAGTAATCCCCGTACGTGACGGTCGTGCGGTTCTCGGGGTCCACCAGGTGGCTTCGCGGCACCCAGTGCGTCGAGTGGGTCTCGTGATCGTGCCGGTGCTGCGCCAGGTGGCTTCGGGCGTCTCCCGCCCAGGCCAGCACCGGGGTGACGACGTTCGCGCTCGCCTCCAGCGCCAGGGCCGGCAGCGTGCCGAGTACGTGCCCCTGGTCGAGGACCACTCCGGTCTCCTCGCGGCATTCTCGGATCGCGGCCGTGACCGGTGTCTCCTCCGGGTCGATGCCGCCGCCGGGGAAGGCGAACTCGCCCGGGTGGTGGCGCAGTGTCAAGGAGCGCCGCAGGAGCAGGAAGGCGACATCGCCGGCGATCGGCCTGGCCAGCACCATCACGGCGCTCGCGCGCATCGCGCGGTGGTGCTGCGGCGTTGCGAGCGGCAGACCGTCCCAGCCCCACCGGCGCCTTCCGGCACCTTCGATGAGTCCGCCCAGCTGTTTCCGGGCGCTGATCGCCACCTCTGTCATCCTGCCTCCATCCGGTCGTGTCGGTGCCCCGGGCGGGCACCCGGGTCAACGGGACACGCTCTGCCCTGCCTGGGGGGTGGAGGGCTCCGGTGCCGGGCCGGTCGTCCCCGTGCGGTCGGTGAAGCGGTGCCGGTATGACGTGGGCGTGGTCGCGTAGTGGGCCGTGAAGTTCTGCCGGAAGGTCACGGCGCTGGCGAAGCCGCACGCCGCGGAGATGCGGGTGATGCTCCAGGTGGTGGTCTCCAGCAGGCGGCGGGCCTCGTCGAGCCTGCGGGTGAGGATCCACTTGGCGGGGCTCATGCCGGTCGTCTCGTAGAAGCGGCGGGAGAAGTTGCGCGTGCTCATGCACGCGTGGGCGGCGAGTTCGGTGACGGACAGCCGCCGGTCCAGGTTGGCCAGCGCCCAGGTGATCGTGTCGCCGATGGGCCCGGCGGCGTTGCCGGGGAGGGGCCGGTCGATGTACTGGGCCTGGTCGCCCTCCCGGTGGGGCGCGATGACGAGATGGCGGGCGATGGTGGCGGCGGCCGCCGATCCCAGCCTGTCGCGGACGAGGTGGAGGCAGGCGTCGAGCCCCGAGGCCGTGCCGGCCGAGGTGAGCACGTCGCCGTGGTCGAGGTAGAGGGCGTCCGCGTGCACGTCCACGGCGGGGTGGCGTTCGGCCAGCCGCGCCGCCGAGGCCCAGTGGGTGGCGACCGCGCGCCCGTCGAGCACGCCGCTGGCCGCCACGGGGAACGCGCCCAGGCAGAGCCCGACGATCCCTGATCCGCGGGCGTGCGCGGCCCGGATCAAGGCGATGAGCCCGTCGTCCGGTTCGGGGAGGTCGGTGGGCCAGGAAGGGAAGATGATCAGATCGGCCGCGTCCACCGCGTCCGGCCCGGCGAGGTCGCCGAGCACGATCCCCTCCGAGGTGCGGACCGCACGCGCGTCCGCGCTCCACACCGCGGTGGCCCATCCCGGGGCCAGCTCCTGCCGGGCGACTTCACCGAACACCAGCAGGGGCGCGGCGAGATGGAACGCGGTGATCCCGTCGAAGGCGTGAACGGCGATGCGCATGCTGTCCTGATCTCATCGATTATCTGCTTTTCTGCCACTCACTGTAGCCCCCGCGGTCCGATGAGGATGAAGTCCACGGCGACGACCGCGCCGTGCCCGCCGAGCACAGGAGAGTCCGTTGAACGCCCCTCGCCGAGCCCTTGTCCTCATCGACGTGCAGCAGGAGTACTTCGATGGTCCGCTGAACGTCCAGTACCCGCCCCGCGACGCGTCGCTGGCCCGCATCCTGCACGCCCTGGACGCCGCGGCCCGGGTGGACATGCCCGTCGTCTCCGTCCAGCACGAGTTTCCCGAAGGGGCCCCGGTCTTCGCGGCCGGCTCGGCCGGCTGGAAACTCCACCCCGAGGTGGAACGCCGCGTCGGCCCGACGGCCAAGCGGGTGACCAAGAGCTTCTCCGACATCTTCGCCTCCACCGGCCTGGCCGCGTGGTTCCGGGAGAACGAGATCGACACCCTGACCCTGGTCGGCTACATGACGAACAACTGCGTCCTGTCCACCGCGGCCGCGGCCGAGCCCCTGGGACTCGCGATCGAGGTGCTCTCCGACGCGACCGGCGCCATCCACCTGGCCAACGAGGCCGGAACCGCCTCCGCGCGGCAGGTCCACGAGACCCTGATGGCGCTGCTGCACTCGAACTGGGCCGCGGTCACCACCACCGACGCCTGGACGTCGGCCGTCACCAAGGAGGACGGCCTCGCCAAGAGCGACCTCGTCACCTCGGCCACGCAGGGCCGAGCCGCTCACTGACGGCGCCTTCCACCGGGTGAGAGCGCCACGCGTCCGGGATGAGCCCGTGGCGCTCCCACCCCGGGCGGGCCGCCGGGGTTTGCATCTTGTACCCGGGTACGGGCTTACCGTCGCAGTTGAGGGGCCGTCAGGCGGCTCGGAGACGGGGTGGGTGATGTGCGGATCTGGGTGCGGGTGCGGTTCGGTCGGCGGGGCGCCGGTGGGGGTGCCGGTCGCGTGCACGCTGCCGGCCGGGGCGATACGGGCCCGGCTGGGTGAGTTCGAGGAGCTGTTCGCTCGGGCGCTGACGGACTGGAAGCGGGAGCCGCTGCTGTTGCGGCTGGAGTTCGGTCAAGGGGCTGAGGAGCAGGTACGGGGACTTTTCGCCGCCGAGGCCGAATGCTGCGCGTTTCTGGGCTTCCAGGTGGAGAGCGGCGGTGGTGAGGGGCTGGTGGTGACGGTGACGGCGCCACCGGAGGCGGGTGCCGCGCTGGACGGGCTCCAAGGGCTTGCCGAAGGCCGGGTCTCCACTGGGCAGGCGGCTTCCGGGTGGCCGCGGTGAGCGGATACGAGGGTCTGCGGTCGGGCGAGCTCGCCGCGGCGGCGGGGGTGAACGCCCAGACGCTGCGTTACTACGAGCGGCGGGGGCTGCTCGCCGAGCCGGAGCGGACGCTGGGCGGGCACCGCCTGTACCCGGCCGAGGCCGTCACCGTGCTGCGCGTGATCAAGGCCGCGCAGCGGCTGGGATTCACCTTGGAGGAGGTCGCCGGTCTTCTGGAGACCGCCGGGCACCGCCACCGCGGCGACGGTCTGGCCGAACGCGCCCGGCTCAAGCTGATCGAGGTGGAAGAGCGCATCGCGGACCTGACCGTCGTCGCGGGCGCTCTGCGGCAGACGATCGAAGCGGGCTGCGCCGACCTGGTGGGGTGCGCTCAGGCCGACTGCTGCCCGATCCCCTTCACTCCCCCGGCCGGCCCGCACCGCCGCACTGATCCCTCGGAGGACCGCTCGTGAAGGGGTCGATGTCGTTGACGGCCGGGACGGGACCGGGCGCGCTGGCGTGCGCGGCGTGCTGCGCGCTGCCGGTCCTGTTCGCCGCCGGGATGCCGTCGGGCACCGGTGCCGCCGTTCTGGCCGATCGGGTGCCGCTGGACGCCGTGATCCTGGCGGTGACGGCCGTTGCGGTCTCCGCCTTCGCGGCTTGGCGGCCCGGGTGCGGCGTCGGCGGCTTGATCTTCGAGTCGACTTGAGGGCCTACCCTGTGCGCATGGCCGCCATGGGGATCTCCCGGCTCGCGGAGTGCAAGGGAGGCGGCCTTGAACGACGCCTCGTGCACTCCGATCCCGGCGGCTGACGATCCCCGTACCGGCCCCCTGCCCGACCGAAGGACCCGCCTGCTGTGACCGTCGCCCGCTCCATCGTCTTGTTCCTCGCCGCCGCCCTGTTCGAGATCGGGGGCGCCTGGCTCGTCTGGCAGGGTGTCCGGGAACACCGCGGCTGGCTGTGGGCGGGTGCGGGCGTCATCGCGCTCGGCGTCTACGGGTTCGTCGCCACCCTCCAGCCCGATGCGAACTTCGGCCGCATCCTCGCCGCCTACGGCGGTGTCTTCGTCGCCAGCTCCCTGGCCTGGGGCATGGTCGCCGACGGATTCAGGCCCGACCGGTGGGATATCGTCGGCGCCCTCGTCTGCCTGGTGGGCGTCGCGGTCATCATGTACGCGCCCCGCACCTGAACCTTCCCGGCAGCCCTCCCGCCCATCGCGGCGGCAGTCCGCGAGCCACTGGCGCACAGCGCCTCTTGTAACCGGTGTTACATTCTCACCTGTGTCTGATGTTGATGCGGCGGGCCGGTGGCTCGTGTTCGTGGTGAAGGTACCGGCGGAGCCGTCGCGGTTCCGGGTGGCGGTGTGGCGTGAGCTGCGCAAGGTCGGGGCGCTGTCGCTCGGCCAGGGGGTGTGGGCGGTGCCGGACGTGCCGGTGTTCGCCGACGGGATCGCGCGGGCCCGGGAGATGACCGGCAAGGGCGGCGGGCAGTTCGTGACGCTGGTCGCGTCCGGCCGCGACGGCGAGGACGGCGAACGGCTGCGGGAGATGTTCACCGCGGCCCGGTCGGCGGACTGGACGGAGTTCCTGGCCGACTGCGGCAAGTTCGAGGCCGAGCTGGCCAAGGAGATCGCCATCGGCAAGTTCACCCTGGCCGAACTGGAGGAAGAGGAGCAGTCGCTGGAGCGGCTGCGGCGCTGGCACCGCGACCTGACCGCGCGCGACGTGTTCGGCGCCCCGGAGACCGGCGAGGCCGCCCGGCGGCTGCGGGAGTGCGCGGCCGCGTGCGAGGACTACGCCGAGCGGGTGTTCGCCGCGCTGCACCAGATGCCCGGACCGGTGGAGGAGGAACGGTGACCGGCCGGGCGCGGGCCGCCGCTCCGGCGCGGCAGATGTGGCCGTTGTACGCGGCCGGGTTCACCACGGCGTTCGGCGCGCACGGGATCGCCGCGAACCTGGGCGGGTTCTCTGATGACGCCGTCACCTCCCTGCTGGTCCTGGGCGGTCTGCTCGCCCTGTACGACGGCGCGGAGGTGCTGCTCAAGCCCCTGTTCGGGAGCATCGCCGACCGGATCGGCGCCCGTCCGGTCCTGCTCGGCGGCCTGGTCGCGTTCGCGCTCGCCTCGGCGGCGTACGTCGTGGCCGACGGTCCCGGCTGGTTGTGGGCGGCCCGGCTCGGCCAGGGCGCGGCCGCCTCGGCGTTCTCCCCGTCGGCGTCGGCTCTGGTGGCCCGGTTGAACCCGTCCACCGGGTTGGGGCGCGCGTTCGGCGGTTACGGCTTCTACAAGTCGATCGGTTACACGCTCGGCCCGCTGCTGGGCGGCCTGCTGGTGTGGGCGGGGGGCCTGCGGCTGCTGTTCGCGGTCCTGGCGGTGCTGGGGCTCGCGGTCGCGGTGTGGGCGGCGTGGGCGGTGCCGGCCGTGCCGCCGCTGCCCAAGCAGCGGCAGACGGTCCTCGACCTCGCCCGCCGCCTGGCCGACCCGGCCTTCCTCGCCCCCACCTGCGCGCTGGCCGCCGCCACGGCCGCGCTGTCGGTCGGCGTGGGGTTCCTGCCGGTGTCCGGCCGCGCCGCCGGCCTCGGCACGATCGCCACCGGCGCCGCCGTGTCCGTCCTGGCCGCCTGCGCCGCCGTCGTCCAGCCGCGGGCCGGACGCGCCCTGGACGAAGGCCGCCTGTCCCCCCGGGCCGGGATCCTGGCCGGCCTCCTCGTCACCGCCGCCGGCCTGGCCGCGGCGATGCTGCCCGGACTCCCCGGGATCCTGGCCGCCGCCGTCCTCATCGGCGCCGGGACCGGCCTCATCACCCCGCTCGGCTTCGCCGCCCTGGCCGGACGCACCCCCGCCGAACGCATGGGCCAGACGATGGGCGCCGCCGAACTCGGCCGCGAACTGGGCGACGCCGGCGGCCCCCTGCTCGTCGCGGCCGTCGCCGCGACCGCCACCCTCACCTACGGCTACGCGGCCCTCGCCCTCCTCATCGCCCTCCCGCCCCTGACCGCCCTCCTCCTCCACCGCCGGCCACCCGCCCTCGACCCCTCCCCATGACCGTTCCGGGAATCCGGCACCGGGTGTTCCTTCAGCTCCGGATGCAGTGCGCATCTCCTCCGCCGTGGAGTCCGTCGGGAGAGGTGATGGTCAGCGGTAGGTGCAGGAGCGGGAGGGCGGAAGGCCGGACATGGCGTGGAAGGTGCTCGCGGCATGGGAGGGGCTGGAGAAACCGGCTTCGGCGGCGATGGTGATGAGGTCGTGTCCCTGGGGCGTGAGGTCGGCGGCGCGGAGCATCCTGACCCACAGCCGGTAGCGGCGGAAACCCGTACCGGTCTGGGCGCTGAAGGGGTGTGACCGGGATACGCGGCAAAGGGGCAACGGGATGATCTTGAAGCCCTGAGCGCTCGTCGCCCGTCACCCGTTCGGCTCAGTGTCGTTGGTGGTGATGTTGAGCGTCGTCTGGGGCCTGGGGTGGGTTGTGACATCGATTGAACGGACCGCGTATCCGCGGTTCAAGCGGCTGATCACCGCGCATGAGCTGCATCTGTTCTTCTCGCCGACTCGCGATGAGCTGGAGTGGGCGTCCGATGTCACGGACTGCGATGAGCATCTGCTGGCGCTGCTGCTGATGCTGAAGTCGTACCGGCGCATGGGGTGTTTCCCGGCGCTGGAGGACGTCCCGGAGATGGTGGTGGACTTCGTCCGGCGGGCGGTGGAGCTGCCGGAGGGCACGCTGCCGGTGTACCGGGCGGAGTGGACCGCCAAGCACCACCGGGGCCTGGTCCGCAAGCAGGCCGGCGTGACATACGACCAGGCCAGGGCCCGCGGGATCGTCGAGCAGTCGATCCGCAAGGAGGCCGCGGCGAAGAACCGCCCGGCGGATCTGATCAACATCGCGCTGGAGAAGGTGGTGGAGGCCGGGCTGGAACTGCCCGGGTTCTCGACCTTCGACAAGATGGCCTCGAAAATCCGCACCGAGGTGAACGCCTCGATCTGCACGGGCATCCACGACCGCATGAGCGCCGCGCAGCGGGCGGGGCTCATGCGACTGCTGGAGGACCGCGACAGTGACGGGACGACGCTGTTCAACCGGCTGAAGAAGCCCGCTAAGGGCCCGACCTGGTCGCACTTCAAGAACCTGACCAAGCGTCTGGAATGGCTGGACGGGCTCGGTGACACCGACGTGTGGATGGACGGAGCCGCCGCGGGGAAGGTCACCGACTTCGCCGGGGAGGCGGACGCGGCGGACGCCTCGGAGCTGCGGGACTTCGTCCCCGTCAAACGCATCGCGCTGGTCGCGGCCCTGACGCACAAGGCGCGGATGCGGGTGCGGGACGACCTGGCGATGATGTTCTGCAAGCGTGTGGCGACGAAGATCGGGAACTACCGCACGGTGCTCAAGCACATCGACGAGGGCGGCCCGGCCCAGGAGGCGCTCACGAAGGCCTCGGCCATGACCGCCGAAGTCCGCCAGGCCCTGGACGGTCTGGACGAGGAGGCGCCGGTGGACGAGGTCGCGACGCGGCTGGAGGGCAGGGTCTCCCCGGCGGTCCTCGCCCTGGTGAAGGCTCAGGTGATGCAGGCCGGCGGGTTCGGCGCGGTCACCCGCGCGGTGGACGGCTTCGGCGGATTCGCGAAGCAGTACGAGCAGATCGAGAAGGTCTCCGCCCATCACGGCAACTTCTGGGAAGTGCTGCTGTACGGGCAGATCGGCCGGGACCGGGCGGTGATGTTCGACCTGGCCGACAACGACAAGCTGAAGTTCACCGCGACCAGCGAGGACAGCCGGGTGCTGGACGCCCTCGCGCACGCCCAGCGGCACCAGGCGGCCCGCGGCGAGTACATCACCGCCTTCAACGAGGAGGGCAAGGAGGTCGACATCTCCTTCGCCACCCAGAACTGGCGCAAGGCCGTCCTCGACAAGACCCGGACCGGGCAGTTCGTGCGCAAGCACTTCGAGGCGATGGTCTTCACCGCCCTCGCCGAGGAACTGCGCACCGGCGACGTCGCGGTGGTCGGCTCGGAGGAGTACGCCGACTGGTCCGAGCAGCTGCTGGACTGGGAGATCGTCCAGGAGACGCTGGGATCCTACCTGGTGGAGGTCGGCCTCGCCGAGCCGGGCGAGAGCGCCGAGTTCGACGCGAAGTTCTTCCGCCGGCAGCTGGAGGACAAGCTGCGCGGCGCCGCCGCAGCGGCGGACGCCGGGTACCCGGAGAACGAGAGCCTGGTCATCGATCCAGAGACGGGCATCCCGTCGCTGAAGGCGTTCCGGGCTGACGGCCAGCGGCCCTCGGCGAAGCGGCTGGAGCAGGAGATCAAGGCGAGGATGCCGGAGCGTTCCCTGATGGGGATCGTGGCCCGGACCGCGTACTGGGTGGAGTGGTGGCGCCGTTTCGGCCCGCCGTCGGGCAACGAGCCCAAGCTCACTGACCCCTTGGGCCGCTACGTGATCGTCACGTTCGTCAAGGGCACCAACATGGGGCCGTACGAGGCCGCCCGGCACATCCCCGGCGTGAGCGGACACGAGCTGTCGTACGTCGCCAACAAGCACTTCTCGATCGTGCTGCTGAACGAGGCGGTCGCCGACCTGGTGAACGCGCACGCCCGCCTGGACATCTCACAGGCGTGGGGCGACGGGACCGCCGTCGCGGCGGACGGCACCCACATGGATACCTATCTCGACAACCTGCTCTCCGAGACGAGCGTGCGGTACGGCAAGCCGGGCGGGATCGCCTACCACCATGTCTCGGACACTTACATCGCGCTGTTCACGCACTTCATCCCGTGTGGGTGTGGGAGGCCGTCTACATCATTGAGGGCCTGCTGAAGAACACCAGCGAGGTGCAGCCGACCACGGTGCATGCGGATACGCAGGGCCAGAGTTTCCCTGTCTTTGCGCTCGCCCACCTCCTGGGCTTCGATTTGATGCCCAGGATCAGGAACTGGAAGGAATTGACCTTCTACCGGCCTTCCAGGCAGAGCGAGTACGTGCACATCGACGCCCTTTTCGGCGAGCCGGGCAGGCACGTCATCGACTTCGACCTGATCGAATCCCAGTTCCGGCACCTGATGCGGGTGGCCGTCTCCGTACGCGAGGGCACCATCTCCTCCTCCACCCTGCTCAAGCGCCTGCGCTCGGGGCCGAGGAAGAACGCCACCTACGCCGCCTTCCGCGAGGTCGGCCGCGTGATCCGCACCGTTCAGCTCCTGCGCTACCTCTCGGACGCGCCACTTCGCCGGCGGGTGACCGCGGCGACCAACAAGGTGGAGTCGTTCAACCGGTTCTCCCAGTGGATCGGCTTCGGCAACCGCGGTGTCATCGCCGACAACGACCCCATCGAGCAGGAAAAGGCGATGAAGTTCAACGCCCTGCTCACGAACGCGGTGATCTTCCACAATGCCCTGGACATCGCCGAGATCGTCCGCCAGCTGCTGGAAGAGGGATGGGAGATCGACCCGGAAGACCTGTCGCACATCTCGCCGTACCTGACCGAACACATCAACCGGTTCGGCGAGTACAGCACCCACGAACTCGGCATCCAGCCCGAGGCGTACGACCCGAAACTCGACGTGGACTTCACCCCGCTTCGCGAGCAGGACCTGACCGCCAGCCTCGGCCAGGCTGCCTGAACCGTGAGGAAACTAGCTGGTGACGCCCTTCACGGGCGCGGGCCGGTATACCCCAGAATCCTGCCGCTTCAGTGAAGATCCGACTGCACCTCGGTCAGTCGATGCCTTCGACGATGCGGAAGTCGCGCTCGACGCCATCGGAGAGGGCGACCAGAGCCTCCTGGTAGGCCACACTCTCGCGCGCCGCGACGGCCTGCTCGAAGCTGTCGAACTCGACCAGGACGGTGCGCTCGGCGATTCCGGCGTCATACGCCACGACCCGACCGCCACGGACGAGGGTCCGACCGCCCCAAGGCTGGACGGCCGAACGGGCCAGCTCGTTGTAAGCAGCCAGCTTCTCAGGGTCGGAAATGGTGCGGTAGACGCTGACCCAGTAGCCCTTGGGCATGGAACCTCCGGTGTTGGGATGAGCGCATGTGACTTAGATCAGTGTGCGGAGATCGGCTCGGTGCCGGGTTCAAGGGGCAGGCGGAGCGCCCTGACGGCGAACGAGATGGCGTGGTACCAACCGCAGATCAAGACCAGATCGAGTGCGGCATCTTCATCGGCGACAGCGACCAGGTTCGCCCAGGTGTCGTCGGAGAGGTCAAAGGTCGCATGGAGCTCGTCGACCGCTTCGAGCACGGCACGATCGGTGGTGTGCCAGCAGTCGTCCGTCGGCCTTCCCTTCGCGAGGGACGCGAGCTGCGCCGCGTCGAGTCCCACCTTCTCGGCGAAGCCCGCGACGTGCACAGCCCACTCGTAGTCGGCGCCACACAGCGCGGTGGTCCGGTCGATGACCAGCTCACGCTGGCGCAGAGTGAGAGCGGAGCGCCGAGAGAAGTAATAGCTTCCCCAGCCCGCGATGGAGCGGGCGAGCTCGGGCCGGCGGGCCCACACCCGGAACAGCTGGATGGGGGAATGCCCGAGGAGCTCAAGGGCCTCGCTGGCTCCCGCGCCATAGGGCGGCGAGAGTGGCTCGATGCGAGGCTGCTTCGATTTTAGAGGCATAGCGGGACGCTAACATTGACGCTTCGGAAAGGGAAGCAGATGACACGACCAACACCACTCCCAGGCCGCCGGGTCCGCGGCTCGCACACGGGGCGCCCGATCATGGCGCTCCTGGACCTCTTGGGCCGACGCTGGGCGCTGCGAGTCCTGTGGGAGCTACGGGACGGCTCATCTCCGACCTTCCGCCAGCTCCAGCAACGATGTGGCGGCGTATCATCAAGCGTCCTGGCAGACAGGCTTCGCGAGCTCGGACAGGCCGACCTCGTCGAGCACGCCGGCGAGGGGTACCTGCTCACTGAACAGGGCAGAACCCTTCAAGAATCTCTCGCCCCGCTCGATGCTTGGGCCTCCGGTTGGCGGCCCAAGGCGGCGGACTGACGGCCGTGACGGCAGGACGGGCTCAGTCTCTCCAGTCGACTGGCGCGGGCGGCGCGCCCCTCGGGCAGGCCGACCCGCCGGATCCGGGTCAGTGCCAGGCCCAGCAGCCGGTCGGCGCGGTCGCCCTCGGCGAGCCGGTCGCGGAAGTCGGACAGCACGCTGTGGTGGAAGTCGGGATCTTCCAGCCCCAGGGCAGAAACGCATTCGGGCGGTTACTCGATCGCGGAGACGTATTCACAACTACCGCAGTAAATACCGGATTTACTGCGGCAGAGCCCCTACCGTGATCGTCGCGACCTGCGGCGGGGCATCCCGGCCGACGGAGCGAGGTGTACGCATTTACTGCGGCAGTACCGGAAAGGTGGGACGGCGTGACGATCGAACCAGTGACCGAACTCGGGAACGGGGGCGAGCTCCGGCTGCCGCGCGCCCGGGCGGTGCCGCTGTCCACCCCTCCGTCCACGTACGCCACGGCGGTCGAGCGCTACCTCACCGGCGCGGGCATCGCCAAGTCCTCCGCACGGATCTACCGGATCTCGCTGACGACGTGGGGCTGGATGTTCGCCGGCGAACCGGCGCCGACCGGACCGGCCCGCCGGGGCGCGAAGCCGCCCGCCTTCCCCGTCACCGCGATCGACGACCCGGCGCTGCCGGAGGCGCTCGCCGAGCTGGCGGCAGCGCGAGCGGACGAGATGGACGCCGACACCGTCAACCGGGAGCTGTCCATCGCGCGCAAGGCGATCGGCTGGTTGCAGCGTCAGGGCTGGATTGACGGCGATCCGACGATCGGCATCGAGCGGCGCCCGGCGCCGCCGGACCGCACCAAGGCCCTGGCACAGAACCAGATCGCCGCCCTGTGGCGCCTCGACGTCACGCTGCGGGAGAAGACGCAGTGGAAGATGCTCTACGAGTCCGCCGCACGGGCCGACGAGGTGCTGTGCCTCAACGTGGAAGACCTCTACCCGCAGGACAAGCGAGGGAAGATCACTGCCAAGGGCGGGGCGACCGAGTGGATTCACTGGCAGTCCGGCACCGCCCAGCTACTGCCCCGGCTCATCGCCCGTCGTACGCGCGGCCCGCTGTTCCTCACCGACCGCAAGGCACCGGCCGGAACACCGACGCTCGACGTGTGCCCGGAGACCGGCCGGGCCCGGCTCTCCTACCGCCGCGCTGAGGAGATCTTCGAGGAGAACACCCGGCTGCTGGCCAACCCCCTCGCCTCACCCGATGACATCGAGGACCTGGACGGCTGGACGCTTCACCGGCTCCGGCACAGTGCCCTGACGCACGACGCGGAGGACGGCACCTCCACCCCGATGCTGCTGGCCCGCTCCCGCCACGCCTCAGTCCGCTCCCTGGAGCGATACGCCCGCCCCGGCGTCGACTCAGTCGCCCGACACATTGCCGAACGCGACCCCGCTGCACGCCGCCGCACATAACTCCGAGCAGATCAGGGCTTCAAGATCATCCCGTTGCCCCTTTGCCGTGTATCTCGGTCACACGCCCTGAACAGGTGCTGGAATCCGGAGACGGACAGACCGCACCGAACCGCAAGTGCCTGGGCGGACACTTCAGAGCCGGGTGATGCGAGGAGTAGCCGCGCGGCCTCGCGGGTCCGTTCGCCGACCGGCTCCGGTGCGGTGGGAGCAGCCTGCCGGAGCCACCGTCCGGGATCGTCGAACCGAGTCGGCATGGTCTCGGCGACGTGGTCGAATCCGATGCCGCGGGCGTCCTTACGGACCATCTGGTCGCCGCCCGCGGCCAGATGGTGTTGCAGCCGGGTGGGGAGGGTCAGGTGTTGGGACGTACCCGCAGTACGTCCACCCCGGCCGTGGTGCGCCGGTAGAAGACGATGACGTCCTCGCGCTCCAGGCGGTAGGCGTCGGGGATCCCGGCGTAGGCGAGGCCCGTGGCGGCGTCGCCGGCGAGGTCCATCAGGATCTCCCGCGCGGCCTTGCGGTGGCGTTCGGGCAGGTCGCGCAGTTCATGCTGCACCTGCGGGTCCAAGAACAGGCGTGTCACGTCACAGAGCCGCGAACCACGCGTCGACGGCGTCGGGGCCGTCCAGCTCCACGGTGCCGGGCTGCGGCTGGTGACGCCGCTCCAGCGCCTCCCGCACCTTCCGCTGGTCTTCGCCGTCCTCCAGCTGCTGGAGGCGACGGTACTTGTCCATGGAGATGACCACCGCGGCGTCCGTGCCGCCGTCGTGGACGATGACCTCAGGGCCGCAGAGGGCCCGGCCGACCGCTTCGCTCAGATCGGCCTGCAGGGGGATTCTCTCGGCAGACATGCTCCGCAGCCTACCTTCCACCCGGCTCCTGCGGCAGAGTCTCGATCCCGTGTCCGCAAGGTGCCTGAGATGAGGACGTTGGAGACCGCGCCAAGGCCGTGTTCGCCGCCGCTCACGGCCTCGCCGGCCTCTCCGGGGAGGGTGGCGGTGGAGGGTGGCGGTCCCGTTCAGGCGCGGGTGGCGGGGGCGGCCTGCTCCAGACGGGTGCGCAAGGTGGCGGCGAAGTCCTCGGCCCGCTCCAGCTGCACCCGCAGCTCCTCCACGCGCCGGCATGCGGTCTGCTCGTAGCCGCGCACGCGTTCCAGCAGCGCTGCCCGCTCGGCCTCCGTCACGTCCTCGCCGTCATCGAGGCGGTCGGTGGCCTCCAGCAGGTCGCGCATCTGCTCCAGGGTGAACCCGAGCGGTTTCATGCGGCGGATGACCATCAGACGCTCGACGTCGCGTTCGGTGTAGAGGCGAAAGCCCCCCTGGGATCGGGCGGAGGGGACGACCAGCCCGCTCTCCTCGTAGTGCCGGATGGTGCGCAAGGACAGCTCCGTGCGCGCGGCGACCTCGCCGATCTGCATGTGCCCGCCGTCCAACGCCCTCGCCCCTTTCCCGTACCCCGTCCGCGCCCTGCTCCGGCTCCTCCCGGGACCGCCCGCAGACTCTACCCTAACGTTAGGGTAGAGTCTGCGGTGGCGGAAGCGCGTGCGGGCTTCCGATGCCTGCCGCGCCGGGGCCGACGCCTCCGGCGAAGATCAATTCTTTCAGGGGGAAGCGTGCGCGAGGTCGCCATGCCCGCCGCCGCCTGTCCGCCGTGACACCCCGCCCCGGTTGAGGCCCCGGCCGCGCTCCGCGCTCTCCGGATCCTTCTGCCCTTCCCCGGCGCGGTCCCGCACCCGCGTCTCCCCCGGGGCGCCCGCCCGGCGTCCCGGACGTCTTCCGCACCCGCCCTGGCCGCGAGTGCCTGAGCACGACAGGTCTTCCTCTCCTTGTCCTCTTCCGCTTCCGCCCTGTCCCCGGCCGCGCGTCTGCGCGGCCTGAAGCCCGACTGGCTGTCCGATCCGAAGGTGTGGCGCACCGAGGTGCTGGCCGGCCTGGTGGTCGCGCTCGCGCTGATCCCCGAGGCGATCTCGTTCTCCATCATCGCCGGAGTGGACCCCGCCATCGGGTTGTTCGCCTCCTTCACCATGGCCGTCGTCATCGCCGTCGTCGGCGGGCGGCGCGCGATGATCTCGGCGGCCACCGGTGCCGTCGCCCTGGTCATCGCCCCCCTCAACAACGAGCACGGCCTCGGCCACCTGGTCGCCGCGGTCATCCTCGCCGGCGTCTTCCAGATCGCCCTCGGCGCGGCGGGGGTGGCCAAGCTGATGCGGTTCATCCCCCGCTCGGTGATGGTCGGCTTCGTCAACTCCCTGGCCATCCTCATCTTCATGGCGCAGGTCCCCGAGTTGCGCGACGTGCCCTGGCCGGTCTACCCGCTCATCGCGGGCGGCCTGCTGCTCATGGTGTTCTTCCCGAAGATCACCACGGTGGTGCCCGCGCCGCTGGTGTCGATCGTCGTCCTCACCGTCATCACGATCGGCGCCGGGATCGCGGTGCCGACCGTCGGCGACAAGGGGGAGCTGCCCTCGGCCCTGCCGACACCCGGCCTGCCGGACGTGCCTTTCACCCTCGACACCCTGGTGATCATCGCCCCCTACGCGTTCGCCATGGCGCTGGTCGGGCTCATGGAATCGCTCATGACGGCCAAGCTCGTCGACGACATCACCGACACCCGCTCCAGCAAGACGCGCGAGTCCATCGGCCAGGGCGTCGCCAACATCGTCACCGGCCTCTTCGGCGGCATGGGCGGCTGCGCCATGATCGGCCAGACCATGATCAACGTGAAGGTCTCCGGCGCCCGCACCCGCCTGTCGACCTTCCTGGCCGGAGCCTTCCTGATGGTGCTGTGCATCGTCTTCGGGCCGGTCGTCTCCGACATCCCCATGGCCGCCCTCGTCGCCGTCATGATCATGGTGTCGTTCGCCACGTTCGACTGGCACTCCATCGCGCCCCAGACCTTGAAGCGCATGCCCGCCGGGGAGCTGACCGTCATGGCCGTCACCGTCGCCGTCGTCGTGGCCACCCACAACCTGGCCATCGGTGTGATCGTCGGCTCGCTGACCGCGATGGTGATCTTCGCCAAGCGTGTGGCGCGCCTGGTCGACGTCACCTCCGTCACCGATCCCGACGGCGGCCGCGTCGTCTACGCCGTCACCGGCGAACTCTTCTTCGCCTCCAGCAACGACCTCGTCACCCGCTTCGACTACGCCGGCGATCCCGGGCACGTCACCATCGACCTGACCGACGCCCACATCTGGGACGCCTCCACCGTCGCCGCCCTGGACGCCGTCGAGACCAAGTACGCCCAGCGCGGCAAGACCGTCGAGATCATCGGTCTCAACCCGCCCAGTGCCAAGATGCACGGCGCCCTCAGCGGGGAGCTGGCGGGCGGTCACTGACCGCCGGTCCGCCCGCCGCCTCCAGACCCGGACGGATCAGCAGCCCTTCCCGGCCTTCCCTCCCCGTCCCGCGCAAGGGGAGGGAAGGCCGGGACCGTACAAGCTCCGAACCGAGCCACGCCTACGCCTCGGCGGTCGACCAGGCCACCGCAGCGGTCGGCGGTCGCAACCGGCTCCCGGGCGGCGTCACCGACGCCGAGATCGGTGACGCCCTCACCGCGCTGCGGGGCGTGCGCGCACCGGCGGCCTGGAACCACAACCGCGCCGCCGTCTCCTCCTGGCTCGCCTGGCGCGCTGGCACGCTGGCACGCGAGCAAGAAGCGGTGGGCGGCGCCGTCGGTGCCGGCCGACGCCGCGAGAGCGTCGACCACGCCAGGGCCGTCTCCAAGTCGAAGCCCGGAGCGGTTGCCGTCCCGGCGCGACGTCCCGCTGCGCGACAAGACGCGCTACCGGATGCTGTACGAGATCACCGACCGCGCCACCGAGATCCTCTCCCTCGACGTCGAAGACCTCGATGTGGAGAACCGGCGCGCGCCCCTGTCCTCCCGTCGATTGAGAGCGGGCATGAGGATGAGCGGAGTGAGGGCGGTGCGCAGGGTGGTGCGGTCGGCGAGGGCGCCGATGAGGGGGCCGGCCGGCTTGCCCCTGGAGACGGTCGGCGCTGACCTCGTCAGCGGCAGTCGAGTCGAGCTTCAGTAAAGATCCGACTGGGCCTCGGTCAGTCGAGACCTTCGATGATGCGGAAGTCGCGCTCGAAGCCGTCGGGGATTTCGGCGAGCGCCTCTTGGTAGGCCGCGCTCGCGCGTGCGGCGACGGCCTGTTCGAAGCTGTCGAACTCGATCAGGACGACGCGCTCGGCGATTCCGGCTTCGTGTGCGTCGACCCGGCCGCCGATGCCGGCGAGCACCCGCCCGCCCGCGGCCGCGACGGCTAGACCTGCCAATTCGTTGTAGACATCAAGCCTCTCGGGGTCCTCGATGGTGGGGTAGACACTGACCCAGTAGCCCTTGGGCATGAAACCTCCGGTGTTGGAATGAGTGCATGTGACTTACGGGTTGGTCTCGGGTGGGCGTCGGCGGGCGAGGGCGAGGCTTGTCAGCGTTGTGATCGCCATCGCGGCGACGCCGACCAGGGCCGCGGTGGTGTAGGCGCTGTCGTCGGGGAAGAGGTGGCCGGGGCCGGTGCCCGCGGCGAGGACGAGGCCGCCGATGGCGCTGCCCAGGGAGTACCCGACGCTGCGGACGACGTAGTTGAAGCTCATGGCGCTCGACGTCTCGTTCTTGGGGGTGACGGCCAGGATGACGCCGGGCATCGCGGCCGAGAAGCCGCCGACGCCGAAGCCGAGCACGCCCATCGCCGCGAACAGTTCGGCCAGGTCCGACCGGGCCGCCGCGAACAGGGCGAACCCGCCGCCGACCACGACGGCGCTGCCGGCCAGGAGCAGGGGGTCGGCGATCCGCGTCCGGACCCGCGGCGTGAGCTTGCCGGCGACGAACCCCAGCACCGAGAACGGGATGAGGACCAGCCCGGCGACGAAGGTCGTCAGCCCGAAGCCGTAGCCGGCGCCGTGCGGCGTCTGCGCGTACCGGGTGATGAGCGTGAGCAGGAGGTACATGCCGATCCCGCCGACGAACATGGCGAGGTTCGCCCCGGCGACCGCCGGGTGCCGCACCGCCCGCACATCGACCAGGGGCGTCGCGCTGCGCAGCTCGATGACGGTCCAGACGCAGAGCAGCGCCACCGCGACGACGGCGAGGCCCGCCGCCACGGCGAGGTGCCGGCTCCACAGATTCCGTTCGCCGGCGAGGAACAGCACCAGGACCAGCGCAGCGGCCAGGACGACCGCGCCTGACACGTCCACGCGGGCGCAGCGGCCTTCGGGGGCTTCGGGCATGGAGCGCCACGCGGTCAGGAGGGCGGCGGCGGTGACGACCAGGCCGAGGCCGTAGGCGGCCCGTACTCCGCCGAGCTCGGCGAGCAGTGCGGCCAGCGGGTAGCCGACGCCGGCCCCGATGATCGAGACCACCGAGATCAGGGCGATCACGGCCGCGCCGCGCTCCTCGGGGAGGTGGTCCCGGGCCACGCCCATCATCAGCGCCGTCAGCCCGAGCCCGACGCCCTGGGCCGCCCTGCCGGCCAGCAGCCACGCGAACGGCAGCGGCAGCACGGTGAGCGCGCTGCCGGCGACGACGACCGCCAGCGTGGCGAGGATCGCGGCCCGCCGGTGCGGGCCGGCTCCGAGCCGGCCCAGGACCGGCGTGGCGACGGCGCCGCTGAGCAGCGCGACGGTCAGCGTCCACTGCGCGCTGCCGAGTGAAACGTGGAACGAGGTCGCCACGCTGGTGATGAGCGGCGCCCCGAGGCTGGCGACCGCCGCCACGACCAGAGCGATGAACATCAGGGCGGGGACCAGCAGCCGCGCCTCGGAACGCGCCACCGGGAACGCCTTCACCGCGACCCGCCGACCGGCCGCCCGGTCACTGCTTCGGCTCTTCGCGGTCCTGGCTTTCGAGCTCTGCCAGATGCTTCAGCGCCGGAAGGGCCGCCACCAGCGCCTCGACCTCGTCGCCGGTGAGCTCACCGATCAACCGCTCGAACGCGTGGACGCCCGCCTGGCGCCGCGTCCGGACATAGGAAGCGCCGGCCTCGGTCAGGCACACCAGCGTGACCCGCTTGTCGGACGCGTCGCCCCGCCGCTCGACCAGGCCGGACTCCTCCATCACCCGGACCAGGGCGGTCATCGCGGGCTGAGTGACGCCCTCGACCGCGGCCAGATCGGTGATGCGCCGCGGGCCGGTCCGGTCCAGGGTGGCCAGGGTGGCGGCGGACGTCAGGCTCATGTCCCGGGGCAGGCGTCTTACGGCTCTGGTGGCCAGGCCGTAGAGGGCTGCCCCGATGGCGGCGGACGCGCCAGGATCGGTGTCTTGACGACTCATGCCCGAAGCATAGCAATTTTATATTCATAGTCTATGCAAATGGTCGACTGGCGCCGGCTCTACGGGCGGCGCTCGGGGGCCGAGGGCGGCATCGAGGAGTTCATGGACGGCCACCGCGGGCGCCGGTGCCGCTACCGCGGCCTCGCGAAGACGCACGTCCAGCACGCCCTGACCGCACTCGCGATCAACGGCGAGCGGCTGAGCCTTCAAGAACCCGCCGACGGCCCCTACCGGCTGCGCCCGCCCACGGCGTTCCAGCAGTACCTCGACGAACGAGGACTGCCCCGGCCCCTGCGGTGGAGGCAGGGTCAATGACTCTGAACCTCAAGATTCCCGATGGAGTTGCCCTGGGGACAACAGGCTAATCTCTCCCAAGGGTCCACATCGA
>NZ_BAAAHH010000012.1:108120-180901 GCF_039525175.1 Actinocorallia libanotica
CCCGCAGCAAGGGCTGGTCGGCGACTCCCGATGAGCGGCGGTCACTCGCCGTCTACGGCATCCGGATCACGCAGTGGTCGCAAGCCTCCGGGCAGGTCAAAGCGCTCTCAGGCCCGCGAAGGGCTTAGCGATGGTTTTCGTCCGATGTTCCTCGACCCCCGACTCAGCGGCAAGCCCTCCGTCAGCTCACCGCGCCGTTCTTGCAGGAAGGCCGCGGAACGGCTGCCGGTGCGGCGCGGGTGAACCCGAACCGTGCGGCGGGGATTCGGCGGATTCGTCAGGTGCTGCGGGTCGCCTGCCATTGCCATGTGCGGCCTGCTGTGCGTTGTCGTGTCGTCAGGGGATGCCGCACAGGCGCAGGAGCGCGGTGGTGGCGGCCGCGGCGAGGACGATGACGGGGAAGGAGGCTCGGCGCAGGGCCAGGACGGCGGCGGTGAGAGCACCGGCCGTGCGGGACCAGCCGGCGAAGTCCTGGCTTTCGGTGAGGGCGGAGGTGGCCGCCAGGGACAGGAGGAGGACGGTGGTGGCCGTCGCCAGGGTGGCGGGGAGCCTGCCGGTGGTGCCGGGGTGTCCGGGGCGTTCTTGTCCGAGGCGTTCGTGCAGGAGGGGGCCTGCCAGGCGGAAGGCGTAGGTTCCGGCTGCCAGGAGGAGGATCGCGGCCAGGGGCAGTGTCGCGGTCATGGCCGCGTCTTTCCCGGGGCGGTCGCGGTCGGCGCGGCCATCGTGGTCGTTACGGCCAGCGGGGTCATGGTGTCTCCGAGGGGTCGGGCCGGAGGGCGGAGCCGGGGGCGGTCGTGCGGGCTCGCACAGCACCAGCACCAGCACCAGCACCAGCACCAGCACCAGGATGAGGATGAGGATGAGGTGCCGGGTGGGGCGCCGGGTGGGATGGGCGGGGTGCTCCGGGGTCGTCAGGTGGGGGTGCGGGGGCGGAGCAGGGTGGGGGCCAAGGCCAGGAGGGCGAGGAGTACGGGGAGGCCGGGGGGCAGGAAGGGGGTGGTGGCCACGGCGATGAGGGCGCCGAGCAGGGCGGTGCGCCGGGTGGCGCGGTCGGCCAGGGCGGGCAGGACGAGGGCCAGGAGGACGGCGGGGAAGGCCGCGTCGAGGCCGAGGGCGTTGACGTCGCCGATGGCGTGGGCGCCCAGGGCGCCCAGGAGGACCGAGAGGTTCCACACCGCGAACAGGGCGAGGCCGCTCAGCCAGTAGGTGGCGCGGCGGCGGGCCGGGTCGTCGTGGCGCAGGGTGAAGGCGACGGTCTCGTCGGTCATGAGGTGGGAGCCGAGCAGGCGGGCCCAGCGGGGGCCGGACAGCACGTCGGCGACGGCCAGGCCGAAGGGCAGGTGGCGGGCGTTGAGGACGAGGCCCGTGGCGACGGCGGCCAGGGGCGCTCCCCCGGCCAGGGCGACGCCGAGGGCGGCGAACTGGGCGCCTCCGGCGAACACCAGCAGGGACATGGCGACCGGTACCCACAGGGGCAGGCCGCCGGAGACCGCCACGGCGCCGAAGGACGCGCCCACCAGCGCGTCGGCGACGCAGACCAGCGCGATGTCGCGGAGTGTCGCCCGACCGGGCGTTCGCCAGAACGAACTCATGTCCATTAGAATGAACACCCGCGCGGCGTTCGTCAAATCGAACGCCGGTACTTCCACAGCGAACAGGGAGCGGACACCGTGACGCACAGCCCGCCGGCCGCCGAATCCTCCCCCGCCGGCCTCATCAAGTCGATCGCCGCGGCGATCCGCCGCGAACGCGAACGCGCCGGCCTCTCCCTCACCGAGCTGGCGCGGCGCGCCGGCCTGGCCAAGTCCACCCTCTCCCAGCTGGAGTCGGGCACCGGCAACCCCAGCGTGGAGACGATCTGGGCACTGGGCATGGCGCTGGGGGTGCCCTTCAGCCGCCTGGTCGAGCCGACCCGCCCCCGCACCCGCCTCATCCGCGCCGGCGAGGGCCCCGCCACCCGCTCCCAGGAGTCGGACTACACCGCCACCCTGCTGTCCTCCTGCCCGCCCTCCGCCCGCCGCGACCTCTACCGCATCACCGCCGAGCCGGGCGCCCCCCTGGACTCCCGCCCCCACCAGCCCGGCACCGTCGAGCACGTCGTCCTCAGCACCGGCCGCGCCCTGGTCGGCCCCCTGGAGTCCCCCGTCGAGCTCCACCCGGGCGACTACCTCGCCTACCCCGGCGACGCGCCCCACACCTTCGCCGCCCTCACCCCCGCCACCACCGCCGTCTTCGCCATGGAACACCCTTGACCCGCACGCCCCGCTCCGGCCGCGAACACCGGCCGGCCGGTCACAGGACGGTGATGGATCCCTGGGCCACTGCGCACAGGGTGGGGGCGCCGCGGGAGTCGAGGGTGGACAGGTCGCAGCGGCAGACGACGCGGGTGCGGCCGGCGCGCAGGACGCGGGCGTGGGCGCGCAGGGTGCGGCCGTCGGCGGGGCGCAGGTAGTCGATGGTGAAACCGGAGGTGAGGATTTTTTCCCCCGCGGCGGCTCCGGCGGCGAAGGTCAGGGCGTTGTCGGCGGCGTAGCCGAGGACGCCGCCGTGCAGGAAGCCGTTCTGCTGGCGCAGCTCGTCGCGGATGTCGACCTCCAGGGTGGCCTCGCCGCCGCCGAAGGCCGTCAGGCGGGCGCCGAGCAGGGTGCTGAAGGGCTGGGCGGCCAGGATCCTTCGGGCCGTCTCCAGGTCGAACGCGTCCATTCCCCGTCCTCCATCCTCACTTCACATGTGAAGTGAGGATGGACCCGGCCCTGCCGCTCTGTCAAGATCGGAGCCATGTCCGAGTCCGACCAGCGTCTCTTCTTCCTGCTCCAGCGGGCCGCGCACCGGCTGCGCCTGGACGCCGACCGCCGCTGCCTGGCCGCCGCCGGGATCACCACCGCCCAGCTCGGGGCGCTGTTCGCCGTCCATGAGCGGGCCGGCGGCATCACCCAGCGGGAGCTCGCCCGCACCCTGGGCCTGCGCGAGTCCGCCGTCACCGCGCTGGCAGGCCGCTTGGCCGCAGCGGGCCTTCTCACCCGCCGCGCCCATCCCGACGAGCATCGAGCCGTCGTCCTGGAGCTGTCGGCCGCCGGGCTGGCCGCCCTGCACGCCGCTCGACCGGAAATCGACCGCTTCAACGCCGAGATGCGCGCCCGCCTGGGCGACCGGCACTTCACCCTCACCGCCAACGCCCTGCACGCCCTCGCCTACGACGACGACTGACCGACCGCGGGAACCAGCCCGGGCCGGGTGGCGCGCCGATGAAGGATGCCGCAAAAGCCGCAGGACCTCTGTGTTTCCAGCGCGAGGGTGCGACGGGTGCGGGAAAGCCGCCCCACCGAAAGGCCATTCCCGGCATCCGTCTCGAATCCCTCAGGAGTGGCCCTAAGATCTTGCGCCAGGGGGTGATTCCATGGGAGCGCACGGGCGCAAACGACCCATCAACGCCAAAGCCGCGGGAGCGGTCGCCGTCGTCGCCGTGGCCGGGTTGGCCGTGGGGCTGATGGGCTCCGACGGCGACTCCGACGAGACCGCCGCCCGCGAGACCGCCCTGGTCGTCGTGCCCTCCTCGGCGTCCGCCGCCCCGCAGCAGGGCACGACGCAACCGCACATCTCCTCCAAGCCGGTCAGCGCGGCGCCCCGCCCGACGACCGTCTCGGCGACCCCCACCGAGCCCTCCCCCGCACCGAGCAAGACCCGCCCCGCCACGACGCCCACCTCCCCTCCGGCCCCCGCCTCTCCGCCCGCCGCCCCCGCGCCCCCACCGGCGCCCGCGACCCCCGCCGTGCCTCACGTCGTCGGCATGTCGGTGAACGAGGCAGCCGCCGCGCTCGCCGCCGCCGGGTACGGCCACCAGGTCGTCTGCCAGGAGGGTCCCGCCACCGGCAGGGTCGCCTCCCAACTGCCGGCCGGCGGGCAGCAGTGGAACCCCGGCGGGCAGGTGGCGCTGTTCGTCACGAGCTGGCGCTGCCGCGGTGAACGCCCCGACCGCCCCTGGAACGACGACTGAGCGGCCGTCGCCCCCCTCGGCCGGGTTCGCGACCCGTGCGCCCCGCCCGGCTCACCGCGCTGACCGCGCTGACCGTCGAGGGGCCCGGCGACCGCGCGATCAGACGCGGCTCCCCCGCGCCAGGCCGTCCCCGAGCAGGCAGATCAAGAACGGCAGTCCCGGTCGGCGGTGGGAAGGGCACCGGTGGCCAGGTAGGCGTTGACCTCGGCGTCCACGCAAGCGTTGCCGTACTCGCCGTAGATCCCGTGGGCGGTGGCGCCGCGCAGAGTGAGCAGGCGTGAACCGGTCAGCGCCCGGTGCATGGCCTTGCCGCCCTCGTAGGTGGTGGCGGTGTCACCGGTAGCGGACACGATCAGTGCGGGGACGGAGCTGGCGATGCGCGTGGGCAGCTCACGCGGCTGCCCCGGCCAGAACGCGCAAGGCCAGATGTTGTTCTTCAACGGGCCGAAGAGAGGGTGGCGCGCCCGGCTGCGCTGCACGTCGTTCCAGTAGGTCTCGGGGTCGCGCGGCGCGGCACGGTCGCCGCAGGTGATCGCGGCGGTCGGACCGGCGAGCGGGGAACCCGCACCGGTCAGGACGAACGTGAGGAGCCCGTCGAGCTCAGGCCCGGGGACGGCCGGACGGCGGTGCGCGGCCTCGTTCAGAGTGCGAACAGTGGAGGCGAACGCCGCACGGGCCGCAGGACGGTCGTCACCGGGGCCGGTCGACAGAAGATAGGGGACCACCTGTTCGTCCACCTCATGCGATCCGACGCGCAGCGGACGGTCCTCCGCGGCGTCGACGATCGCGTTCACGGTGTCCAGCACACGCCCGCGGGTCGCACCGAGGCCGTAGGCGCCGTGGCGTTCGGCGGCCCAGGAGGCCCAGCCGCGCAGCGCGCGTTCCGCCTCCTCTTCGGTGCCCTGCATCGCCCTGGAGCCCCACTTCTCCGGATCGCCGGGGCTGTCCAGGACGACGCGGTCGGTGCGGCCGGGGAACATCTGGGCGTAGACCGCGCCCAGGTAACCGCCGTAGGAGTAGCCGAGGAAGGAGATCCGCCGCTCCCCCAAGGCACGGCGCACGAGGTCGACGTCCCGAGCGGTGTCGCGCGTGTTGGCGTACGGGAGCACATCGGCGTGCCGCCGGGCGCACCGCTCGGCCAGGTCGCGCTGCACCGCCACCTGGTGGTCGAACCGGGCGCGGGTCGAACCAGCCGAACGCAGCCACAGCCCGATGGGCCAGCCGCAGTCGAGCGGCGTGCTGCGCCCGACGAAGCGCGGATCCAGGCCGATGAGGTCGTACCGGGCGCCGACGTCCTTCATGGCCGCGCGCACCCGCAGGGGCATGTCCAGCGTGGGCTCGCCGGGACCGCCGCTGTTGAGGACCAGGGCGCCGATGCGATGGGCGCGGTCGGCGGCGGGCAGGCGGGACAGCGCGAGCTCGATGGTGCGGCCCCCTGGCTTGGAGTGGTCCAGCGGGACGGTGAGCTCCGCGCACTGCGCGCCCGCCTCCTCGAGCTCCCTGCCCGAGGCGTCGTCGGAGCCCTGGACGCAGGACCCCCAGACGAGCCGCGGAGGAGGGTCCCCGTCGGCGGTGGCCAAAGGCACGACGGCGGCGGACAGGGCGATCAGGGCGAGGCCGGCCGGGACCAGGCGCCTACGGACCCACACAGATGTCGGTTTCATGGCCGAGGACGCTATTTCGCCCGGACGTTCGGCACGATACAGCCGGCCGCACGCACCTTCCTACAGCCCGCTGTAGTGCCCCACAGGAACCCCATACCGGACAATGATCTCCCTACAGACGTCGAAAGGAGGCACGCATGCGCGACCGGGCGATCTCCGGCTCGGCCTACCTGCTGAGCACACTGGCCACCGCCGTGGCCAGCGTGCTCGCACTGCCGGTACTGCTCGCCCCGTCCACGGCACGCAGATGGGCCGACCTGCACCACCGGCGGGCCGGCAGACTGCTCGGCGTCCCGGCCGACGGGCGGCGCCCGCGATGGCGGAACCCGGCCTGGGCACTCGCGCACATCGCCGTCGGACTCCCGCTCGGCCTGGCCGCCCTGATATGCCTGGGCAACATCCTGGCCGCCGCGGTGGTCCTGCTGTCCTGGTGGGCGTTCACTCCCGACACGCGCCCCACCCTGTTCTCCGTCCTCGACGTCCACGTCAACGACTGGACGACCGCGATCCTCGGAGGCTCCGCCCAGATCGCCGTCCTCGGCGCGATGGCCCTATGGGTGCTCCCGGCACTGGCACGCCTGCACGCGCGGATGTGCCTGGCGGCACTCGCGCCATCGGCCCACGACCGGCTCACCGAACGCGTCGACGTGCTGACCCGGAGCCGGGTCGGCGTGGTCGACGCCCACGGCACGGAACTCCAGCGGATCGAACGCGACCTGCACGACGGAACACAGGCGCGCCTGGTGGCCATCGCCATGCAGCTGGGCCTGGCCCGGGAAACGCTCACCGACGGCCAGGACACGGTGGCGGCACTGCTCGAACAGGCCCACGAGACCGCGGAGGAGGCCATGGTCGAACTCCGCGCGGTACTCCAGACGATCTCCCCGCCGATCCTCGCCGACCGCGGGCTCGACGGGGCACTGGCGGCACTGGCCGCCCGCTCGGGCGTACCCGTCCACATCGAACTCGCCGACCTGGGCACGCTCCCGGCGACCGTGGAGGCCGTCGCCTACCACGTGATCGCCGAGGCACTGACGAACGTGACCAAGCACGCCGCCGCCACACGGGCGGCCCTGCGGGTCGAACGCGCCCGTGACATGCTCTCCATCACCGTCACCGACGACGGAAAAGGCGGCGCCGACGAAACGCACGGCACCGGCATCGCCGGGATACGCCGCCGGATCGCCGCCCTGGACGGCACCGTCCGCCTCGACAGCCCGCCGGGCGGCCCCACCACGCTCGCCATCCGGATACCGTGCGCATGACGATCGCCCAAGGAGGACCCGTGCGGGTCGTGATCGCCGAGGACAACGTCCTGCTGTCCAGCGGCCTAGAACTGCTCCTGGCCGCGAAAGGCTGCGAAGTCGCCGCGGTCACCGGCGACGGCGAGGCGTTCCTCGACGCCGTCGCCGCACACCGCCCCGACATCGCCATCGTCGACGTGCGGCTGCCGCCGACGTTCCGCGACGAGGGAATCCACGCCGCGCTGCGCGCCCGCCGCGAGCACGGCGCCCTGCCGATCCTGGTGCTGTCGCAGTACGTCGAACGCGAATACGCCGGCGAACTCCTCTCCGACGGCCGCGGCGGCATCGGCTACCTCCTCAAGGACCGCATCGGCCGGGTGTCCGAATTCATCGACGCCCTGCGCCGCGTCGCGGCCGGCGGCACCGCCATGGATCCCGAAGTGGTCGCCCAGCTCCTCGCCCGCCGCACCGACGACCCCCTGGACACCCTCACCCCCCGCGAACGGGAGGCGCTCGCCCTCATGGCCCAGGGCCACGACAACACCACCATCGCCGAACGGATGCGGATCTCCGACAACGCCGTCCACAAGCACATCGGCAACATCTTCGCCAAGCTCGGCCTGGCGCCCGACGACTCCGGCCACCGCCGCGTACGGGCGGTGCTCGCCTACCTGGACGGCGCCCCCCGAACCGCCGGACGCCCAGCCCCCAGTTGACCCGCGGACCTCACCCCGTATAGCCGGGCGTCATGACCGACGCCAGCGACAGATGAGCCGCCGCCTCCCCGTCCAGCCCCCGGCGCTGCAGCGTACGGCCGAGCAGATGACGCGCATAGGAGTCATCCGGATTCTCCGCCACCAGCCGCTCCAGCTCCCGCGTCGCCCGGCCCAGCTGCGCCGACGCGAAGTAGGCGCGGGCGGCCAGCGACCGCACGCCCCGGTCCTCGCCCTGGGACTCCAGCAGGGGACGCAGCAGGACCAGCGCCCCCAGCGGGTCGCGCAGCTCCAGCAGCGACTCCGCGCGCCGCAACCGCTCGACCTCCTCCGGCAGCTCCCGCACCTCCTGGCGCTCCGCATACCGGACGAACTCCACGATCGCCTCCGAAGACTGCGCCCCGGCCAGCGCACGGCCCCGCACCACGAACGTCGGCGACGTCTTGACGCCCATCGCCTTACCGGTCAGCAGCAACTCCCGCACGAGCTCGCCCCCCGCGCCCGCCTCCAGCAGCCGCGGCCCCGCAGAGAACCCTGCCTCCCGCGCGACGTCCGCCAGGACCTCCCCGGAACCGATGTTCCGCGCCTCCACGAAATGCGCCCGCAGCACACCCTCGACGACGGCGTCCTGCAGCTCCGCACCGCCCTCCTCGAACGCCAGGGCGATCAACCGGTGCGCGTCCGCGGTGTCCGCGCGCCACGCGGCGCCCCACGACGGACCCAGCCCCTCCTCGGCGGCGATCAGCGCCACCCGGTCCCGGTTGTCCTGCGGCGTGAGACCCGGCGCGCACGCCGACAGCATCTCCTCGGCCCCCGGCTCCGCCAGCGCGTCCTCCAGGGGAACGGACTCCGCCGGGGCCGAAGGGTCGATGCGGTACGGGCGCCACACCACCTCGGCGCCCTCCCCCGCCAGGGCGCGCTCCAGGCGCCGCTTGCCGATGTAGGCCCACGGGCAGACCACGTCCGCCCAGATCTCGATACGCATGCCCGCAGACTAAACAACAACCGTCGTTTAAGCAACACGTGTTGTTCAGTCCGGGCTCCGCCCCTAGAATCCCCCCGTGAACCTCGACGACCCACGCGCCCAACGCACCCGAACCCGCCTGCGCACCGCGATCCTTCACCTCGCCGCCCACCAAGACCCCGCCACCCTCACCATGGCCGCCGTCGCCCGCCACGCCGAGATCAACCGCGCCACCGTCTACCAGCACTACCCCGACCTCGACACCCTCCTCACCGACGCCATGGAAGAAGCCCTCACCCGCCTCGCCCGCACCGCCGCCCTCTGCCCCCTGGACGCCCCCCGCGACCAGGCACCCCCACCCCTCCTCGAACTCTTCGACAACGTCGCCGCCGGCGCCCCCCTCTACCAGCGCATGCTCGGCCCCCAAGGCAGCCCCCGCCTCACCGCCCGCCTCCACACCGGCCTCACCACCGAACTCGCCACCCGCTTCGCCCAAGGCCACCGCCCACCCGGCCACCCCGACGTCCCCGCCGACACCCACGCCGCCTACCTCGCCGGCGCCCTCACCGGCGTCATCACCCACTGGCTCACCCACACCCCCGACCGCCACCCCCACACCGTCGCCCTCGCCTTCTGGCGCCTCTTCCGCCCCTGAAGACCACACCCCACGATCAAGACAACACGGACTCGATCACCTCGACCGCACGACCCACACCACCCTCGGCACGCACCTGCGCACGCAACTCCGCCGCCCGACACGCCACCACCGGATCACCGGCCAGCTCCAACACCGCCGAACGCAGCCCGTCCGCCGTCACCTCCGCCGTGTCGAACCGCCGCGCCACCCCCAGCTCCACCAGACGCTCGGCGTTCATGAACTGGTCGACCGCCTGCGGAACCGCCACCATCGGAGTACCGGTGAGCAACCCCTCACTGCTGCCGCCCATCCCCGCATGCGTCACGAACACATCCGCCTCCTCCAAAATCGCCAGCTGCGGAACCCACGACCGCACCTCGACATTCGAAGGAACCTCACCCAACTCGGCCGGATCGGTGTGCACCCCGATCTGCAGCACCACATGCCACCCCGACAACCCCCCGAAAGCAGCCACACACCGGCGATAGAACTCCGGCCGCCGCGTATACGCCGTCCCCAACGACACCAGCAGCACCCTCTCCGCACCCGCCGGACGCTCCCAGCCGCCCTGATCACCGCGATCCCCCGGACACAGACCCACGAACGTCACCGACCCCGTATCCACCCGGTCCAGACACGGCTGCATCACACTGGGAACCAACGCCACCGTCCGCGCCGGATGCCGCGAGAACACCGCCATGTCCGTGGTCGACGCACCGCACTCCGCCAACCAGGCCGAGAACTTCGCCCGAAGCTCCGCCATCCCGGGCAACGCCCAGACCTCAGCGCCGAGATCGTCATCCGAGCCCTCCCAGGCCACGATCGTCGGAGACAACTGCACCACCGGCCGCCCCTGCGACTCCGCCAGCGCCCGCGCCGCGTACGCCCCGATGTCATACAGGTACACATCAGCCGGATCCTCCTCATAGAAGGACCGCAGCTGCGGCAGCATCCGCATCGCGTCGTCCAGGAAGACGCCCACCGCCTCGACGGGATCCACCGGCCAGTCGTGATCGGCCACCGGCAGCGACGACGCGCAGGGCACGAGCTCCGCACCCGTGGACGCCACCAGGCCGGCCACCGCCGGATCGTTGGCGTACGTCACCCGGTGGCCCCGTCCCACCAGCGCCCGGATGACCTCCAGACTCGGCAGCACATGGCTGACCGCGGGAATACCGACCATCGCGACATGCGCCCGACGAGAGGACATACGAGAACACCCACTTCACGGATTCGAAAGGAAAGGACGCGGAGAACCGGCACGTCCATCACACCAGGGCGGAACAACGCACGTCGCGGGACGCGCCGACCAGGGAACTCACGGCGCGCCGGCCTGGCAGGCTTTTTGGGTAGTTGAGTCTTTAGTCCTTATTAGGATTGGTCTTGTGGGGTTTATCCACCCGACGCCTTTACGTAGTAAAGTACTTATGGACGAGACCCGATCATTCAGGGCGCGCGGTTGTTGACGCGGGTGCAGGGGCGGGTGCGTTTGCCGGTGGCGCCCAGGCCGGCCTGGGCGCCAAGCGGTGGATTTGCGGTAGGTCCAGGCGTTGTCGGTCAGGACCCGTTCGATGCCCAGGTCAGCGAAGTGGGTGGGGGCCGGACCCTGGACGCACCGGAGAGGAAGTTCCTCCGCCGCCATGCGAGTAAGATTCAGGATCAAGTAGAAGTCTGGAACTCCCCCTCATACCGCCTCAAGACAGCCGAGCGCCGGGCGGTGGTGTTCACCGAGTTCGGCCGTGATTTCGGGGCGGGCTACGATGCCTTCGTAGCCGATTACGCCTGGTGGATAGGCGTGAATTTGGGGAAACTCAGTGGAGCCGTGGACCGCGTCGCGGACAACTACGGCAAGGTGGATACGTGGAATGGAGAAACGTTTTCGCCTCCAACACCCTGGACAAGTTCGTCGCGAACGCCGTGGAGGTCAAGGACCTCCTCGAGCAGGTCAAGACCAACGTCGAATCGTCTCGCACGTACATCGTGGCCTTGGTCGTGGAGACCGCGATCGCCATCCTGGAATCGGAACGGAACCCGCTGCTCCGGTCGTCATCGGAGCCGCCCTTCTGTCACTCGCGGCGACGGCCAGCTATGCGGCCATCGACATGAACAACATGTGGAGCTCCGCCGAAACGGCCATGCGCAACCTCCAGCAGAGACGCGATGTCGGGCCTGGCGGAGGCTATATATCAGAGCCCTTCAAAACAGATGTATCCGGTGACTGGTGGGACTGGCACAACAAGGGAGACTGAGAAAACATTGACCAATCGCGAGCTCGCCTTCCTCATCATGAGCATCGTCCTCGCCCTCATCGCGCTCGCCCTCTTCGCCAAGGCCGCGGCCCACTGAGCCGTCTCACCGGTCGGCGGACCGACGACGGTGCGCAGTGCCTCGACCGTAGGCACGACGGGCGGCGCACCCGGATACAGGTCGACTTCGGAGGTAGGAGAAACCGGCGACCCTTCGACTCAGAGCCCGAGGAGCCTTTCCCCGCGGACATCGCCGAACTCGACCCGTGCCTTCCGTTCATCAGGCCGCTCGGCGCGATGCTTCGGCGGGCCGCCCGGCAGGCCCCCGCGCGGACGGAGCCGACCGTCTCCCTCCTGGAGCGCGATGTGGCGGAAGCCGTCGAGTGGGCGTGGGAGCTCATGGACGACGGCCGGCTCACCCGGCCCTCCGCTCCCGAACGTGGCCCCGGCCCCAAAGTAGGGATTGCCCTCCGGGGTGGAGTCAGTCTCTCGTGGGTGTCGGGTTGGACGCACTCAACGCGTGCGCGCGCATGGGACGGACGTCCCCGGGCCGGCCATCGCCGCCTTATCGCTGATTCCTGTACTTAATCCTCCTCGCGGGCCGTCCGCTGAAGACTGTGGGCCGTCGACCGAGGGAAAGCGGACCGGATCATCGCCCCCGAGCCCCGGCGTCGCCGCATGCAGAGGTAGACCACGGCTGCAACGAGTTGCAGGATCGCGATGGCAGCCAGATCCTGCGAAGCGGAATATGAGCTGGCCAGCCCGACGAGCGCGGCACCGAGCGCGGCCGCCGAGATCTTCAGCCCGGCTCCGATCGTGAACACCTGGGTCCGCTGCTCCCGGGGCGCATGGTCGGCGCGCAGGCGCAGGGTGGCTGTCAGCAGGAGGCCGTCGAACACTCCGGCCACGGCGAAAGCGGTGGCGCAGAGCGGGAGGGCCGGGGCAAGGGTTGCCGCGGCCAGGGCGAAACCTGTTCCGGCCATGCCGGTCACGGCGAGGAGGACCGGGGATGCCGCGGGCCGCAGGCGGGCGAGCGTGAGGGAGCCAGCCAGGGCTCCGATGGCGAACGCCGTCATCAGCCAGCCGCCCCCGCCGGGTTGTCCCTGGCTGTCGGCGAGCAGGACAGCGGTCGTGGTCAAGGCCCCGATGCCGGCGAAGGCCAGACAGGTAGCCGTGGTGATCGCCCGCAGTTCCCTGTTGCGCCACACGGCCATGAACCCGGCGACCAGGTCGCGCCCTATGCCGCTGGATGCCGCCCGCTCGGCCGGTCTGTTATTCAGCGGCAGCAGGCAGACGAGCGCGGCGGCGGCGGCCGCCGCTGCGGCCAGGACCGCCACCGCCGCTCCGGGACCCACCGCCGCCGCGGCCAGCCCGGCCGTCGCCGGGCCCGCGACAGCGGCGCCGTTGTACACCGAGGCATCCAGTGAATACGCGCGGTCACGCTCCGGGCCGGGGCCGCTGATCAACGAGAGGAGGCTCGACAGGCCGCCGGAGACCACCGGGCCACAGCAGCCACCCGCCGCCGCGATCAGCAGCACGGTGGGCATCGGCAAGCGCCCGACGCCCGCCGCCAGGACGGCGATGGCCACGGCAAAACCCGCCAGAGCACACGCGTAGAACAGCCGGGGACGCCGAGCCCGGGCCGCCAAGGCGCCTGTCACAGGAGCCGCCAGGACATGCGGCGCCATCCACGCCGCCAGGATGAAGGCCCCCTGCGCCGCACCGCCTAGACCTAGACGGTGGGCCGCCAGCATCACGACGGCGACCGCCATGCCCTCCTCGGCCATCCGGGCACAGAACGCGCTCGCCATGTAGAGCCCCACACCCTTATGCCCGGACACACCCATTCCCCAGTGAGTAACGGCTTATTCAAATAAGACGTTACACTATGAGGGTGAAGCGGACGCCTTCAGCCCGAGAGCAGAGGAACGTCATGACCCGGCAGGGATTCCAGCCCGCCCAGCGCCTGATCGACATCGCAAGCGCTGTACGAACCGACCCGGACCTGTCCAGGGCGGCACTCGCGAAACTCCTCGCCCATCACGGCGAGGGGCCCGACGACCTGACCGAGGCCGCGTTCTCCGACACCGGCGCCCAAGAACTGAAGGACGCCGCCACCGGGATGTGCGAGATCCTCGCCGAGACGGACCTCGACCGAGCCGCGCTCATGCTCAACAGCCTGCTCGCCGAGCACGCAGCCGCACCGCGGCTCACCCGCCACGACGGCCACACCTGGCACCTCCACACCGATCACGGCGACGACGCCGGATGGGGCAACTGGTTCCTCGCCTCCAGCGCCCTGGCCCTCGCCCAGATCCTCAGCGAACACGGGCGCATCACCTGGGGCGCATGCCAGGCCTCGAACTGCCGGAACTTCTACCTCGGCACCGGCCCCGGAAGCCCCCGCCGCTACTGCTCCACCACTTGCGCATCACGCGCACGCGTCGCAGCCCACCGTCGCCGCAGGCAAGAGGACTCTCACAAATGACCAGTTCTGCGAGACCACCCGACCGCCGCCGAACGGGCGAGTTCCCGCAGGTCGCAAATCGCAGAATTCCTCGCAGAACCTCCCTGTTATGCGAGGGGGTTCTGTGAGACTCAGGCCCCGTAGAGATGACGCCGGATGAGGCCGCCGCGGCGGTCGAGCGCTACGACTGCCCGAACTGCGGGGCGATGGCGCCCTCGCCGTGCCGCACGAGGGGCGGGAAGGTCGCCCCGAAGTACCACACGGCCCGGTTCGTCCTCGTGCCCGCGCTTCGCGACCTCCTCGACTTCAGCACCTGCGTGCAGAACTCCCGCTCGAACCGCGCCCTCCCCGCCCCCACGATCCGCTCCACCCGGCCCGGAGGCTCGATCCTCGAGCTCCGGCACTGCCCCAGCACCTCCGCCCACAGCCCCTCGTCCGTGAACACCATCGGGCAGATCTTCTCCGCCAGCCACTCCGCCAGCACGTCCTCATCCGCCCGAGTCGCCTCCCGGAACCCCAGCGCCTGGCGCACCTGCGCCCGGTGGTACTCGATCGTCGACCCCGACCACCTGTACTCCGCGAACAGCCCCGGATCGACCTTCACCTGCCCGGCCACATAGTCCACCGCGGCCTTCGGCACCTCACCCGCATGCCGCGGGAACCGGCCCTCCAACTCGAAGAACTTCAACAGCAACCCGAAACCCAGACGCGTCGCCCCCGACTTGTTCCCCACCAGATCCCAGTCACCGTCCAGCAGCGTCCACGCCCCGACCAGCTCCTCCGGCTCCCACTCCCGACGCACCCGAACCCCGCCCTCCACCTGACCGTCTCCGACACCAACACGATCAAGCACCACCCGCACCCGCCCAGCCGCTTTCACCCCTCCGAGACGATCACGAACCGCGATCGTGATCACTCACCCAGCTACTTTGGGGCTGGGGACAGCTTCGGGAGCGGAGGGCCCACCCAGGCCGCAGACCTCCTGGACGAGACCCGGCGGGGTACCGCCGACCCCTACCTGAAGCACGATCTGTCGTTCCGGCTCGGCCAGGTGCTCTTCCTCGCGGGCAGGTACGGCGACGCCGCAGGGCACCTGGCGGAGGCGGGCGGCTGCTTCGCCGCGCGCGGCGAGCCGGAAGCGACGATCGCCACGTACTTCCTCGCGCAGTGCCGCGTCGAAACCGGAGACGTCTCCGGAGCGGTGGAGGCCTTCGAAGCCGTGGTCGCGGCGGGCCATGACCCCGCCGGCCCTCAGGACATCGAGCGCCGCCTCGACGCGCTGTTCTCCCTGATGCGCCTGTACGGCGTGACGCGTCGCCGCGACGCCTTCCGCAACGCGGCCGACAGCGCACGTGCTCTCATCGCCCGGCGGCAGCCGGAGAACGCCGAGGAGCTCCTGGCCGAGACCGAAGGCTACAGCCACAGGTCGGACCGCCTGCTCGCCCCTTCCTGGTTCGGCCTCTTGTTCGGCATGACCGTTGAAGGTCGCCGACCATCTGCTGTGAACCCGCCGTCACGTCTCCTGATCGTTTCGGTTCGCCATGGAGGGCTTGTAACCGCTATAAAGGGTTACATGGCACTGAACTGGAAGCTGGTCATCGACAGCACGGACGCGCCGGCCCTCGCGGACTTCTGGGCCGCCGCCCTGGACTACGAGGTGGAGAACCCCGAGCCGCTCATCGAGCGGCTCCTGGCCGCCGGGCATCTGGGAGAGGACGCGGTCGTCGAGCATCGCGGACGCAAGCTCTTCCGCGGGTACGCCGCCGTCCGGCACCCCGACGACCCGTTCGACGAGACCAGCGGCGTCGGCCACGGCAGGCGGATCCTCTTCCACGCCGTTCCCGAATCCAAGACCATCAAAAACCGTCTCCACGTGGACGTCCACAGTGAGCCCGGTGACCGCGACAACCTGGTGGACCGGCTGGAGAAGCTGGGAGCGACCCGCGTCCGGGAGGTGAACCAGGGGCCGGCGGGGCACTGGTGGGTCATGCAGGACCCGCAGGGCAACGAGTTCTGCGTGACCTGAGCCGGGACGCGGCCGGGCGGGGGTTCCGCCCGGCCGGAGGGTCCTCAGCCGGGCAGAAAGCGTTCGCGGAAGACGCGGTCGGGCGGGACGCCCGCGGTGGTGGCCGACCGCATGACGGCGTCGACCATGGGCGGCGGACCGCACAGGTCGTAGGTGAAGTGATCTGCCCCGCTGATTCCGGACAGCTCTTCTTGCGGTTAAATCACGCTGCGAGCTGCAGACTCAGTGAACGCGGATCCTCCAGCCGTTGAGGGCGCTCGGCACGAGGTGCGCCTGAGAGACAAGGTCACGACGGCCTCCGCCTTCGAAATAGCCGCCCTTGGTGATGCCCATCGCTTCGCCTCCGACGAACCACGGACCGCCGCTGTCGCCTCCCTCCGTGATCTCGGTCTCCATCGACATCAGCCGAGAGGCCGTGCCCGCGGCGGTGGTGACGGCGACATTGACCCTGCGGATGGCCGTGCAGCCGGTGCCCGTCACGGTGCCGAACTTATAGATCGCACGGCCCGGGTAGACCTCGCTCGCGGGAATGACGCGGGTGACGTACCGCTTAGAGGTCCTAACAAAGTGCGAGCGAGGCGCCGCCAGCAGATCAAGGCTGCAGCCAGGAGTAGGAAGGCCTCGTGGATGTCGTCGCGGATCTCCCAGCGGATGCGCAACCTGCGGAACCAGTGCAGCAGCCCGATCGTGCGCTCCACGACGTAGCGCTGGGCGCCCAGCCCGGATCCGTGCGGGGTGCCGCGGCGGGCGATGACGGGCTTGATCCCACGCTGCCACAACAGGCGCCGGTACTTGTCGTGGTCGTAGCCCCGGTCGGCCAGCAGCTTCTCCGGCCGTCGGCGGGGCCTGCCCACTCGGCCGCGCACCGGCTGGACTCGGTCCAGCAGCGGGACGAGCTGGGTGACATCGTTGCGGTTGCCGCCGGTCAGCGACACAGCGAGCGGGATGCCGCTCCCGTCGGTCAAGACGTGGTGTTTGGAGCCCGCTCGTCCTCGGTCGACCGGGCTCCGGCCGGTTTTGGGCCGCCCTTGAGCGCTCTGACGTGGGAGCTGTCGATCACCGCCCGCGACCAGTCCAGCTGTCTCGCGGTGTGCAGCTCCACCAGCAGGGCCTGGTGCAGGGCGTCCCACACGCCGGCCTCGTGCCAGTCCCGCAGCCTGCGCCAGCACGTCATGCCCGACCCGAAGCCCAGCTCACGGGGCAGGAACTCCCACCGGATCCCGGTATGCAGCACGAACAGGATCCCGCACAGCACCTTGCGGTCGTCCAACCGCCGCCGACCAGGGTGATACCTGCGCCGCTCGACCTTCGGCAGCAGCGGCTCGATCCGCTCCCACAGTCCGTCGGAGACGATCCACGGGGGTTGCTCGCCCTTCTTCACGCACCCACCACACAGCAGGCTGTCACCTGTTGTCGCGAGATAGAAGCATTTTGTTATGAGCTCTTAGTGCTCCAGTTCTCATAGAAGGTGTCGGTGGCTTTCATCTTGCCTGGTCCAAATCTCGAGAAGTCACCATATGCACCTACATGACGGAGCTTGGAGTAGACAATTGTCGTGGAACCGCCATCCCCGCCGTGGAGCTGGTAGGTCAACGGATAGCCGGTCCCGAGTCCGACCGGAATGCAGTGCCCGGCGGTCATGGGGCTGTACACGCCGTCCTTCTCGATGTTGAACCCGGCCGTGCACTGGGTGGACATGTCCTTATCGAGGTAGCCGCCTCCCCTCAGCCATTCGTCGTGGTCCTCGACGGCCGCCTCGGTGTTCACCTGCACCTCACCGGTGAACGGATCGGCTGAGACCTCATGCGTCCCGTCCCCGTCCTCAAGGCTGGCGGCCGCCTTCTCGACTTCGGCCTGCACCTCTTTGTCGCTGTAGCCCTTACGTCCCTCGAAGTCGATCGGAGCCGGTACCTTCTTGGCCTCCTCGACCACGTCCTGCGGGACATCGCCTTTGAACGCGACCCATCCGCGGCGAGTGCCGTCGACCTCGCGGATCGCGTAGCCGGCGTACGTATCCGGGTATTTCTCGTAAATGTAGCGGGCCAGTTCGGTGAACCGATCCTCCCACCCGTACTCCTCGACGACCTTTTCCAGGGTCAGGCCCTTATTCTGGGAGATCAACTCAAAATCAGCGAACCTCATTGCATGGATTCCGTCGATCTCGACGTCCGGGTAATCGGATCCGGACGCCTTCTTGATCCTGCCGAACTCGTTCTTGAGCTGCCTGCCGAGGGAGACGCCGTTCGCTTCGGCCTTCTCCTTGACTTTCGCGAGCTCGGGACGCCGGGCGCGGGGCTGATCCTCGGCCTCCAAGGAGAAGCGGACCGTTCCGTCCGCGGCCTCTCGGGCCTGTGCAGTGGTGACCGGGAGGCCGAGGATCGCGGCGGAGAGGGCCGCACAACCGAGAAGTGCCGGAAAGCGGAGAGATCGCATGGACTCAAATGATGATCATCTCCAGTGCAAAACGCCATGAAATATTCAATTTCGGCCACGGAATCAAACCGAACGCAGCCTTAGACTCCGGCCGTGTCCTTCACCGTACGATGTGCCGCCCGGGTTCTGCTTCCTCTCGCGCTTCTCACGGCCTGCGGTTCGGGAACGGAGTCCCGGGAGTCCCCGGTCGCCACGACCCCGGCCTCCCCGGCGTCCGTCGTGACGGGTTCCGCCGAACCGAACGCGGGCCTCACCGGCCCGGCCGTGGACAATACCGAGCTCAGTCTGTCCCTGGGCCGGACCAGGCGCTTCTGGAAGACGTGGGAGATCACCTACCACGGCCTGGAGCACCACGTCCCCGCCGACGAGGACGCCCCGCAGGGCTGGCGGCATCAGGGGCCGACCTGGCTCGCCACCCTCACCGTCCGCAACCTCCACGAGAATCCGGTCCGGATCCGCCCCTCCCTGACCGCCCAGTCGGGCGAAGGCCTCACGGGAGCCTTCGGCGGCTTCCTCGGCTACGGCCGGGAGAGCGATCTGGACACCGGCGACCAGGTGAGGCTCCGTGCCCTGGTCGGCACCAGGAGCACCGACAGCGTCATCCTGACGCTGGATCTGGGCATCGTGAGCCAGCCTCAGATCACCCTCGTCCGAGGCGACGGAACGTGATCTCCGCGATCCGGGGCGCCGGAGCACTGGCAAGATCGCGATCTTGATGGAAGAATCGCCCACTCCATAGGAACAGAGGAGATTCAATGCTCAAACGCACTGCCGCGGTGTTCGCCGCGGCCGCCTCGGTGCTCGGCGTCAGCGCCGCCGTCGCGCCGGCGGCCCAGGCGGGCGGGTACGGATGCGCGGGCAATCTCGTGAAGACCATCCCGGTCCCGCTGAAGGACATGCTGACGGGGAAGACCTACTACCGCAGCGACATCAAGCTGTACTACAACCCCAAGTCCGGTTGGAACTGCGCGGTCATGGTGAAGCGGCCCGGCAAGGCCCGCTACAACGCCAAGGTCCCGATGTACCTGGAGATCATGAACTCCCGCTGGGCCGAGGACCGCCAGAAGAACAACGTCGACCGCGACCAGGGCAACTTCCGCCGCTACGCGGGCCCGGTCAAGGTCAACGGCCGCTGGAAGGGCAGGGGCCTGTGCATCAGCGTCCACGCCCTCTACTCCGACGCCGAGGCCAGCCGCTACCACGGCCCCGAATGGAACGGCCGCCTCCACAAGTCCGGCCTGGCCTGCCGCTGACCGGCGGGTCCCGCGGGCGCCGACCCGTCCGCGAGACCTTCCTTTCCCGCCCGGTCCGCACGCCGTGCGGACCGGGCCTCCCCGGTCAGGCTCGGATCGGGGCCTGGAGGTCGACGTCGCCGATGACGCGGCCGGCGGCCAGGTTCTCCTCGACCTCCTTCCGCCAGTACTCCCGGGCCTGCGCGGTGTCGATCTCGAACTCGAACCGGTTGGTCATCTCGGGGGTGACGTCCTCGACATCGACGTAGAACTGCTCGTACCAGCGGCGGAGCTGGTAGACCGGGCCGTCCTCCTCGCAGAGCAGCGGATTGTCGATCTTGGTCTTGTTCCGCCAGATCTCCACGTCCTGCAGGAAGCCCGTCTCCACGCCCGAGGCGAAGGCGAGCGCGAACTGCTCGGCGTCCTGCTCGCCCATGCCGTCGATCTTCTTCACCATCACGCCCCACTGGAGCATGAAGCTGGTCGGCGACACGGGGTAGTGGCAGTTGATGAGGACCGTCTCGATCGTGAGCCCGCCCCCGATCGTCCTCATCGGGTTGATCATGTAGGACGGGCCGTAGTAGGCGGCCTGGGACTCGTTGCGCGTCGCCTCGCCGGTGTAGTTGGTGCCCAGGTCCACGTCGGGGCGGGACTGGCCGTTCATGTACTGCCAGGCGGTGTGGCCCTCGAAGACGTTCCTGAAGAACGTCGGGAACGAGTAGTGGATATAGAAGAAGTGGGCCATGTCCACGACGTTGTCGACGATCTCCCGGCAGTGCGATCCCTCGATCAGCATCCGGTTCCACGTGAACGACGTCCACTCCGGAGAGCCGTACTGCTCGATCACCGGGATCGTCACCTCCGGCGGAGGCGGGTTGCCCTGTGGATCGTGCCAGACGTAGAGCTGGCCGTTGCGCTCCAGCACCGGCCACGACTTCGTCCGCGCCCGTAGCGGCACGCGCCGCGCGTACGGAATTCCCGCGCACCGGCCGTCGCCGCTCCAGCGCCAGTCGTGGAACGGGCAGGCGACCGCATCGCCCTTCACCTGGCCCTGGGTGAGGTCCCCGCCCATGTGGGGGCAGTAGCCGTTGAGAACGTTCAGCTTGCCGCCGCCGTCGGCGAACACCACCAGCTTGGTGCCGAACGCCTCCACCGCGTGCGGCTCGCCGTCGTTGAAATGCCCGATCAGGCCGAGGCAGTGCCACCCCCGCGCGTAGCGGGCGGGAGGCGCGGCCGACTCGATCACGCGGACCTCGGTGTCCCCTTCGATGCGGGGTGCGCTCATCCGGACTCCTCCGGTCGGAGTGGAAAAACTCGTGTCAGTCCCCTCATACACGGAAGATCGCCGAGCGGCCTGTCCGAAATCGGCCATGCCGTGACGAACGCGCAGCTCCTCCGACTGTACAGAGCCCGGCCGACTGTCATAACGGAATCACCAAGAGCCCGAACGGATTCGTCTTCCCGTCCGATGAGCGGGCGGGAAGTTCCGTGGATCGTGTGGCGCATGAGAAGACGCAACATCGGCCTGGCCGCGGTCATGGCGGCGATCGTAGGAGTGCCGACGGCGGCGCACGCCGGTCCCGAGGACGCCTGGCGGCACGTCTACTTCACCCCGATGAGCTCGCTGGGCGACTTCGAGGCGGCCGGTCCCCGCGAGGTCTGGCAGATCGGGCACAAACAGGCCGCGATCCAGCCGTCGCTCTTCCACTGGACCGGCGGCTCGACCTGGAAGGGCCACTCCCTGCCGGACCTGCCGTCCATCCTCGGGACCGAGGCCACCGACGTCGACGTCGTGGGTCCGGACGAGGCGTGGGTGCACACCTCCGTCATGACTGGCATCAACCCCTACCGGTGGACCAAGTACCTGGCCCGCTGGGACGGCTCCGCATGGACCAGGATCGCCATGCCCGCCTCCCCGATCGGGACCCCCTCCGGCCTCCCGGATCCGCCCAGCGTCCTGGAGGCGAACGCCGGCGGCGTCTGGCTCGCCGTGAACGACCGCGTCTCCCGCTGGGACGGCTCCACATGGACCGTCACCGGGACGCTCGACGGCACCGTGCGGGATCTCCGTTCCTTCTCCCAGGGCGACGCCCTGGCCCGGACGGACGGCGGCCTGTGGAAATGGGACGGCACCACCTGGCAGAAGCTCCCGGGCGGCTGGCCCGCCAAGGCCCAGATCACCGGCCCCGACAGCGCCTGGTACGCCGACACCGACGGCCTGCACACCTGGAACGGCGCCGCCTGGAACACCACTCCCTACCCCGACGGTCGGCAGGACCCGGCCGAGGTCCGGTCGGTCTCGGAATCCGACGGCCTGTGGATCCACCTGAAGCTCCCGAGCGGCCTCGAGCAGATCCTGCGCTGGAAGGACGGGGCGTGGATCGACTACGCGGACACCCCCGACCAGGTGCAGCAGGTGACCGTGGACGACGCCGGCCGCGTCTGGGCCGTGGATCGCATCGTGCGTTACACGCCCACGGGTTCCGGCGGCCAGGCGCCGGAGTACAAGGGCCGGCTGCTCCGCCTCAGCCCCAGCGGCCTCGGCTGGCAGCCCCTCTCGGTGCCCGAGGCCGACTACCGCCTCATCGAGCTCCCGGGCAGCGACCGCCTCTACGCCTACGGCCGCAACGGCTGGACCGGCACCCGCCACATCACGACCAACGCCGATCCGCTGCCCTGACCTCTCCTCCGCCTGCCCGCTGTACAGGACGCCGTGAACTGTCATAGCGGAATCACCAAGAACCCGGGCGAATTCATGATCCCGTCCGATGAGCGGGCAGGCGTTTCCGAGGATCGTGTGGCGCATGAGAAAACGCGACATCGGACTGGCAGCGGCCGTGGCGGCCATCGTGGCGGTGCCGACGGCGGCGCACGCCGGTCCCGAGGACACCTGGCGGCACGTCTACTTCACCCAGATGAGCTGGCTGGGCGACGCCGAGGCGGTCGGCCCTCATGAGGTCTGGCAGGTCGCGAAGAAGAAATACTCGACCGCGTCGGAGGTCTTCCACTGGACCGGCGGCTCGACCTGGAAGGGCTACTCCCTGCCGGGTGTGGCCGCCCTGCAGACGAACGACATCGGCGACATCGACGTCGTCGGCCCGAACGAGGCATGGGTGGCGGGCACCTACTCGACGAGTTTCACGATCTATGCCAGGTACCTGGCCCGCTGGGACGGAACCACGTGGACCAAGGTCTCCCCGCCGACCCCGTCGGTCGGCGGCACCTCCAGCATCCTGGAGGCGAACGCCGGCGGCGTCTGGCTCGCCGAGAACGACCGCGTCTCCCGCTGGGACGGCTCTGCATGGACCGTCACCGGGACGCTCGGCGGCGGTGTGCGTGAACTCCGCGCCTTCTCCCAGGGCGACGCCCTGGCCCGGACGGACGGCGGCCTGTGGAAATGGGACGGCACCGCCTGGCAGAAGCTCCCGGGCGACTGGCCCGCCAAGGCCCAGATCACCGGCCCCGACAGCGCCTGGTACGCCGACACCGACGGCCTGCACACCTGGGACGGAACCACCTGGCAGACGGTCCCCTACCCCGAGGGCTCACAGGACCCTGATGCGGCGACGCCGATCTCGGAATCCGACGGCCTGTGGGTCCACGTGGACCCGCAGAGCGGCATCGACCGGATCCTGCGCTGGAAGGACGGGGCGTGGATCGACTACGCGGACACCCCCAGCCAGGTGAAGCAGGTGACCGTGGACGGCGCCGGCCGGGTCTGGGCCGTGGAGCGCATCACCCGTTACATGCCCTCCGGCTCCAGCCACGTGCCCGAGCACAAGGGACGGCTGCTCCGCCTCGACCCCGGCAGCCGCTACAGCTGGAACCCCGTCTCGGCTCCCGAAGCCGACTACCGCATGATCGAGCTCCCCGGCGGCGACCGCCTCTACGCCTACGGCCGCAACCAGTGGACCGGCACCGACCACGTCACGACCAACGCGCCGACTCCCTGACGCCCCCATGCACCCGCTCGGTCCGGACAGCGCGCCCCGGGCCGAGCGGGGAGGGCGGCGGCGGGTGGGCCGACCGGCTCGCGTAAATTTCCTGAGCCGGAAGAAATCACCCAGTCGTGGAAGTGCAGCTTGTCAGATTCGCGTTCCCTCTCCCCCGCCGACCTCGCCACGACGGTCGTCTTCGCCGCGTTCATCGCGGTGCTGGGCCTCTTCCCCGGCATCAACGCCGGCAGCTCCGGCGTCCCCATCGTCCTGCAGAACGTCGGGCCGATCCTGGCGGCGTGCCTGCTGGGCGCGCGCCGGGGCACCGCGGCCACCGCCCTGTTCCTGGCGCTGACCGCCATGGGGCTGCCCCTGCTGTCTGGAGGACGCGGCGGGATCGCCCCGTTCTTCGGGCCCGGCGGCGGCTTCCTCCTGGGCTGGCTGCTGTCCGCGCTGGTCGCCGGGCTCGTCGTCGCACGCCTGAAGCGCAGGAGCCTGCCGGTGCTGCTGCTGGCCGGCGTGGCCGGAGCGGCGGCCGACTACCTGGTCGGCGTGCCCTTCCTCGGCCTGTACACCGGGGACCTGTGGTCGGCGGCCGTGCAGTCCCTGGTCTACGTGCCGGGCGACGCGGTCAAGGTGGCGGGCGCCGCCGTGGTGGCGGCCACGGTCCACCGCGCCCTGCCGAACCGGCTGGCGGGCGCCGCCACATGATCGAGTTCGAGGGCGTCGGGCACCGGTACGGGGACCGGGTCGTCCTCTCCGGGGTCGACCTCCGCGTCCCGGAGAGACGCGTGGCCTTCGTGGGCTCCAACGGCTCCGGCAAGTCCACCCTGGCCCGCACGGTCAACGGGCTGATCCGGCCGACGGCGGGCCGCGTGCTCGTCGACGGGCTCGACCCGGCCCGCGACGGCCGCGCCGTACGGCGGCGGGTCGGGTTCGTGTTCGCCAACCCCGACAGCCAGATCGTGATGCCGACGGCGGGCGAGGACGTCGCGTTCTCCCTGCGCCGCAGCGGCATGTCCAAGAGGGAGCGGACGGAGCGCTCCATCGAGGTCCTGGCCGAGCACGGGCTGGGCGGATACGCCGACCATCCCGCCCACCTCCTCTCCGACGGCCAGAAGCAGCTCCTCGCCCTGTGCTCGATGCTCGTCCTGGAGCCGGCCGTCCTGGTCTGCGACGAGCCGACCACCCTGCTCGACCTGCGCAACAAGCGCCGGTTCGTGGAGCTCCTGCACACCCTGGACCAACAGGTCGTCATGGTCACCCACGACCTCGACCTCCTCACCGGCTTCGACCGCGTCATCGTCCTGGACGCCGGGCGCGTCGTCGCCGACGACGCGCCCGGACCCGCGCTCCGCCGCTACCGGGAACTGGCCGGATGACCGGCGGCTGGTACGAACCCGGCACCAGCCCGCTGCACCGCGCGCCCGCGGGCGCGAAGCTGCTCGCCCTGCTGGCCCTCGCCGCGACGGTCCTCACCCTGCACTCCCCCCTCCTCCTCGGCGGGGTCTGCGCGGTGATCGCCCTCGGCTACGCGTCGGCGCGGGTCACGCCGCGCCGCTGCCTCCGCCTAGCCGTCACCCTCACGCTGCTCGTGGCCTTCGTCTTCACGATCCAGGGGCTCCTGCTCGGACCCGCGGCCGCCCTGACCATCTGCCTTCGCCTGGTCGCCGCGTTCTCCGCCGCCGAGCTCTTCACGGTCACCACGCGGGTCGACGCCGTCGTCTCCGCCGTCGAGAACGCCATGAGGCCGCTGCGACGCTTCGGCGTCCGGCCGGACCGCGTGGGCCTCACGGTCGGCCTCACCCTCCAGGCGATCGCCGCCCTCTCCTCGATCGCCGCCGAGGTCCGCCAGGCGGCGATCGCCCGGAACGCGGGCTTCTCCGTGAAGGCGCTCGTGGTGCCGTTCCTGATCCGCACCCTGCGCCATTCCGACGAGCTGGGCCAGGCCCTGACCGTCCGGGGCGTCGACGACCGGCCGTGAGCCCGGCTACTTCAGATCGTCGTCGTACTCCGTCAGGCCCGCGTCGAGGAGCGGGGGCTGGTAGGTGCCGGCGGCCTTGGAGAGCCAGTGCAGGGCGTGGTAGCCGGTGAGCACCAGCAGGGTGCCCAGGGCGATGCCGTTGAGCTCGAAGTCGTCGGTGAACTTCAGGCTCACGCCGCCGATGCCGACGATGACGCCTGCGGCGGCCGGGATCAGGTTGAGGGGGCGGCCGAAGTCGACCTTGTTGCGGATCCAGATCTGGGCGCCGAGCAGGCCGATCATGCCGTAGAGGATGACGGTGATGCCGCCGAGGACGCCGCCCGGGATCGCGACGACGAACGCGCCGATCTTCGGGCAGAAGCCGAAGAGCAGGGCGAAGAGCGCCGCGCACATGTAGGCGGCGGTCGAGTAGACGCGGGTGGCGGCCATGACGCCGATGTTCTCGGCGTAGGTGGTGGTGGCCGGGCCGCCGGCGACCGTCGAGACCATGGTGGCCACGCCGTCCGCCGCGATGGCGGTGCCCAGTTCGTCGTCCAGCGGGTCGCCCGTCATCTCGCCGACGGCCTTGATGTGCCCGGTGTTCTCGGCGACCAGGGCGATGAGGACCGGCAGGGCGACGATGATCGCCGACGCGTTGAACGCGGGGCCGTGCATGTCGGGGAGGCCGATCCAGGCGGCCTCCTTGACCTGGGTCAGGTCCAGGCGCCAGTGGTCGGTCACCGTGCCGGTGGCGTCGACGGAGTGGATCTTGCCCGCGGTGAGGTCGAGGATCCAGGAGAGCGCGTAGCCGAAGACCAGGCCGAGGAAGATCGCGATGCGGGACCAGAAGCCGCGCAGGACGACCAGCGCCAGGCCGGTGAAGAGCATCGTGGCCAGCGCGGTCCACTGGTCCTGCGGCCAGTAGGTGCCCGCGGCCACCGGGACGAGGTTGAAGCCGATCAGCATGACGACGGCGCCCGTGACCGGCGGCGGGAGCACGGCGTGGACGATCCCGGCGCCCATGAGCTTCACCGCGACGCCGACCGCGGCCAGGGCGAGCCCCACCACGAACAGCGCGCCGGTGATCTCGGCGGGCCCGCCGCCCTGGCTGCCGATGACGGCCGCGACCCCGACGAACGACAGCGACGATCCCAGGTAGCTGGGCACCCGGCCCCGCGTGATCACCAGGAACAGCAGGGTGGCGACGCCCGAGGCCATGAGGCCCAGGCTCGGGTCCAGACCCATCAGCACCGGCGCGACGAAACACGCGCCGATCATCGAGACGACGTGCTGGGCTCCCAGCCCCATCGTCCGGACCCAGGTGAGCCGCTCGTCCGGCCGGACGACCTCACCCGGCTCCAGATGCCGCCCGTCTCCATGCAACTTCCACCCAAAACCTGACATTTCACACTTTCCGTTAGTGCACTCTCGAAGAGAGCACAGAACACCGAACGCTTGACGATAAGGGTCGGCCGTCCTGCATGATCGACCGGGCGGGACACACCGACGACCGGGGAACGCGCACCGCTCCCCACGACACCCGAGGAGCACGAAAACCGTGAACGTTCTCGTCCGGCAGGCCTCGTCCGCGGATCTGGAAGCCGCGGCGCGCGTCCTGGCAGCGGCTTTCGACGACTACCCCTGGACCCGGTGGGCGATCCCAGAGGACGGCTACCTCGGACGGCTGGAGCGGCTGCAGCACCTCTACCTGAGCCACGCGCTCGAGAACGGCGTCGTTCTCGTCGACGACGAGGTGCGGGCCGTCGCCGCCTTCCTCCCGCCGGACGTCCCCGCCATGTCGCAGGAAAGGCAGAAGCGGGTGGCGGAACTGCACGGGTCGCGCCTCTCCGCCCTCGCCGCCGTGGTGCTGCCGGAGCCCCCGCGGCGCTCATGGAGCCTGGCGACCCTGGGCGTCCACCCCGCCCGCCAGGGCGCCGGTCTCGGCAGCGCGCTCATCACGGCGGGCCTGGCGCTGGCCGATCGGGACGCCGCGCCCGGCGGCGTCGCCCTGGAGACCTCGGACGAGCGCAACGTCCGCCTCTACCGGCGCTCGGGTTTCACCGTCACCGCCGAGACCCCGATCGCCGACGGCCCGACCGTGTACTCCATGAGCCGCCCGCCCGGAACCGCCTAGCCGAGGCCCTGCGCCCTCAACCGCCCCGCCCTGGACTCCAGGTGGCGCCGCTCGGTGAGGCTGGCGGTGGCCTTCGCGGCGCGCCGGTAGTGCGCGTAGGCGTCGGCCGCCGCGCCGTTCTTCTCCAGCAGATGCGCCCGCACGGACAGCAGGCGGTGGTGCGTGGCCATCCGCTCGTCGCCGTCCAGCGCGGCCAGCAGGGCCAGCCCGGCCTGGGGGCCCTCGATCTCGGCGAGTGCGATCGCCCGGTTGAGGGTGACCATCGGGTTGGGCGCGATCCGCTCCAGGATCAGGTAGAGGACGTGCACCTGCGCCCAGTCGGTCTCCTCGGCCTTGGCCGCGTCGGCGTGCGTGGCGGCGATGGCCGCCTGCAGCAGGTACGGGCCCAGCGCCGGGCCGGCCAACGCCCTCTTAACCAGCTCGGTGCCCTCGTCGATCAGCTCGCGGTCCCAGTTCACGCGGTCCTGCTCGTCCAGCGGCACCAGTTCGCCGGACGGCGTCGTCCGTGCCCCGCGGCGGGCGTGGGTCAGCAGCATCAGGGCCAGCAGGCCAGCCGCCTCGCCGTCCCCGGACAGCCGCGCGTGCACCGTCCGGGCCAGCCGGATCGCCTCGTGCGCGAGGTCGGCCCGGTGCAGCAGGCGCCCCGAGGAGGCGGTGTAGCCCTCGTTGAAGATCAGGTAGAGCACGTGCAGGACGACCCGCAGCCGCTGCTCGCGCTCCGCGCCGTCCGGCAGGTCGAACGAGCCGCCGGCGGCCCTGATGCGCTGCTTGGTCCGGCTGATCCGGACCGCCATCGTGCCCTCCGGCACCAGGAACGCGCGGGCGATCTCGGCCGTGGTCAGGCCGCCGACCGCCCGCAGCGTCAGCGCGGTCTGGGAGGCCGGGGTCAGCGCCGGGTGGCAGCACAGGAGCAGCAGGTCGAGCGTGTCGTCGGTGTTCGGCACCTCGGGCGGCGCCTCGGCGGCCGCCGCCGACTCGCGCTCGCGGCGCGCCTGGTCGCTGCGCATCCGGTCGATGAGCCGCCGGGACGCGACGGCCGCCAGCCAGCCGCGCGGACGGTCCGGCACACCCTCGGCCGGCCACTGCACGGCGGCGGCGAGGAGCGCCTCCTGCGCGGCGTCCTCGCACTCCTCGAACCGGCCGTACCGGCGGACCAGCGCACCGAGGACCTGCGGCGCGAGCTCGCGCAGCAGGTCCTCGACGGCCGGGGGCGTCACGCCTCCAGGCTCCCGTCGGCGAACATCACCTGCCGCACCTCCACGCCCAGTCCCTCGATCGCGGCGTCCGGAATCCGCGCCGCCAGCTCCACCGCCCGCTCCCTGTCCTGGCAGTCGACCAGGTAGAAGCCGCCCAGGTACTCCTTCGCCTCCAGGAAGGGGCCGTCGGTCACCACCGGCTGGCCGTTGCGCACCGCGACCACGGCGGCCTGCGACGGGTCGGTCAGCCCCTGCGTGGTGATCAGCTCGCCCGACTCCTTCAGCTCCTCGATGAACGCGCCGTGGCCCTCCCCGATCGCCGCCTTCTCCTCGTCGGTCAGCGCGTCCAGCACGGCCGGGTTGATGTGCATGCCGATCAGGAACCGCATCTCGTCCCCCTCCTGGTTCACGGGCCCCGAACGGACCCCTCGACCGTTGGTCGAAGCCACCGCCGCCGTCTTGACACCCTCCGCCGAAAATTCTGCCCACTTCTTCCCTCCGCGGTATCAAGAAGCCCTCGCCCACTCTCCTGACGCCTTCCTTCTCCTGCATTGCCCGCCACAGAGATGAACAGCGTGGGAGGATGACCGCAACCCGGTCACTCTGTTCTGGAGCCCCTCAGCGCGGGGGCCCGGTCGGGGCGTCGTGGTGGATGGGGCCCGCGGTGCGGGTGAGGGGCAGGGCGGTGCCGCCGCGGCGGGCGGCGATGAGTTCGGCGGCGATCGAGACGGCGGTCTCCTCGGGGGTGCGGGCGCCGAGGTCGAGGCCGATCGGGGAGCGGAGCCCGGCGAGTTCGGTGTCGGTCAGGCCCGCCTCGCGTAGGCGGGCCAGGCGTTCGGCGTGGGTGCGGCGGGAGCCCATGGCGCCGACGTAGCCGAGGGGCAGGCGCAGGGCCACTTCGAGCAGGGGGATGTCGAATTTCACGTCGTGGGTGAGCACCACGACGGCGGTGCGGGAGTCCACGGCGGTCGAGGCGAGGTAGCGGTGCGGCCAGTCGACGACGACCTCGTGCGCGTCGGGGAAGCGGGCGGGGGTGGCGAAGACGGGGCGTGCGTCGCAGACGGTGACGTGGTGGCCGAGGAAGCGGCCCAGTGAGGCGACCGAGGCGGCGTAGTCGATCGCCCCGAAGATCAGGAGCCGGGGCGGCGTGGCGTAGGAGGCGATGAAGACCTCCAGGTCGGGACGGCAGCGGACCGTGCGGACGCCGGTGGCGCCGCCGTCCAGCATCGCCTCGGCCTCGGCCGCCACGACCGCGTCCACCTCGGGGTCGCCCATGCCGCCGTGGCGGGCGCCGGGGACGACCGCGAGGGTGGCGCCCGAGGCGTCCAGCAGGTGCGCGACCGCCGCCGGGCGCCCTGAGGCGAGTGCTTCGGCGACCGCCTCCACCACCGGCGCGGGCGGCGCGGGCTGCACCAGCACCTCGATGACGCCGCCGCAGGTGAGGCCGACGGCGAAAGCGGTCTCGTCGGAGTAGCCGAAGCTCTCCCGCACGGCCGTGCCGGTCTCCATGACCTGTCGGCACAGGTCGTAGACGGCGCCCTCGACGCATCCGCCGGACACGCTGCCCACCGCCTCGCCGTCCTCGGCCACGGCCATGGCGGCGCCGGGGCTCCGGGGCGCGCTGCCTCCGGTGCCGACGACGGTCGCCAGCGCGTACCGCGTCCCGGCCCGGTGCCAGGCGCGCAGCCTTTCGGCGATCTCTCGCATGCGTCCACTCCCCTCTACCGGCATGCCCGGCGCGGTGACGTCGGGTGCCGGGAGGACTTCATTCTGCGCACTCAAGTGCACTTCAGTACAAACCGCACATCACGCAAGGGACAAAACCCCCTGTTGCGCCCATTGGAATCTTAGACCTAAAATTCTTTGTACAAAGTGTTCTCGGGAGAACAGGACGACACGATGGGCTCAATCGCCATCAGCGGCGCGGGGATCGGCGGGCTGACCGCCGCGATCGCGCTGCGCTCGCTCGGCCACGACGTCGTGGTGTACGAGCAGGCGCCGAAGTTCGCGCGGGTGGGCGCCGACATCAACCTGACGCCGAACGCCGTACGCGCCCTCGACGGGCTCGGTGTCGGCGACGCGCTCCGCGAGACCGCGGCCCGGCCGACGCACCGCATCAGCCGCACCTACGACACCGGCGAGGAGACCTCCCGCCTGCCGATGGGCGACACCGCCGAACGCCAGTACGGCGCCCCCCAGCTCACGATGCACCGCGCGGACCTCATGACCGCGCTCGAGTCCTCCCTTCCGGAGGAGTGCGTGCGCCTCGGCGCACGGGTCACCGAGATCTCCCAGGACGACAACGGCGTCGTCCTGGGCCTCTCGGACGGCCGCGAGGCGCGTGCCGACGCGGTGATCGGCGCCGACGGCATCCACTCGGTCGTGCGGACCGCGCTGTTCGGACCGGAGACGCCGACGTTCACGGGCGTCGTCGCCTACCGCGCCGTCGTCCCGGTCGAGCGGCTCGCCGGGGCCGGGAACCTCAACGCCTTCACCAAGTGGTGGGGGCCCGACGTCGACACGCAGATCGTGACCTTCCCCTTGAACCGGGGGCGCGACCTGTTCATCTTCGCCACGATCCCGCAGGAGGGGTGGCACGAGGAGTCCTGGACGCAGCCCGGCGAGGTCGCCGAGCTGCGCGACCTCTACGCCGGCTTCCACCCGGAGGCGCGGTTCCTGCTGGAGGCCTGCTCCGAGGTCCTCAAGTCGGCCCTCTACGTGCGCGACCCGCTGCCCTCCTGGACCGTCGGGCGGGTCACGCTGCTCGGCGACGCCTGCCACCCGATGATGCCGTTCATGGCGCAGGGCGCGGGCCAGGCGATCGAGGACGCCGTGGTCCTCGCGCGGGCGATCGACGCGCACGCCGACCACCCCTCGGCCTTCGCCGCCTACGAGGCGGCCCGGCGCGAGCGCACCGCCCGCATCCAGATCTCCTCGCGGGACAACGCCTGGCTCAAGGAGTCCGGCACGGGCGACTGGGTCTACGGGTACGACGCGTGGACCGTTCCCGTCGCGTGACCCGGGACCTGCCCGCCTCCGCCCCGGCGCGCGTGCTCGCGGTCCTGGAGCACGTCGCCGGCGGCGGGAGCACCGCCAACCTCTCCGAGCTGGCGCGCACGACCGGCCTCAACCGGATCACCCTCATGCGGCTGCTCGCCGACCTGACTGAGGAGGGCGTCCTGGAGCGGACCGGCGCGGGCCACCGCGTCGGCCAGCGGCTCCTCCTCCTGTCCGCCGCCGCCCTGTCCGGCCAGGAGCTCACCTCGCTCGGCCAGCGGACCCTGGACGGACTCAGCGCGGCCCTCGGCGTCTCGGCCTATCTCGTGGTCGCCGAAGACGACCGCATCACCTATCTCCTGCGCGCGATCCCGGACACGCCCCTGGTCTCCCAGGTGACGGTGGGAACCGTGGTCCCGATCGACGCGACCACCGGCGGGCGCGCCGTCCTCGCCGCCCGCGCCGGCGACCGCGCGCCCGTCTTCTGGAGCCGGTCGGGCTACGAGCCCGGCATCGACTCGGTGGCCGCGGCCGTGGTCCGCCCCGACGGCGCCCCCGTCGCCGCCGTCAGCCTCGCCGCCCCCAGCGGCCGCCTGGACCACTCCCCCGCCAGGCGCGCCGAAGTGGAGGACGCCCTCATCACCGCCGTCGCCGATCTCGGCGCTCTCCTCGGCGCCGCCCGAGGCTGACCGGCCGGTTCTCAGAAGGCCGATGCTCCGCGTGGTCCCCCGACACGGCGGGGGACCACGCGGAGCCGTATGCCGGGGAGGCCGGGACGCTCGCGGGTTCAGAGAGTGTCGAGGAAGGCCGCCACGGCCGCGTTGAACGCGTCGGGGTTCTCCTGGTTGGCCAGGTGGCCCGCCGCGGGGACGGACCGGAGGACGGCGCCGGGGATCCGGGCGGCGATCGCCTCGCTCTCGCGGGCGCCCGTGACCCGGTCGGCCTCGCCGTAGAGGACGAGGGCGGGTGCCTTGATCGAGGCGAGGGTGCCGTCGAGGTTCGTCGCGGCCATCGCGTCGGCGGCGTGGCCGTAGCCGGGAAGCCGGATGGCCGAGGCCATCGCGGCCGCGGCGTCGGCGGCCTCCCTCTCGGGGGCGTCCGCGCGCAGCAGCCTGCGCGCCCGCACCGCGGCGAACGCCTCGGCCCCCTGCTCGGCGAGCTCCGCCGCCCTGTCCCGCATCGCCGCGGCCTGCTCCGGGGACTGACCCGAGCCGCGGGTGCTGTCGCCCAGGACCAGGGCGCGCACGAGGCCGGGATGCCGCTGGGCGAGCCGGGCCGCGATCACCCCGCCGAAGGACATGCCCAGGACGACGGCCTCGTCGTGGCCGCGCGCGGTGATGAGCGCGGCCGCGAGGTCGGCGTAGCCGTCCATGCCGGGCGCCGCGGCGAGGTCGGGTGAGGCGGCGTAGCCGGGAGCGTCCCAGGCGACCACGCGCATGCGGTCGGCGAACGCGGCGAGCTGCGGCGCGAACGAAGCCGAGCTCGATCCGATCCCGTGCAGGCACAGCAGCAGCGGGCCGTCGCCGGCCTCCCGCGTGTGCAGGAGGGCGGCGACGGCCCGTGCGTCGAGGGGCGCGGCCATCAGTCGCGGGTGACGCCGTGCATCTCCGACGTCGCCGGGTACGACGGGAGCGCGGGCTTGCGGGTGCCGATGATCACGCAGATGCGGGCGTCCTCCGCCGAGACCGTCTTGAGGCTGCGCGGAACCCCGGCGGGCACGCACAGCAGGTCGTACTTGCCGAGCACGCGGCTGGCGGTCCTGGTGCCGTCCTCGACGTCGTGGACGGTGAACTCGACCTCGCCCTCCAGGACGAAGAACGCCTCCTCCACGTCGGGGTGGGTGTGCTCGGGGCCGACGCAGCCCGACGGCAGGATCATGTTCGAGAACGTGAAGTGGTCCGAGGGGATGATCGAGGAGTCGCCCTCGTGATTGCCCGTCGCGCCGGAGCCGATGTAGCGGACCTGCGCGCGGCGGAACTTCTCGCCCGCCTTCGTCTGGAACTTCAGGGTGTCCCAGTCGATGTTGCGCGTGGCGCTGCTGGCGAGGCACTTGTCGATGAGGGCCTCCAGCTCGGGGGTGCCGGTCTGGACCGTCGTGTCGGTCATGGTGCTGCCTTTCTGGTTCGTGCGGTGCGAAGGGGAGGCGGGTTCACCCGGCCGGGCGCGCCCAGCCGGGGTCGGGCACTCCGCCCATGTGCCGGCGGATGTCGGGGGACGGCGGCCCCGCGGTGCGGAACAGGTCCGACAGCTCGGGGATGCGCGGCCAGACGCGGGGCATCCAGGTGTCCTCGTCGATCTGCAGGACCTCGGCGGTCATCTCCGGGACGAGCCCGGCCGGGTCGACGTAGTAGGCGAAGGCGTTGTCGCCCGGACCGTGCCGGCCGGGGCCCCAGGCGGTCTCGTGCCCGGCGACCTTGAGCCGGCCGATGCTGCGCAGCCAGGCGTCCAGGCTGCCGACCTCGTAGGCGACATGGTTGGGCGCCGCCCACTCGGCCTGGTTGAAGGCGACGACGTGGTGGTCGGCGTTGGCCCGCAGGAACACCATCTGGTGCTCCGACCAGTCGCTGACGCGCAGCCCCAGGACGCGGGTGTACCAGGCGGTGAGGGCGTCGATGTCGGTGGTGTTGAGCACGACGTGCGCGACCTTGCGCGGCACCGGCACGTCCAGGGGGCGTTCGGGGACGGCGTGCACGAGGGCGCTGATCTCCAGGACCCGGTTCTCGGGGTCGAGGAACCGGAAGCCGTACCCGGCGCCGGGCCGGTCGAGGGGGCCGGGCCGGTCCAGCAGGACGGCGCCCTCGGCCTCCGCCCAGGCGGCTGCGGCGTCCACCTCCGCGGGAGTGGGCAGCGCGAACGCGACGTGGTCCAGGGCGTTGGCCTGCGCCGCGTGCAGTTCGAGCACGTGGTGCTCGGGCCCCGAGGCGCGCAGGTAGGCGGCGCCGGGGGTGCGCTCCACCAGTTCGAGCCCCCACGGGCCGCTGTAGAAGGCGACCGACTCCTCCAGCGCGGTGGTGCGCAGCGCGACGTGGCGCAGGGCGCGGAGGCGGGGAGGTGCGGGGGAGCTCATCGCGGTGTCCTCTCGTCGGTGGGTCGGGGCCGGACGGGCGCTCAGTTCGCGCCCGGGATCTTGACCGGCGGGGTGAACGGGCGCGGGATCGGGCCGAGGGCATCGACGTCGACCTCCACCACGGCGGCGCCGCGGACCGAGAGCGCGGCGGCGAGCGCGGCCTCGATGTCGTCGGTGCTCTTGACCCGCCAGTGCGGCAGGCCGTAGGCGGCGGCCAGGAGGCCGAAGTCGGGGGTGGCCAGATCGACGCCGGAGCGCCGACCGACGTGGACGTCCTGGGTGTTGCGCAGCACCCCGTACCCGCCGTCGTTGAACAACAGGACGACGGCCCACGGGTTCTCCTGGGCGAGCGTTCCGAGTTCGCCCAGGTGGACGGCGAAGCCGCCGTCGCCCGCGAGGATCAGCGTCGGGACCTCGGGCCGGGCGATCGCCCCGCCGATGCCCATCGCCAGGCCCTGGCCGATGCCGCCGCCGCGCGGGAAGACGTTGACGGACGGGTCGTCCACGGCCAGGAGCCGGTTGCCCCACATGCTGGACGGGATCGTGACGTCGCGGGCCAGGACGGCGGTGCGCGGGAAGGCCGAGCGCACCGCGTCGCAGATCTCGGCCTGCCAGCCGATGGACTCGCGCAGGCCCTGGCGGGCGCCGCGCCGCGCGGCGGCGACCTCGGTGAGCCAGCCGTCGTCGGTGCCGGTGCGCTCCGGGAGGCGTGCGAGCAGGGCGCGCAGCACCTCGGCGGCGTCTCCGGCCAGGCCGGTCGCCGCCGGGTAGACCCGCCCGATCGCGGCGGGGTCGATGTCGATCTGCACGTGGTCGGCGGGCAGGGCGAGGTCGTAGTCGCCGGTCTCGTTGCTGCGGAAGTGCGTCCCGATGCTGATCAACAGGTCGGCACGCTCGCGCACGGCGGCGACGGCGGGGTTCATCGCGAAGTTGCCGATGCACGCGCCGTGCCCCTCCTCCACCACTCCTCGCCCGGAGTTGCTGGTGAGGAGCCCGGCGCGCGTTCTGGTGAGCAGCTCGGCGACCTCCGGGCGCGCGTCGAGCGCGCCGCCTCCCGCCCACAGCAGCGGGCGCTTCGCGGCGGCGATCCGCGCGGCCGCCTCGTCCAGCGCCGCCTCGTCCAACGCGGGGGCGGCGGCCTTCGGCGCGACGTCCAGCGCGGGGATGGCGTGCGGGCGGTACTGGAGGTCGATCGGCCACTCGACGCTGACCGGCCCGTAGGGGGCGGTCGCGGCCTCGGCGGCGGCGCGGGCGAGGATCCCGGCGGCGCTCTCGACGTCGAGGATGGTGTACGCGGACTTGCTGACGGCGGCGAGCATGCCCGCCTGGTCCTTGGTCTCGTGGATGAAGCCGCGGCCCTGGCCGAGGTGGCGGCTCTCGATCTGCCCGGTGAGGTGCAGCACCCGCGAGCCGGTGGACAGCGCCTCGATGAGGGAGCCGGCGGCGTTGCCCGCGCCGGTGCCGGTGCTGGTCAGCGCGATGCCGACGGTGCCGCGGACGCGGCCGTGGGCGTCGGCGGCGTTCACCGCGGCGGCCTCGTGGCGGACCGGGACGAACCTCTTCTTCGCGGCCACGGCGTCCACGATGGGCATGTTGTGCACGCTGACGACGCCGAAGACGGTGTCGACGCCCAGCGCCTCCATCAGCGCGACGACCAGGTCGCCGCCGTTGGTGACGTCCAGCGCGCGGCCGGGTGCGGGGTTCTCAGACATAACGGGCGACTCCTCCGGAGACCTCGATCTGGGTGCCGGTGATGTAGGAGGCGCGCGGCGACGCCAGGAAGACGATGGCCGCCGCGACCTCCTCGGCGGTGCCGAACCGCCGGGCGGCGATCCGGCGGTCGGCGGCGATGCCGCTCGCCCACTCCTCGTAGGAGCCGGTCGTCCGGCCCTCCTCCAGCGCGTTCTCGTACCTGCGCCGCCACTGGCCGGTGTCGATCAGCCCGACGCACACGGAGTTGACGCGGATGCCGTCGGCGGCGAACTCCGCCGCCATCGAGGTCGAGAGATTGAGCAGCCCGGCGCGTGCCGCGGACGTCGCCACGAGGTGCGCTTCGGGCTGGCGGGCCAGGACCGCGTTGAGGTTGACGACCGCGGCCGCGTCGGAGCCGCGCAGCGCGTCCAGGGCGGCGCGGGTGGGGTGGATCACGCCGAAGAACTTCAGGTCGAGCTCCTCGCGCCAGTCCTCGTCCGCCGTCGTGGCGAAGGTCGAGGTGCGGGAGCGGCCCGCGTTGTTGACGAGGACGTCGAGCCCGCCGAACGCGGCCGCGGACTCCCGTACGAAGGCGCCGATCTCCTCGGCGCGCGTCACGTCGGCGGCGCCGTGCCGCAACCGCTCGCCGTACTCGGCGCGCAGGGGTGCCAGTGCCGTGCGGAGTCTTTCGGGGTCGCGGCCGCAGGTCGCCACGTTCGCCCCCTCGGCGAGCAGCGCCGCCACCGTGGCGAGCCCGATGCCGGAGCTCCCGCCGGTGACCAGGGCCGTCCGACCGGCCAATCCCAGTTCCATGTGCGGCACGCTACCATAAAGTCTTAGATCTAAGTATCTTTGTCCATAGAGTTTTTGGACCAAGAGTCCTGCCGTCGAGAGAGCGTCCCGGAAGGCCGGGGCGCGGGAGGAGCGTCGATGCCGGAGTCGAAGGCGATCGCGGTGCTGGGGTACGGCGCGATCGGGACGGTCGTGTGCGACCGGCTGCTGGCCGGGGACGTCCCCGGCGCGCGGCTGGACTGCGTGGTGGGGCGGAGCGCGGAGGGCGCCGCCGTCCCGGTGGTGAGCGCCGCCGAGGCGATCGCGCGGGCCGACGTGCTCATCGAGTGCGCGGGCCAGGCGGCCCTCGCCGCCCACGGCGAGGAGGCCCTGGCCGCGGGCGTGGACCTCGTGGTCTCCTCGGCCGGCGCCCTCGCCGACGGGGCCCTGCGCGAACGCCTCTACGCCGCGGGCCCCGGCCGCCTCTTCGTCACCGCGGGCGCCCTCGGCGGCCTGGACCTCCTGGTCGCGGCGGCCTCGGCAGCGCCCTTCACGACGATCCGGCTGAGCACGACGAAGACCCCCGCCGCGCTCGTCCAGGACTGGATGGACGACTCCCGCAAGGCGGAACTGGCCTCCGCCGACGGCCCGATCGTGGTCTTCAGCGGCCCGGCAGAGGAGGCGGCCGCCCTCTTCCCCAGGTCGATGAACGTCGCCGCGACGCTCTCCCTGGCCCTGCCCGCCACCCCGGTCGAGGTCGAGCTGGTCGCCGACCCCGCCGCCTCCCTCGTCACCCATGTCGTGACGGCCGAGGGCCCCGTCGGCAACTACCGCTTCGAGGTCCAGAACCTCCCCTCCCCCGCCAACCCCCGCACCAGCCGGGTGGTCCCCTACGCCGTCCTCCACACCCTCCGCGAAGCCCTCTGAACGGGTCCGGCGGCGCCGTCCTCACCTGCGAGGACGGCGCCGCCGTGGTGTTCTCCGCGGACGGTCAGTCGGCCCAGGGGATCGGCCGGCCGCCGGTGTCGACGTAGATGCTCTTCTGGCGCTGGTAGGCGCGGATGGCGTCGGCGCCCTTCTCCCGGGTGGAGCCCGAGTCCTTGAAGCCGCCGAAGGGCGTGGCGACGGACAGCTGCTTGTAGGTGTTGATCCAGACCTGGCCGGCCTGGAGGGCGCGGGCCGTGCGCCACGCCTTGGGGAAGTCGCGGGTCCACACGCCCGCGGCCAGGCCGTAGACGGTGTCGTTGGCCTGGGCGATGAGGTCGGTCTCGTCGTCGAAGGGGATGGCGACCAGGACCGGCCCGAAGATCTCCTCCTGCGCGACGCGGGCGTCGTTGCCCACGCCGGTGATGACCGTCGGGCGCAGGTAGGTGCCGGCGGACAGCTCCGGCTCCTCGGGGCGGGTCCCCCCTGCGACGACCTCGCCGCCCTCGGACCGGCCGAGCGCGATGTAGTCCTCGACCGAGGCGCGGTGCCGGGCGGTGATGAGCGGGCCCATCTGGGTGCGCTCGTCGCGGGGATGGCCGACGCGCAGGGCGTCGGCGCGCCCGGCGAGGGTCGCCACGACCTCCTCGAAGACCGCGCGCTGCACGAAGAGGCGGGAGCCGGCGATGCAGGACTGGCCCTGGGAGCTGAAGATCCCGTAGAGGACGCCGTTGACGGCGAGGTCGAGGTCGGCGTCGTCGAAGACGATCGTCGGCGACTTGCCGCCGAGCTCCAGCGAGGTCGTCATGAGCTTGCGCGCGGCCGACTCGGCGAGGCCGCGGCCGGTGGAGGTGCCGCCGGTGAAGGAGACGTGCCCCACCGCCGGGTGGTCGACGATGCGCTGGCCGACGGTGCCGCCCGGGCCGGGCAGCACGCTGACCAGGCCCGGCGGGAAGCCCGCCTCCAGCAGGATCTCGCCGACCTTCAGGGAGACGAGCGGAGCCCATCCGGCGGGCTTCAGCAGGACGGCGTTGCCGCCCGCCAGGGCCGGGGCGAGCTTCTGGGCGTCGGAGGCGATCGGCGAGTTCCACGGGGTGATCGCGCCGACCACGCCGATCGGCTCGTGCACCGACAGGGTCAGGTACGGGCCGCGCGGGACGGTGAGGCGCTCGTCGGAGCTCTCCAGCACCGCCGCGACGTAGCGGAAGGTGCCGGCGGCGCTGGCGACCAGGGCCCTGGTCTCGGTGATCGGCTTGCCGTTGTCGCGGGACTGCAGCAGCGCCAGTTCCTCGTGCCGCGCCTCGATGAGGTCGGCGGTGCGCGCCAGCAGCCGTGCCCGCACGTGCGGCAGCATCCGCTGCCAGGCCGGATCGGCCTGTGCGGCCGCGGCCCGCTCGGCCGCCAGGTCGACGTCCTGGGCGGATGCGGCCGCGACCGTCGCCACGGTCGTGCCGTCCGCGGGGTCGGTGCTGGCCAGCGGCCCGCCGCGGCCCTCCTGCGGGACGCCGCCGACGATGATGGGAAGGAGCCGTTCGGTCATCGCCCCTCCCCTAGGACTCGGTCGGCAGGAAGCCGGTCTGCCGCCAGAAGATCACCTTGCGCTCGATGACGTCCACGGCGAGGTAGACCAGGAAGGCCATCGCCGACAGCAGGATCACGAACGCGAACACCCGGTCGAGCGCGAAGCCGACGGACGCCGTCTTGACCATGACGCCCAGGCCCTCGCCGCCGCCGAGGAACTCCGCGACGATCGCGCCGATCACGGCCAGCACCGAGGCGGACTTCAGGCCGGCGAAGACGAACGGGAGCGCGTTCATCAGCTTGAGTTTGAAGAACCGCTGCCAGCGCGAGGCGCGCAGCGACTTGAACAGCTTGTCCTCGTCCTCGTCGATCCCGGCCAGGCCCGCGGCGGTGTCGACCATCACGGGGAAGAACGCGATGACCGCGGCCATGACGACCTTGGGCGCCATGTCGAAGCCGAACCAGGCGACGAACAGCGGCGCGAGCGCCACCTTCGGCGCCGCGTACAGGGCGATCATCAGCGGCTGCAGGACGCGGCGGCCGATCACCGTCTCGGCGATCAGGACGCCGAGCACCACGCCCGCGACCGCGGCGATGAGCAGGCCGTAGAGCGTCTCCTGCGCGGAGATGAGGAAGTTGTCGAACACGGGGCCGCCGGTGAACAGGTCGGCGGTGACGTCCCACAGGGCGGTCGCGGTGTCCCACGGCGTCGGCAGGACGTACTCGTTCACCCAGCCGAGCGAGATGACGCTCTGCCAGACGGCGACGAGGAGGACGAGCGCGGTGGTGAGCAGCACCGGGGTGGGGATGCGCTCCATCAGGGGTCTGCCGGCCCGGGCGGGCGGCGCCTTGGCGGGGGCGGCCTCGGCGGGCCGGCTGGCGGTGGCGGTCTGCGTCATGTCAGTGGTCCTCGGTGCTCGCCGCCGAGTCGTACCCGATCTTCAGCAGATCGCGCGCCTCGCGGACGTAGGTCTGGAACGGTGCCGAGGTCATCACCTCGGGGTCGCGGGGGCCGGGCAGGTCCACCTCGACGATGCCCGCGATCCGGCCCGGACGGGCGCTCATCACGACCACCCGGTCGGCGAGGAAGACGGCCTCGCTGATGGAGTGGGTGACGAAGACCGCCGTCCGCCCGGTGAGCGCGCAGATGCGGGCGAGCTCGACGTTCATGTGCTCGCGGGTGAACTCGTCGAGCGCGCCGAAGGGCTCGTCGAGCAGGAGCACCGACGGCTCCTGGATGAGCATGCGGCAGATCGCGGCTCGCTGCTGCATGCCGCCCGACAGCTCGTTCGGCATCTTGTCGGCGAAGGAGCCCAGTCCGACGAGGTCGAGCAGCTCGTCGGCCCGGGCCGCGGCCGCGCGGGCGGCCTTGCGGCCCCGCGCGATCTCGATCGGGAGGAGCACGTTCTCCCGGACGGTGCGCCAGGCCAGCAGGACCGCCTTCTGGAACATCATCCCCACCTCGTCGGGCACGCCGTCGACGTCGGCGCCGCCGACCTGGACGACGCCCGACGTCTGCGGCAGGAGCCCCCCGATGATGTTGAGCAGGGTGCTCTTGCCGCAGCCGGAGGGGCCGAGGAGCGCCACGAACTCGCCCGGCGCGATGTCCAGGGACACCGGTCCGAGTGCGTGGACGGTCTCGCCGTCGCGCGTGAAGGTCCGGACGACGTCGTGGACGTGCACGGACGCCCCCGCCGCGGTGGCGCTGGCCGCGGGCGCGATGTGCTCCGCGGTGCTCTGGTGCTGTGGCATTCTTCCCTCTCGCTTGCCCGCCGGCCTGGCGTGGCGCTTACTTGCGTGACGCTTACTCGCCGGCCGTGTTCCAGGCGTCGACGTGGTCGTTGGTGACGGCCTTGGCGCCGTCGGCGGACTCGATGAGCTTCAGGTCGGCGAGCTGCCCGGCGAAGGCGGTGAAGCCCTCGGTGTCGATGTGGCCGTACCTGCCCTGGGCGCTCTCGGGGAGCTTCAGCAGGTCGCTGACCCGGTCGTAGACGACCTTGGCGAAGGCCGGGTCCTGGGTCTCCTCGGGAGCGTGCTTTCCGCACAGCTCGATGACGCCGTCGGGGTTGGCCAGGCCCCACTCGGTGCCGCGCGCCAGCGCCCGGCCGAACTTGTCGATGGTCTCGCCGTTGGCCTCGGCCCACTTGTCGGTGGCGACGAGGAAGTTGTCCACCAGCTGCGGCTCGTCGGCGGCGTGCAGCGCGGTGACCTCGAGGTCGCCGCCCTTGATGACCTCCTCGTCGAAGAACGAGGCGGAGTAGGCGTCGACCGTGCCCTTCTTGAGCGCGGTGGCGGCCGAGGAGCCGTCGCCCACGGCGAGCTGGGTGTAGTCGGCGTCCTTCTTCAGGCCCGCCTGCGAGGCCAGCCACTCCTGGTAGATCACGTCGCCGCCGCCGGGGGCGCTGATGCCGATGGTCTTGCCCTTGAGCCCGGCCAGGTCGGTGATGCCCGAGTCGGCCGGGGTGATGACGGTGAACGTGCTCTTCTGGTAGAGCGCGTAGAACGCCTGGAGCTTCGCGCCGGTGCTCGCCGCCGACAGGTAGGCGTTGGGCGCGGCCGCGGCGAGCTGCGCCTTGCCGGTGAGCGCCGCCTGGACGGCGCCGCCCGACCCGTCGGTGCTCTCGAACTTCGCCGTGATGCCCTCCTCGTCGAAGTAGCCCTGGTCCTCGGCGACGTACAGCGGGTACCAGGACAGGCAGCTGGCGAAGGGCAGCGCGACCGTCACCTCTCCGGCGGCGGGTTCCGCGTCGCCGCCGCACGCGGAAGCGAGCACGGCCGTGACCGCCGCGACGGCGGTGACCAGGAGCTTCTTCGACATGGTGGGTCCTTCTCTCGGAGCTATACCTCTTAGTCCAAGAAGTATTAGTCCTAAGATTTTTGGTGCCTAGATTCTTAGCGTAACGATTTCGTTAACTCGCAGGTCCCCGGAGCCTCAGCCGCGGGTGATGCGGAAGTCCGCCGTGCGGCGGCCCAGGAGGAACGCCAGGAGGAGGCCGAACAGCGCCGCCAGCGGAGCGGCCTTGCGCAGCAGCACGGGGCCCGCGACGGACCCCAGGTCCAGCGGAGCGGCCGCCGCGGGCGAACCCGCCTGCACGGCGGCTCCGGAAGGCGCCGCGGCGGGAGCCGGCGCGTCCTCGCCGCCGCCCCGGACGAGCGCCTCCTGGAGGTTGGCGGCGAACGCCGCGACGACCTTGTCGCCGACCTCGGTGATCACCCCGCGGCCGAACTGGGCGGCCCGGCCGGAGATGTCCACCCGGGTGTCCACCACCACGCGGGTGGCGCCGCCCTCCTCGTGGAGGCCGCACACCACGTCCCCCGACACCGCCCCGGCGCCCTTGGTCTCGGCCGCCTCGACGCGCAGCGCGACCGTGCTCCCGTCGCCCGGCAGGAAGCGCCCCCTGCCCCGGTAGGACATGGTGATCGCGCCGACCTTGACGGAGATCCGGCCGGTGAACTCTTCGCCGTCGAAGCCCTCCAGGACCGCGCCCGGCATGCAGGGGGCGAGCCGGGTGACGTCGTGCAGGACGTCCGCGGCCTCCTTGAGGGGGACGGGGACGGTGAAGGAGTGCTGGAGCTCCATGGCTTACCTTTCGTCGGGCGAGGCGCCGGACGACGCCCCGCGGATGAGGTCCTTGACCCGGCTCGGGGTGAGCGGGCCGCGGGTGATGTGGACGCGGTCGGGTCCCAGCGCGTCCTCGACGGCGTTGGCGAGCGCCGCGGGAGGGGCGATCGCGCCGCCCTCGCCGAGCCCCTTGACCCCGAGCGGGTTGAGCGCCGAACGCGTCTCGATGTGGTCGAGCACGTACGGGGGCGCCTCGGCGGCCGTGGGGACCAGGTAGTCCATGTAGGTCACCGAGCGCGGCTGCCCGTCGGGGCCGTACTCCATCTCCTCGTAGAGCGCGCCGCCGATGCCCTGCATGACGCCGCCCGTGACCTGGCCGTCGGCGACCATCGGGTTCACCACGCGGCCGCAGTCGTGCACGACGGCGTAGGAGAGGATCTCGACCTTGCCGGTCCGCTCGTCCACCTCCACCACCGCGCCGTGCGCGGCGCTGGCGACGGTCACGGTCGGCGGCTTGAAGAAGGTCGTCTCGCTGATCATCGCGCCGGGACCGGTGCTGGTGCCGGGCACGAGCAGCGGCGCGCGCCGGGCGGCCAGCGCGGCCACGTCGATCCCCGCCTCCGGCTTGTCCGCGGGCCGGACGACGCCGTCCACGATCTCCAGGTCCTCCGGTGCCGTGCCGAGCGCCTCGGCCGCGTCGGCCAGCAGCCGTTCGCGCACCGCCAGGCCCGCCAGGTGGATGGCGTTGCCCGCGGTGACCATGCTGCGGCTGGCGATCGTGCCGACGCCGTGGCCGATCGCGGCGGTGTCCCCCTCGATGAGGTCGATCCGGTCCAGCGGGACGCCGATCGCGTCCGCGGCGACCTGCGCGAACACCGTCTGGTGCGCCTGGCCCTGCGAGCTGGCGCCGGTGGCCACCCTGACCCTGCCGTTGGGCAGCACGGTCACCGACCCGCTCTCGAACGGGCCGAGCCCGGTGCCCTCGATGTACATCGCCAGGCCGACGCCCAGGCGCTTGCCCGGCGCGGTGCCACCGCCTCGCTGGCGGGCCCGCACCTCGTCGATCTTCAGATGCCCGACGAGCCGCCGCAGCAGCTCGGGGAAGTCCCCTGAGTCGTAGGTCTGCATGGTGCCGTCGCGGTACATGAGCCCGGTCCGGTGCGGCATCTTCTCCGGGCGCACCAGGTTGCGCGCCCGCAGCTCGTGCGGCTCGATCCCCATGGCCCGTGCCAGCCGGTCCATCGCCCGCTCCATCGCGAACACCGCCTCGGGGCGGCCGGCGCCCCGGTAGGGCGTCGTCATCATCGTGGTGGTGAGGACGCCGCGGACGCGCAGGTCCAGCACCGGGATGACGTACGGGCCGATGACGTGCGTCAGCGTGTTGTAGGGGACGACGAGGCCGGTGAGGTTGGCGTTCCCCAGGTTGATCACCACGTCGTCGCGCAGCGCGAGCAGGCGCCCCTCGGCGTCGGCGGCCAGGGTGATGTCGTGGACCTGCTCGCGGGCGTGCGAGGAGGAGGTCAGGTTCTCGGTGCGGTCCTCCACCCAGCGCACGGAGCGGCCGAGGCGGTGCGCGGCGTAGGGCAGCAGGACGTCCTCGACGTACTGCACGCCCTTCTGGCCGAAGCCGCCGCCGATGTCGGGGGCGGTGACGCGGACGCGCCCCGAATCCAGCCGCAGGGTGCCGGCGATGACCTCGCGGAGGCGGTGCGGGGTCTGGGTGGAGGCGAACACGGTCAGCCCCCCGTCACGCGGGTCCAGCATGACCGCGACGCCGCGCGTCTCCATCGGCGAGGCCACGTACCGGTGCGACCGGTAGCGCTCGGTGACGACGTACGCGGCCTCCGCCAGCGCCGTCTCGATGTCGCCGGAGCGGCCCTCGACCGAGATGGCCAGGTTGTCGTCCGTGCCGGGCACCACGATCGGCGCGTCGGCGTCCAGGGCGGCGAGCGGGTCGACCAGCGGGGGCAGCGGCTCGTAGCCGACCTCGACGAGCTCGATCGCGTCCTCGGCGACGTACCGGTCCACCGCGATGATCATGACGACGGCCTGGCCGACGCACGTCACCAGGCCGTCGGCGAGCAGCGGCACGGGCTGGAGCCGGGACAGCGGCCTGATCGCCTCCTTCACCTGCTCGGGGATGCGCATCTCGGCCTCCAGGAAGAGCTCCGAGACGGTGTCGCGGATGTCGTCCCAGGTGTAGGCGGCGACGACGCCCGGGAGGGCGCGGGCGGCCTCGAGGTCGATCCGGGTGACCTTCGCGTGGGCGTGCGGGCTGCGCACGAAGGCGGCTTCCAGGGAGTCCGGGATGACCAGGTCGGCCAGGAACCGGCCCCGGCCGCGCAGGAGGGCGTCGTCCTCCTTGCGCAGGACCGACGTTCCGATCAGGCCCTGGTCGGCAAAGGCTTCCGCGCTCATCGGCCGGCTCCCTCGTGCTCGTGGCCGGCGGCGTCCGCCGGGCCGGCGTGGCCGGCGCAGCCGAGCGCGCGGTGCGCGGCCTCGGTGATGTTGCGGTAGCCGGTGCACCGGCACAGGTGGCCCGACAGCGTCTCGTCGATCTCCTCGGGTCCGGGCGGCTCCTCCTGCTCGTGCAGCGCGAGGAGGCTCATCACGATCCCCGGCGTGCAGAACCCGCACTGGAGGCCGTGGCAGTCGCGCATCGCCTGCTGCACCGGGTGCAGCTCCTCCTCGGAGGGCGCCACCGACTCGACCGTGCGGATCCGGTGGCCGTCGGCCTGGACGGCCAGGGTCAGGCAGGCCCGGACCGGCTGATCGTCGAGCAGGATCGTGCAGGCGCCGCAGACGCCGTGCTCACAGCCGACGTGGGTGCCGGTCAGGCCGAGGCGCTGGCGCAGCGCGTCGGTGAGGAGCATGCGGTCGGGCACGTCGAGGCGGTGCTCCAGGCCGTTGACGTGCAGGGTGATCTCAGGCATCAGTGGGGCTCCCGGCGGGGGTGCGGGCGAACGCGTCGGCCAGCACGGTGCGGACCAGGTGGGCGGCGACCTCGCGCCGGTAGTCGGCGGAGGCGTGGCTGTCGGCGGTGGGGTCGAGCGTCCGGGCGGTCAGGCGTTCGGCGGCGGCCAGGACGTCCTCCCTCAGGGCGGCGCCGGTCACGAGCTCCTCGACCGCGGGCAGCCGCACCGGGGTGGAGGCCACCCCGAACAGCGCGATCCGGACCCGCTCGACGGTCCCGTCGGCCGCCGCGCGCAGCAGCGCGGTGCCGCCGACGAGCGCGAAGTCGCCGCTGCGCCGTGCCACCTCCTCGAACGCCCAGCCGGTGCCCGGCTCCGGGAGGGGGAACTGCACGGCGGTCACGATCTCGTCGGGCGCCAGCGCGGTATCGAACGTCCCGGTGAAGAAGGCGGCCGCCTCGTGGACGGCGGTGCCGCGCACCCCGTAGGTGAGGATCCGGGCGTCCAGCGCGAGCGCGAGCGCGGGGAGCTCGGCCGAGGGGTCGTGGTGGGCGATGCTCCCGCAGACGGTGCCGCGGTTGCGGATCTGGGAGTGCCCGATGCGGCCGATCGCCGCGGCGAGCACCGGCAGGCGCGCGCGGACCAGCGGGTGGGCGGCCACGGCGGCCTGGCGGGCGGCCGCGCCGACCTCCAGGTGGCCGTCGACGACGTCGACGTAGTCGAGCGCGGCCAGGGAGCCGATGTCGACGAGGGTCTCCGGCCGGGCGAGCCGCATGTTGAGCATGGGGACGAGCGACTGCCCGCCGGCCAGGATCTTCGCGTCCGGGCAGGCCGCCAGCAGGTCGGCCGCCTCCGCGAGCGAGCGGGCCCGGCGGTAGGTGAACGGCGCGGGCTTCATGAGGCCCGCCGCGCGCGTGTGGTCATGGGGTGACTTCCCCTCCTGGGACTCCGGCGTCCGACCCCGGCCCCGTAAACTAGAAGTCTTGATACTGAGTTTTATAGCTTAGACCAAAGATACTTAGCCCTGGGAGATCTCCGGGCCCGTTCGGGAGGTACGCATGGAAGTCGCACCGGAGACCGGCCAGCGGGACGAGGTCGACGAGATCGTCGACCAGTGGAGGCAGCAGCGCCCCGACGTGTCCCCCGAGCCGATCGGCGTCTTCGGCCGGATCGTCCGCCTCAACATCGCGCAGCGCGCGATGCTGAGCACGGTCCACGAGCGGCACGGGCTGACCCTCGCGGCGTTCGACGTCCTGGCCAACCTGCGCCGCTCCGGCGAGCCGCACCGCAAGACGGCCGGCGAGCTGGCCGAATCGTCCCTGCTCACCTCGGGCGGCATCACCTTCCGGCTCGACAAGATGGAGGCCGACGGCCTGATCCGCCGCACCCGCTCCCAGGGCGACCGCCGCGTGGTGTACGCCGAGCTCACCGAGCTCGGCCTGGCCAAGATCGACGCGGCCTTCGCCGACCACCTGGCCACCGAGGAGCGGATGCTGGAGCTCCTGGACCCCCAGGAGCGGGCCCAGCTGGTCTCGCTGATGCGCAAGCTCGGCGCGTCGATCGCGCACAGCGCGCGGCCCGCCGAGCCCTCGAGCTGACGACCCGCCGCGCCGTCCTCCCGCTCCCACGCGCCCCCTTTCCCGTACCCCCGGTCGCGGCCGCCCCGCGACCGGGCCGGGACGGATCCGCCCAGCTCAGGGCGGATGGGTACGACCGTTTTGCCTGGTCACAGTCTGCGGACTCAAGTACGCTTGAGTACAAGGGGTCGGCTGCGGAAAGAGGCGAGATGGTGGAGCGCCTGTACTCGATCAGCGAGGTGGCGAGGCTGTTCGACCTCTCGGTGCCGGCCCTGCGCTACTACGAGGAGATCGGCGTCATCGGCTCCACGTCCCGCAAGGGAAGGGTCCGCCAGTACGACCGCGCCGCCCTGGAGCGCCTCGCCTACGCCCAGCTCTGGCACCAGGACGGCATGATGACGCTCGCCGACACCCTCGCCGCCATGCGCGCCGGCAGCGCCCGGGACCGGCACGCGCGCATCGCGGCCCAGCGGGAGGTCGTCCTGGAGCGCCTGCAGGCGCTCCAGCGCGCCGCCGCCGTCCTGGACCACCTCCTCGGCTGCCCCCAGGACGACCCCCTCGACTGCCCCGTCACCGGCGCCTATGTCCGCGCCCGCGTCGACGCCGCCCTCGCGGGCCTTCCCTTCACCGACGACTTCCTCCTCCGCGGTCCGCCGCCCGCCCACCCGGAGGACCGCACGAACCGCTGAGCGGCCTCGGATCAGGCGAAGATGTCCTGGTGGTAGCGGCCCTCGGCCTCCAGGCGGCGGAGCAGCCCCTCGCCGTCGCCGCCGCTCCGCTCCGCGCAGATCCGTGCCAGCTCCCGCCGGACGGCGGGTGCCATGTGCAGGCCGTCCCCGCAGACGTAGACGTGCGCGCCGCGCTCCAGGAGCTCCCACACCCGGTCGGCCTCGGCGGCCACGGCCTGCTGGACGTACCGGGCCGGGTGGTCGGGCAGCGCGGAGAAGGCGGTGTGCACCCGGACGATCCCGGCTTCCTCCCAGGCGTCGAGCTCGGCGGCGTGGAGCCGGTCGTGGCCGGGGTGGCGGCATCCGGTGAACAGCTCGACCGGGCCGGTGGCGCCGGTGTGCGCCCGCTCCTCCAGGAATCCGCGCAGGGGGGCGATGCCGGTGCCGGGGCCGATGAGGATCACCGGGACGGCCGGGTCGGCGGGCAGCCGGAACGGGGGCGCGGGGGTGCGGGGGTGGCCGTAGAACACCTCGCCGGGCGACAGGGCCGCCAGGTAGGACGAACACGTGCCGCGGTACCGGCCCGTGCCCGACCAGGCGGGGCCCTCCACCAGGCCGACGGTGAGCCGGACCCGGCCGGGGTCGGCCAGCGGTGAGGAGGAGATCGAGTAGTAGCGCGGCCGGATCGGGCCCGCCGCCTCCAGGAGGACGGGCAGCGGCAGCGCGACCGCGGGGAAGCGCTCCAGCAGGTCCAGGACGCAGACGCGCTTGGCGAGGATCTCGTCGGCGTAGGCGTCGGCGAGCAGGGTGAGCTGCCTGCGGGTGTGCGGGCACGAGGTGTGCGCGGCGAGCGTCTCCAGGTCGGACCGGGTGGCCGGCTCCTGGAGTTCGGCGAACTCCGTCAGCAGCAGCCCGGCCGTCACCGGGGTGTCCACCGGCAGGTGCGTCGTTCCCCTGGTGCGCAGCCGGACGACCTGGTCGCGGGGAACGCCCAGGAGGCGCAGCGCCCGCTCCACCTGCTCGGTGTCGTTCTTGGCGAAGACGGCCAGGTGGTCTCCGGCCGTGTAGGAGACGCCTTCGGGCAGGGCCGCCACGATCGAGCGCACGCCGGGACGTGGCGCTTCCAGGGTGAAGTCCCACAGGCCCGCGGGGTCGCCGGTCAGCTCCTCGTTCTCGACCACGGTCAGCGGGACGGCCGCCGCGGAGATGACGGCGGGCCGGACGTCGGCCTCGGTGAGCACTTCCATCTCGTAGCGGGGTCCGCTCGCCGCCGCGGCGGCCGTCCCGTACTCGGCGGCGAGCGCCTCCCACAGCGCGGCGGTCCACGCGGTGACCCCGCCGTCGAAGTCGCCCGCCGCGTCGGCCTCGCCGCGCTCCACGAGGGGCACGGCCCCCGCGCCGGTGAGCTTGGCGAAGGCGCGCCGGGGGAAGGCCTGGTAGGTCGGCCACTGGGTGTCGCCGCAGCCGAGCAGCGCCAGCCGCACCCCTTCCAGCGGCGGCAGCGCGTCGAGGGCGTCGAAGGCCTGGGCGTTGTCGGGCGCCCTGCCGTTGTAGCTGGCGGCGACCGCGACGAGCACCCCCTGCCGTGGCGGGTCGGCGGCCATCCCGTCGAGGGTGGTCAGGGTGACGGCGAAGCCGGACCGGCCCGCGCGTTCGGCCAGCCGCTCGGCGATGGCGGTGCAGGTGCCGAGGTTGGAGCCGTAGGCGACGGTGAGGGGGGTTCCGGCGGCGACCGGCTCGATCCGCTCCTCCTCGGCCGCCCGGACCGCGACCGGTTCCGTGATCGCGGCGCGCTCGTGGGGGCGGCGCTCGCGGACGCGGACGGTGAAGCCCTCCGGCTTGAGGGTGAGCGTCTGCTTGACCTGCATCCGGTAGGCGTGCGGATCGCTGATCGCGAACCGCCGCAGGATGAGGGCGAGGGCCAGCCGCGCCTCGGTGAGGGCGAACTGGCGTCCGATGCAGGCGCGTTCGCCGTTGCCGAACGGCTTGTAGCCGCCGGGGTGGTGGTCCTTCCGGTTCTCGGGGAGCCACCGGTCGATGTCGAACTCCTCGGGCCGGTCCCAGGCCTTGGGGTGCCGGTGCAGCGCGGGCAGCAGGGCGAAGATCTGCTGGCCCCTGCGCACCGGGTAGCCGCCGATCTCGGTGTCGGCGAAGGGCTTGATGATGAAGCCCGGGATGGGGGACCAGATCCGCAGCGTCTCGTCCAGGACGCGCGGGATCACGTCCAGCTTCATGATCGTCTCGTAGGACGGCTCGGCGCCGTCCGGGAGCAGCCGGTCGACCTCGGCGTAGGCGCGGGCCAGGACGTGCGGGTTGCGCAGCAGGTTGTACAGGGCGAAGGAGAGCAGCCCGCTGGTCGTCTCGTGCCCGGCGATCAGGAAGGTGAGGACCTGGTTGCGGATGTTCTCGTCGGACAGCCGCTCCCCGGTGCGCGGGTCGGCGGCCTCCAGCATCAGGCCGAGCAGGTCCGTGCCGCCGTTCCGGCCCTCGGCGCGGCGCTGCCGGATGACGTCGTCCACCAGCTCCTGCATGGCGCGGATGTCGGCCTGGTAGGTCTCCTCGCGCTTCTTGCGCGCCTTGGTGACGAGCGGAGGCTGCCGGGCGCGGACCATGGCCTCGGTCAGGGCGCGGCCCATCGCCTGGAGGAACGGGTGCAGCTCGGGGGCGGCGAAGGAGCCGAACCGGTAGTCGAAGCCGGTGAGCGCGATCGTGTCCAGGGTGAGCCGCGTCATGTCGTCGGAGACCGGCAGGTCCTCCCCCTGCCGCCCGCTCCAGGAGTCGACGAGCTCCTGGGCGACCTCGAGCATCTGGGGGAAGTACGCCTTCATGGACCGCTGGCCGAAGGCGGGCATCAGGATGCGGTGCGCGTGCCCCCAGACCGCCTCGTCGCCGCGGGCGGTGAACAGCCCGTCTCCGGCGAAGTCGCGCACGATGCCCAGCGGCGGGGCGACGCTCTTGTAGAACCGCGTCTCGTCGCAGATCTCGGCGACCAGGTCGGGGTCGTAGACGAACAGGGGCCGCCGGCCGAGGACGTCCAGCCGGTAGAGGCCCTCGGGGTGCTCCCCCGCCGTCTCCACGAGGAAGTCCGTGGGCACGTCGGCCGCGAGCTGCAGGGCGTTGCCGAGGAAGGGCATCCCGCGGAGAACGGGGATGGACCGGGTCGGGGGCATGGGGGGCTCCTTCGCGCTCGGGGCCGGCGGCCACCCGCCGCCGCCAGCCATACGCCGTATGGCGGACGTTACCATACGGCGTATGGCTGCGAACGCGCGCCGAGGCGCGCCCCTGACGCCCGAGGAGATCTCCGCGACGGCCCTGCGCCTCATCGACGAGGGCGGGGTCGAGGGGCTGTCCATGCGCAAGCTGGCGGTGGAGCTGGACGTCAACCCGATGTCGCTCTACCACCACGTGGCGGGCAAGACAGCGCTGCTGCAGCGCGTCTGCGCCCTGGCGGGCGCCCGGCTGGACCTGCCCGCCGGCGACGGCCCGTGGCCCGAGCAGCTGCGGGCCCTCGGCCACGCCTGCCGCGCCCTCGCCCGCCGCCACCCCTCCCTGTGGCTGTACGCCCAGTCCCACCCGGAGATCACCGGGAACGACCACCTCATCTGGCAGGCCCTCGACCGCATCCTCGCCGCCGCCGGAGTCGACGAGGACCAGCTCGTCCACGTCCGCAAGACGCTGTTCTCCCTCCTCTCCGGCTTCGTCCTCGGCGAGACGACCGGCGCCCTGAACGAGCAGGGCGGCGTCGCCGACCTCGACGAGACCTTCGAGGCCTCCATCGACTTCGCCATCGCGGGCCTGTCGTCCTTCCGCTCCTGACCCGGGGACGGCTAGAGCCGGCTCCCGGGGGCCAGGACGCCCAGGCCGAAGAGGTCGATGACGTCGTTGATGAGGGTGTCGGCCCGGGTGGGGTCCAGGTAACCGTCGACGAACATCTGGGAGAGGCCGTAGACCAGGGCCTGGGCGGCGATGCGGACCAGGTCGGGGTCGGCGCCGCGGAGCTCGCCGCGCTGCTGGCCCGCGATGATCACCCCGGTGATGGCCTCGGTGAAGAGGCGGTGGCCCTCCTCCAGGGCGGGGGTGCGGGCGGGGGTGAAGACCGTGTCGCGCAGGAGGGCGAAGCGGTGCGGGTGGGCCAGGGCGTAGTGGACGAAGGCCTTGCCCAGGGCGCGGAAGGGCAGGGCGTCGGCGGCTTCGACCGCGGCCAGCTGGAGGGCGCCGAAGTCCACCGCGACGGCCTCGGCGACGGCGGCCAGCAGGGCGGCGCGGTCGGGGAAGTGCCGAAACGGAGCGGACGGGGAGACCCCCGCTCGCCGTGCCACCTCGCGGACGACGACCGCGTCGGGGCCCGCCTCGTCCAGCAGCTCGACGGCGTGCGCGACCAGCGTTTCCGGGAGGGAGCCGTGGTGGTAGGGCCGACCGGCCGTCCGGGTGGTCATGCAGCAGTCCTACCACAGCCTTGACACCCGCCCCGGCCCCATATGTAATCAGCGATCACATGGATGTGTTCATCGATCACATAGGAGCGCTCATGGACCCGTCGCACGGCGGTGCGCGCGTGACCGCCACCCGCCTCACCTCCTTCACCCGCGACGGCCTGGTCTTCGACGTCACCGACCAGGGACCCCTCGACGGCGGGATCGTCGTCCTCCTGCACGGCTTCCCGCAGACGTCCGCCTCCTGGGAGCTCCTGGCCCCCCACCTGCACGCCGCGGGCTACCGCACCCTGGCCCCGGACCAGCGCGGCTACTCCCCCCGAGCCCGCCCGCGCGGCCGCTACGCCTACCGGATGAGCGCCCTCGCCGAGGACGTCGTCGCCCTCATCACCGCGGCGGCGCCGGGCGGCCGCGTCCACGTCGTCGGCCACGACTGGGGCGCCTCCATCGCCTGGGTCCTGGCCGCCACCCGCCCCGACCTCGTCGCCACGGTGACCGCGCTCTCGGTCCCGCACCCGGTCGCGTTCCTCCGCGCCCTCTTCACCAGCCGCCAGTTCCTCATGTCCTGGTACATGTTCTTCTTCCAGCTGCCCTGGATCCCCGAACTCCTCCTGCCCCGCCTCACCACCACCGCGGCCGCGCGCTCCCGGCTCAGCGAGGGCATGAACCCCCGTGACGCCGAGTACCTCCTCACCCCCGGGAACCTGACCCCGGCCGTCAACTGGTACCGGGGCATGCCCTTCAACCCCCCGTCCCGCCTCACCGGCGGCAACGTCACCGTCCCCGCCCTCTACATCTTCAGCGACGACGACCCGGCCCTCGGCCCCAAGGCCGCCGCGCTCACCCGCGACCACGTCAAAGGCCCCTACGCCTTCCACACCCTCGAAGGCGTCGGCCACTGGATCCCCGAACAGGCCGCCCCCGAGGTGGCCGCCCTCCTCCTCCCCCACCTCGCCGACTGACGCGACTCCATCGGCCGACCCGCCCGGTACCGTCACCGGTGGTCAGGACTGGAAGGCAGTCCTATGCCGAGCAGGTGCACGTTCGGCGAGACGACCGGCGCCCTGAACGAGCAGGGCGGCGTCGCCGACCTCGACGAGACCTTCGAGGCCTCCATCGACTTCGCCATCGCGGGCCTGTCGTCCTTCCGCTCCTGAAAAAGGCGGGTGCGGCCCCTGTCATATTCCGGCCATGCAGCCGAATGTTGACCGCCCTTCCTCCCGGCCATTTACTGTCATCATCACCTCCACGACAGCAAGGGGAGGCGCTCGTGCCTTTCACCCGTTCCCCCGCCAGGACCCTGATGGCGGCCGCGGCCACCGCGGCGGCCGCCGTCTCCGTCGCCGCCTCCCCCGCTTCGGCCTGGCCCGCGGGCGAATTCACCGCCACACTGGAGCAGAACCTGTCGTTCTCCTGGTCTCTGCTGGGGACCACGAGCACCGCCACCTGCACCTCCTCGAACCTGGCGGGGAGTATCACCAGCGGCGGCGCCATCACCATCGACACGGCCGACTTCGGCGGTTGCACCGGCGCCGCCACCTCGATCACCGCGCTGCCGCTCTCCTCCCCCTCCGCGAAGACCACGATGTCGAGCCTGTTCTGGAGTTGGAACCTCACGCCCACCAGCGGCAACTACTACGATGGAATCGTCTCCATCACCGGCTTCCGGGTCGCTTTCCAACTGAACGCACCGAGCAACATCACCTGCATTTACACGCATCCCTTCAGCGGCCGGTACTACCATGGCGACAATCCCTACCGGCCCTACCGATCCTGGCCCTACCTTCAATTCCATTTCCCGGGCGTCAACATTCCCAAATCCACCTCCGGAAGTAATTTCCTCTGTCCCGCCACCGCCAAGATCACCGGCGTCTTCCTGGTGTCCGGCATCACCTGATCCACCACGCGCCGTCCGACCGGTCTTCAAGACCCCCGCCGCGACCGCGGCTCCTTCTCGGAGTACTCCGGCGTCCGCCACCCGAGCACCTCCCGCGCCCGCCCGAAGGCCGCGTCGTCCCACCCGTCCATCTCCACCGCCGCGAACCGCCGAACGAGCTCACGCACCTGGTCGTCACTGAGCGCCATGGCAGGTGATCATAAGCCGACCGCATCCGGCACACCGGGCACTCGAGGCAGGCCCCCTATGCTCGGGGGCATGACGATCCAGCGGATGGACAACATCGGCATCGTCGTCGACGACCTCGACGCCGCCATCGCGTTCTTCACCGCGCTCGGCATGGAGCTGGAGGGCCGGGCTCTGGTCGAAGGGCCCGAGGTGGACCGTCTCGTCGGGCTCGACGGCGTCCGCACCGACATCGCCATGATGCGGACCCCGGACGGCCACGGCCGGCTCGAGCTGACGAGATACCGCGCCCCGGCGGCCGTCAGCGCCGGGGCGGAGAACGCCCCGGTGAACGCACTGGGCATCCGCCGCATCATGTTCGCCGTCGAGGACATCGATGGAGCCCTCGCCCGCCTGCGCGCCCACGGCGCCGAGCTCGTCGGCGAGGTCACGCGGTACGAGAACGCCTACCGGCTCTGCTACGTCCGCGGCCCCGAGGGCATCCTCATCGCCCTGGCCGAGCAGATCGGCTGAAACCCACTACCGAGAAGACCTCTCTCCCCATGGCCAGTAACTTATATATTAGATATAATTTTTCTCTCTTGACCCCGCCGGTCTCCGGATGTGATTTTTGAAGCGTCTTCCAAAATTAATGGGACAAGGAGACGCGGTGTCCACCCCCGATATCGATCTGCCCCCTCGTTCCTCTCCGCCTCGCGCTCCGCGCAACCTCCCGGGACTGCCCATGCCCCGGGATCCCGACCTCCTCTTCCGGCCGGAGCTGCGCCCGCGCGTCCTCCGCAGGGCCGAAGGCCGGTTCCCCTTCCCCGTCCCCAACGGCTGGTTCATCGTCGCCGCCTCGGCCGACCTGGCGCCCGGCGACGTCCAGCCCCTCTACGCCTTCGGCAAGGACCTCGTCCTCTTCCGGGGCGCCGACGGCGCCCCCCACGTCCTCGACGCCCACTGCAGCCACCTCGGCGCGCATCTGGCCGTCGGCGGGCGGGTGGAGGAGTCCTGCATCCGCTGCCCGTTCCACGGATGGAAGTTCGACGGGGCCAGCGGCGAGTGCGTCGACGTCCCCTATGACGACGTGGAACACATTCCCCGGCGCGCCTCGATGCGCGCCTATCCCACGATCGAGCGCAACCGGATGATCTGGGCCTGGCACCACCTCGAGGGCGGCGATCCGTTCTACGACGTGCCGGTCGTCCCGGAGTTCGACGACCCCGAGTGGTCGCCGATCGTCGTCCGGGACTTCCAGGTCGCCACCTGCTGCCAGGAGATGGCCGAGAACAACGTCGACCGCGTGCACTTCAAGTACGTCCACGGCACCGACGCCGTCCCCGAAGAGGAGTTCTTCGTCGACGGCCCCTACAAGAGGGCCGTGGGCGACGGCGGGAACTTCGTCCGCGAGGGCTTCGGCCTCGGCCTGGGCGTCCTGCGCCTGAAGGGCTGGACGACCTTCCTCTCCAGCACCACCCCGCTGGACGCCGACAACGTCCACGTCCGCTGGGTCTTCACCGCACCGCGTTCGCTGGGCCCGGACGCCGCGGAGCAGGCGGCGGACATGTTCTGCCAGGGGCTCAGCCAGGACATCCCGATCTGGGAGAACAAGATCTACAGGGAGCCGCCGGTGCTGCGGCCCCAGGAGAAGGACGTCAGCGAACACCGCCGCTGGTGCCGCCAGTTCTACTCGTTCCCCGAGGAGCGGACATGAGCCTCACCCGCTGGATCCGTGAACCCGCCCCGCCGAGCTCAGGCCTGACCGACGGCGTGCCGCCGCTCCCCTCGCTGGAGGCCGTCTATCTCACCGACCCCGCGGCGCTGGCCGAGGTGCTGCCGCCGCCGCTGACCCCGCCGGCGCAGCCGCGCGTCCACGTCCGCGTCACCGATATCGACCTGGCCTTCGGCGAACACCGGTACAAGGAGCTCGTCGGCTACTTCGCCGTCGAGGCCGAACTGGACGGCGAACCCGGCGAGTACCCGCTGCTCATCCCCATCGACCTGGAACCGGCCATCGCCCTCAGCCGCGAGCGGTTCGGCGAGCCCAAGAAGCTCGCCGACATCGAGCTCACCCGGACCGAGGACGGCGCCGTCCACGCCGCCATCACCCGCCAGGGCGTCACCTTCATCGAGATGACCGGCCAGATCACCGGCGATCTGCCCGTCCCCGAGCCGTACCCGGCACGGCAGTTCTGGTACAAGTTCCAGCCCGCCGTCAGCGGCGTCGGCTTCGACGGCGACCCGCTGCTGATCCGCCTGGAGCAAGTCCGCGTCCCCGAGCGGATCGAGGCGGTCGAAGGCGAGCTCGTCCTGCGCGAGCTGCCCGGCTGCCCCGTCGTCGACCTGCCGATCCTGTCGACGCCCACGCTCCGGTGGGTGCGCCGCTCCAGCCGGAACGAGCCCAAGGTCGTCGGCCCCGTCGACCCCGCCGCCTTCGCGCCCCACGCCCAGATCCGCTACCAGTGACGCCCAGGAGGCAAGGATGAGCGAGCGCTACACCCTCATCTCGACCGACAGCCACGCGGGTCTCCCGGCCGAGGGCTACCGCGACTACATCGACGCCCGGTACCACGCGGCCTTCGACGCCGCCCAGGCCGAGGCCGAGGCGATGCGGCAGCTCGCCGAGACCGACGAGCACCGCAAGTTCCTGAGCGAGTGGGACTCCGAGATCGGCCACCACGGCGGCATGAAGGGCGCCTGGGACCCGGCCGTGCGCGACGAGGAGATGGACCACGACGGCGTCGCCGCCGAGGTGATCTTCCCCGACGCCGACTCCGCGGGCGTCGGCGGCGTCGCCAAGACCCCGTTCACCGCCGGGCTCGGCTCCACCGGCAGCGACGACGCCGAGATGACCCTCGCCGGCGCCTGGGCGCACAACCGCTGGATCGCCGACTTCTGCAGGAACAGCCCGGAGCGCCGCGCGGGCGTCGCGATCGTCCCGCTGCACGACATCGGGGCCGCGGTGAAGATGGTCGAGTGGGCGGCCGGCCACGGGCTGCGCGGCGGCATCATGATCCCCACCAAGTGGGGGGCGCTGCCGTCCTACAACGACCCCGTCTACGACCCGGTGTGGGCCGCCGCGGCCGAGACCGGCCTGCCCGTCCACACCCATTCGGGCGTCGGCCCCGACGAGGACGACTACGGCATCACGCCCGGCCTCATCGCCATCTACACCGTCGAGGCCTACTGGTGGGCGGCGCGGCCGCTGTGGGCGCTCATCCTGGGCGGCGTGTTCGAGCGGCACCCCGGGCTCAAGTACGTCATCGCCGAGAACGGCGCCTGGTGGACGCCCGACATCATCAGCCGGATGGACTCCAAGTGGGAGGGCGACCACGCCACCCGCAAGTTCGGCCCCTCGGCCTTCCGGTCCGGGCTCACCATGAAGCCCAGCGAGTACTTCGACCGCAACTGCTTCATGGCCGCCTCCGTCATGGGCGACATCGAGGTCGAACGCCGCCACCGGATCGGCATCGGCAACCTCATGTGGGGCAGCGACTACCCCCACCCCGAGGGCACCTGGCCCCGCACCCGGCCCTGGCTGGCCGAGCGCTTCGGCAGGGTCCCCCAGGACGAGGTCCGCCGGATCCTCGGCCTGACCGCCGCGGAGGTGTACGGCTTCGACCTCGACGCCCTCGCCCCGCACGTGGCCCGCGTCGGCCCCACCGTCGCCGACGTCCACGGGACGGAGGCGCCGTGAGCGGCCCCCTCCAGGACTTCCGCGGACGGGTCGTGGTGATCACCGGTGGCGCGTCCGGCATCGGGCGCGCGCTCGGTGAGCGGTTCGCCGCCGAAGGGTCGAAGGTCGTGCTGGCCGACGTCGAGGCCGGAGCGCTGGAGCGGACCGCCGAGGAGCTGTCGGCCGCCGGCGAGGTGAGCGGCGTCCGCACCGACGTCACCGACCCGGCCTCGGTCGAGGCGCTCGCGGCCGGAGTGTACGACCGGTACGGAGCGGTGCACGTCCTGGTCAACAACGCAGGGGTCGGCGCCCCGTCGGCCAGGACCTGGGAGACCACCCCCAACGACTGGCGGTGGGTGCACTCGGTCAACGTCTTCGGTGTCGCCCACGGCGTCCAGGCGTTCGTGCCCAGGATGCTGGCGGGCGGCGAGCCGGGCCATGTCGTCAACACCTCCTCCGGAGACGGGGCGATCAACCCGCTGCCGAACGCGTCGGTGTACGCGGCCAGCAAGGCGGCCGTCTCCATCCTCACCGAGTGCCTCGCCACCCAGCTGCGGGAGGAGAGTGGCGGGCGGATCGGCGCCTCGCTGTTCCTGCCGGGCGGCGGGCTGCTCGACACCGGGCTGTGGACCGCCGACCGCAACCGGCCCGACGAGCTGGCCAGGGAGCGGCCGCGCACCACTCCCGCCATCACCGTGGCCCAGTTGGTGGAGATGTCCGCCGCGGCCGACGCGGAGATGGCCGTCCAGCCGCTCGACGAGCTGGCTCAGCAGGTCGTGGACGGTATCAAAAGCGGCGTCTACTGCATCGCCTCCGACCTGGCCGGGGCCGCGGAGACCCTGCGTGACCGGGCCGGACGGCTGGCGGAAGGACGCTGCCCGACGGTCGTGGAGGACCACGGAATCCTCAAGTGAGACGGGGCGGGTCCGCCCGCCCCGTCCTCCTCCCCCAAGGAGCCTGATGTGAACGCCTCCCTCGCCGACCTCTCCGTTCCCGGACCGCACGCGGCCGGAGCACCCCTTGACGCGCTGTTCGAGGCGGTCCTGGCCGCCGAGCCCGACCTGCCCTCGCTGGTCCAGGAAGGGGACGTGCTCACCTACCGGGAGTGGTGGGAGGAGTCGGCGCTCGCCGCGAGCGTCCTGGCCGAGCGGGGCGTGGGCGTCCGGGACATCGTCGCCCTGCTGCTGCCCTCCGGCCGGGAGTTCGCCGTCTGGTATCTGGCGGTGCTGCGGCTGGGCGCGATCGTCTCGGCGGTCAACCCCCGGCTGGGGCCCACCGAGATCGAGCACATCCTCGGCCGCTCCCGGCCCGTCCTGACCGTCACCGACGCTCCGGAACGCGTGCGCTGGCCCATCGTCGACGTCCGGGAGCGCGGCACCGGGGGAACGCCCTCGATCACCGGCGCGTCCACCGCGGACGACGGCGACCCCGCGGTGATCGTCTGGACGACCGGGACCACCGGCCTGCCCAAGGGCGCCTGGTTCGACCACGGCACCCTGCGGTTCATCGGCGGCAACCTCGGCCCGCTGAGCGCTCCCTACGACCGCAAGCTCATGCCGGTGCCGTTCGCGCACTCCGGTTACGTCACCCGCGTCTACGAGCAGGTCGCCCACCGCTCCTCGCTGATCCTCACCCCGCCCGTCTGGAGCGCGCACGCCATGCTGGAGGTGCTGGAGCGCGAGCGGGTGACGCTCGGGCAGGGCGTGCCGACGCAGTGGGAGAAGCTCGTCATGCTGGACGAGCTCGACGGCGCCGACCTTTCGGCGCTGCGGCTCATCGCCACCGGGGCGAGCCGGGTACCGGCCGCGCTCGTCACGCGGCTGCGCGAACGGATCGGCTGCCAGGTCGTCGTCAGGTACGCCAGCACCGAGGTCCCCCTGGCGTTCGGCACCCGCCTGGACGATCCCGCGGAGGTCGCCGCGCGCACCGTGGGCCGTCCGCTGGGCGGCGCCGAGGTCCAGATCCGCTCCCCGCTCGGCGAGCCGCTGCCCGCCGGGGCCGTCGGCCGGGTCTGCCTGCGTTCACGGTCGATGATGCGCGGTTACTGGGACGATCCCGTGCGCACCGCCGAGGCGATCGGCCCGGACGGCTGGCTCGCCTCCAGCGACCTGGGGTCCCTGGACGCCGACGGCAACCTCGCGATCGTGGGCCGCGCCGACGACGCCTACCTGCGCGGCGGCTACAACGTCTACCCGTCTGAGGTCGAGGCGGCGCTGGCCGCGCATCCGGAAGTCGCGCGTGTGGCCGTCGTCGGCGCCTCCGCCCCCGTCATCGGCGAGATCGGCGTCGCCTTCGCCGTCCTGCGGGAACCGGAGGCGGCCACGGCCGAGGACCTGAGGGCCTGGTGCCGGGAGCGCATCGCCGACTACAAGGTCCCCGACGAGGTGGTGTTCGTCGCGGACCTGCCGGTGAACGCCACCTTCAAGGTGGACGTCGCCCGCCTGCGCGAGGAGGCCGCCCGGATCGTGAGCGGCGCTCCCCCGCGCGGGTGAGCGCTCAGGACGGCAGGTCCGCGAGGTCGAGGCGGGCCAGCCGTTCGGGGTCGGACAGGATGTTGATCGCGGCGATCCTCTCGCCGGCGACGGTGAAGCTCATGATCGAGAAGAGTTCGCCGTCGACGGTGTTGACCAGCCCGGCCATCCCGTTGACCAGCGCGGGCCGGACGGTGGAGAGCGTCGCCATGCGCTGGAAGGTGGCGGCCTGCCCGGCCACCGCCTCCAGGCCGCGCAGGACCTTCATGCCGCCGGGCAGCGCCTTCCCGCCGTCGGCGCGCAGCACCACGTCGGGGTCGAGGACGGCCACCAGCGCGCCGAAGTCGCCGTCGCGGGCCGCGGCGAAGAAGGCGTCGACGACGCGCCGCTGCGCGACCGGGTCCGGCTCGGGCTCGGGCGCCTCGCCCCGCACCCGCTGCCGGGCCCGGCTGGCGAGCTTCCGCGCCGCGGCCGGGGTGCGGTCGACGATCGGCGCGATCTCCTCGAACGACATGCCGAACATGTCGTGCAGGACGAAGGCGAGCCGCTCCGCCGGATTCAACGCCTCCAGCACCACCAGCAGCGCCAGGCCCACCGAGTCGGCCATCAGCGCCTGCTGCTCGGGATCGGCGCCCTCCTCGCTGACGATCGGGTCCGGCAGCCGGGACTCCAGCGGCTCCTCGCCCCTCGACCGGCGGGAGCGCAGCATGTCCAGGCAGACCCGCCCAACGACCGTGGTCAGCCAGCCGCCGAGGTTGTCGATCTCGTCGGCCTCCGAGCGCGCCAGCCTCAGCCACGCCTCCTGGACGGCGTCGTCGGCCTCGGCCAGTGAGCCGAGCATCCGGTAGGCCACCGCCTTCAGATGCGTGCGGTGGTCCTCGAACCGCCGGGCCAGGAAATCGCGTTCATCCATGATCAATCCTTTGTCAGGTCTCTGCATCCATGACGAAGAGAACTCCCGGAATGTGACCGACGAGTCCGGTCACACTCTCTGAAATCCATGCGTCATGCCTCCGAACACATCGACCGAACGGTGAGCGGAGCAGCAGACGATGAACGAGAACGACGTCCACGGAACCGTGGCCGACGGCTTCGAGGCGGTGCGCGAGGAGTTCGCCGCCGTGGTGGCCGAGGAGGGCGGCACCGGCGCGCAGCTGGCGGCCTACGTGCACGGCAGGCGGGTGGTCGACCTGTGGACCGGGGACGAGGCCGCCGGTGACGCCCTGACCGGCGTCTACTCCTCGACCAAGGGCGCCGCCACCCTGGTGGCGGCGCTGCTGGTCCAGGACGGGACGCTCGCGCTGGACGAGCCCGTCGCCCGGCACTGGCCGGAGTTCGCCGCCGCGGGCAAGTCCGGGATCACGCTGCGGGACGTCCTCACCCACCGTTCCGGTGTGATCGGCGTCGACGGCGGGTTCACCGCGGACGAGCTCGCCGACGACCGGACGATCGCCGGGCGCCTGGCGGGGCAGCGACCGTACTGGAGGCCGGGCTCGGCCTACGGCTACGGCGGTTTCGTGGTGTTCGCGATCGTGAACGAGGTGATCCGCCGCGTCACCGGCACCGCCCTGCAGGAGATCTTCGAAGAGCGGATCCGCGCCCCCTACGGCCTGGACCTGCACCTCGGCCTGCCGGAGGTCTTGGAGGACCGCTACCGGGAGATCCTGCCCGGCCTGGCGACCCCCGAGGAACTCGCCGCGTTCTGGGCGACCGTCCCCGGCCCGCACAGCATCACCGGCATCGGCTACGGCCTCAACTCCGCCACCCCCCTGGACCAGGTCGCCTTCCTCAACACCCGCCGGGTGCGCGCGCTCGGCCAGGCCTCCGCCGGAGGCGTGGGCAACGCCCGAGGGCTGGCCGCCCTGTACGCGGCCGCGGGCTTCGGCCTGGACGGCCGGGCCCCGCTCCTCAAGCCCGACACCCTCGGCGAGTTCGCGATGCTCCACTCGACCGGCGCCGACCTCGTCACCGGACCCCAGGGCCAGTACGCCCTCGGCTTCCAGGCCAAGGGCCTGCGCTACCCGTTCCTGAGCGCGAACGCCTTCGGCCACAACGGCTCGGCCGGGTCGGAGTCCTTCGCCGACCCCGTCAGCGGCATCGCGTTCGGCTACACCCGCCGCCGCTTCTCCTTCAACTGGTCCTATCCCGAACATGACCGGCTGGCCGCAGCCGTCCACCGCGCCGCCACGGACGCCTGAGGAGGCCCGGATGACCTCGCACACCCGAAGCGGCGACAAGAGCGGCCTGGCCCTCCTGGTCATCGCCGCCGCGCAACTGCTGCTCGTCATGGACGGCACCATCGTGACCGTCGGGCTGCCCGTCATCGGCTCTAGTCTGGGCATCGCCGAATCCGACCTCGACTGGGTGCTCACCTCCTACGCGTTGGCGTTCGGCGGGATGCTGCTCGCCGGAGGCCGCATCGGCGACGTTTTCGGCCGTCGCAGGCTGTTCCGGATCGGGCTGGCGGTGTTCCTGTTCGCCTCCCTGCTGGGCGGCGTCGCGCAGAACGGCGGCACACTGATCGCCGCGCGCATGCTCCAGGGCGTGGGCGGCGCGATCGTCGCCCCGGCCGCGCTGTCCCTGCTCGCCGACACCTTCCCCGCCGGGCCCGCCCGCAACAAGGCGCTCGGCGTGTACGGCGCGATGGGCGGACTCGGCTCGGTCGTGGGCCTGCTCCTGGGCGGCGCGCTCACCGAGTATCTGGGCTGGCGGTGGATCATGTTCATCAACGTGCCCTTCGTCCTCCTGGCGCTCGCGGGCACGCTCGTCCTCGTCCCCGGCACCCGCAGGCGCGGCGGCGTGGACCTGCCCGGCGCGGTCACCGCCACCCTCGCCCTCGGCTCCCTGGTCTACGCGATCAACCGGGCCGGGTCCGACGGGCTCGGCGACGGCCTCACCCTCGCCTTCGGCGCGGCCGCCCTCGTGCTGGCCGCCGCCTTCGCCGCCGTCCAGCGCGGCACCCGCGACCCGATGCTGCCGACCGGCGTCCTGGCCGACCGCGGCAGGCTCGGCGCCAACCTGGTCATGCTGCTCATGGGCGCGGGCCAGCTGGCCACCTTCTACTTCCTCACCCTCTACATGCAGGCGGTCGAGCACTACTCGCCCATGATCACGGGCCTGGCGTACCTGCCGTTCGCGATCGGCATCGGCCTCGGCTCCGGCCTGGCCGGGCCCGCCCTGCAGGCCCGCACCTCCTCCCGGAACGTCCTGGCGGCCGGCATGGCGGTGGCCGCGGCGGCGATGGTCTGGTTCAGCCTGCTCGCCCCCGACCAGAACGCCCTGCTCGTCCTGCTCCCGGCCCAGCTGGTCGCGGGCGTCGGCCTCGGCGTCGGCTTCGTCGCGGCGACGATCGGCGGCGTGCAGGGAGTCGCCGCCGAGGACTCGGGCGTCGCCTCCGGGCTCGTCAACACCAGCCAGCAGATCGGCGGCGCCCTGGGCCTGGCCGCCCTGGCCGCCGTCGCCGCCACCACCACCGCCGAGCAGCCCGCGGGCACGGCACTGCGGGACTCCCTCACCAGCGGCTACACCACCGGCCTGCTCGGCGCCGCCGCGTTCTACCTGGCCGCCCTCCTGGCCGCGTTCCTCCTTCTCCGGACCGACACCGGGAAATCCGGGAGGAATCCGTCGCGGATACCGGTCACATCCGTCTCACACGACCCGTCATAGCAGTGGAACACCGACCGGAAAGACGAAAGGGAACCCCCGCCATGAGCATCGACCAGACCCTCCAGTCCCGCCTCCCCAACCCCGCCGTGCTCGTCCCCGAACTGGGGCAGGTCGCCGGAGCCCTCGCCAAGATCGCCGGGAACGGCCTGGTTCCGCAGACCACGATCAGCCTGGCGCAGCTGCGCGCCGGCCAGATCGTCGGCAGCGAGTACCTGACCGCCCTGCACACCGGCAACCTCCGCAAGGCCGGGGAGTCCGAGGACCGTATCGCCGCCGTCGCCTCCTGGCAGGACGCGTCCTGCTTCACCGACGCCGAACGGGCCGCGCTGGCGCTGGTGGAGGCGGTCCTCACCGCCGCCCCGGACGGCGAGCGCGTCCCCGACGACCTGTACGCGCAGGCCTCCGCCCACTACGACGACAAGGCGCTCACCACGCTCATCCTGTCGATCGGGCAGGTCTGCTTCTTCCTCCCCCTCGCCCTCATCGGCAAGCCGCTCCCGGGCGTCTCGCCCGCCGAGCAGTGGCGGAACTGATCCGTCTCCGCCGCACGACGACGCGACCCCCGGCCTCACCCAGGCCGGGGGTCGCGTCGTCTTCCCGTCAGATCTTGTAGTCCTCCAGGAGGCGCCGACCGATGATCATCTTCTGGATGTCGGCGGTCCCCTCCCCGATCAGGAGCATGGGCGCCTCGCGGTAGAGGCGCTCGATCTCGGTCTCCTTGGAATAGCCGTAACCGCCGTGGATGCGGAAGGAGTCCTCCACGACCTCCTTGCAGTACTCACCCGCCAGGTACTTGGCCATCCCGGCCTCCAGGTCGTTGCGCTCACCGGAGTCCTTGCGGCGGGCGGCCATCACCATCATCTGATGGGCGGCCTCGACCTTGGTGGCCATCTCCGCCAGCCGGAACTGGATCGCCTGGTGCTGGGCGATCGGCTTGCCGAACGTCTCACGCTGCTGGGCATAGGCGATTCCCAGCTCGAACGCGCGGCGGGCCATGCCGCAGGAGCGGGCGGCGACATTGACACGGCCGACCTCCACACCGTCCATCATCTGCCCGAAACCCTTACCGGGGACGCCGCCCAGGACGTGTTCGGCGCCGATACGAAAGCCATCGAAGAGCATCTCGGTGGTATCGACGCCCTTGTACCCCATCTTCTCGATCTTCCCCGGGATCGTCAGGCCGGGGGCGACCTCACCAAAACCAGGGGTCTTCTCGATGAGGAACGTCGTCATGTTCTTGTACACCGAGTCGGCGCCCTCGTCGGTGACGCACAGCACCGCCACCAGGCTGGAGGAACCTCCGTTGGTCAGCCAGTACTTCTGACCGCTGATGACGTAGTCGTCGCCATCGCGCACCGCCTTGGTCTTGATCGCCGAGACGTCCGAGCCGCAGTCCGGCTCCGACATCGAGAACGCACCCCGCAACTCACCGGTGGCCATGCGCGGCAGCAGATCCGCCTTCTGCTCTTCCGTGCCGTGCTTCATCACCATGTAGGCGACGATGAAGTGGGTGTTGATGACGCCCGACACGCTCATCCACGCCCGCGCCAACTCCTCCACCGCCAGGGCGTACGTCAGCAGCGACTCACCCAGACCCCCGTACTCCTCGGGGATCATCAGACCGAACACACCCAGCTTCTTCAAACCCTCGACGATCTCCGCCGGATAGGTGTCGCCGTGCTCCAACTCGGTGGCCACCGGAAGGATCTCCTTCTCGGCGAACTCCGCCACCGCCGCCAGGATTTCCCGCTGCACCTCGGTCAGACCCTCGGTCCGCGCCAGACGCTTCATGTCTACCTCCTAGGGGGGATGGGGCCAGCGTCTCAGAAGGCCGCGGCGAGGTGTTCGGCGTGGTCCCCCGCAGTGCCGAAGACCGTCTCCTGGACCCAGGCGCGCTTGAGGTGGAGGTGGGCCAGGACCTCCCAGGTGAAGCCCATGCCGCCGTGCACCTGGATGCCCGTCCGGCCGCCGGCCGCCGCGGCCTCGTCGGCCAGGAGCTTGGCCGACGAGGCCGCCGCGTGCGGGTCGCCCGACTCGGGGTCGTCCAGCACCAGCGCGGCCACCAGGGTCGCGGCGCGGGCCAGGTCGGTCCGGACCAGGCATTCGGCGAGCAGGTGCTTGACCGCCTGGAAGGAGCCGATGACGCGGTCGAACTGCGTGCGCTCCTTGGCGTACCGGACGGCGAGGTCGAGCGCGCCCTGGGCGGTGCCGACCTGGAGGGAGGCGGTGAGCACCGCGCCCAGCAGCCGCCAGCGGGCCGCGTCCTCGGCGGTGCCGATCCGCTCGCCGTCCTCGGGCCGTACAAAGACCCGGCCGACGGGCGTCAGCGGGTCCAGCGGCAGTGCGACGGGTTCGGCCCGCGGGGCGGGCAGCAGGAACAGGCCGTCGTCGTCGATCACGACCAGGTGGGTGGCGGCCCGCGGGTGCTCGACGACGGACGTGGCGTCGCGGGTGTCGAGCAGGGTCACGACCGCGTCGCCCTCGGCCGCGCCGGGCACCAGTCCGGCGGCGAGGAAGGCGGCGGTCACCGGTCCCGGCACCAGGGCGCGGCCGAGCTCCTCGAAGAGGATGACGGCGTCGGCCGTGCCCAGGCCCATGCCGCCCGCGTCCTCGGGCAGCGTCACCGTGAAGACGCCCATCTCCGCGAGTGCCTTCCAGGCGTCATGGTCGAAGTCGCCGGTCTCGGTGGCGGCGCGCAGCCGGTCGGGACTCCACAGGTCGGCCAGCCGGTCCCGCAGCGCCGCCCGCAGGTCCTTCTGGTCGGCGTTGAGCGTCAGGTCCACCGTGGCTCCTTGGGCAGGCCGAGCACCCGCTCGGCGAGGATGTTCTTCTGGATCTGGGAGGTGCCGGCCGCGATCGTGAACGACAGCGTGTTGACGCGGTCCTCCACCATGTGGGCGTCCGGCAGGTCGCTCATCGCCAGCGAGGCGCGGCCCAGGACGTGCGAGGCGAGGTCGCCGATGCGCTGGCGGCTCTCGGTGAACTTCAGCTTGAACACCGAGGCGCCCTGGACGGGGATCATCCCGGCCTGGGCCTCGGAGACGTTCTTGCAGATCAGCGACCACAGCCCGTTCACCTCGGCGGTGAGCCTTCCGACGTCGCGGCGCAGCGCGGCGTCGTCCCACAGGGTGCCGCCGCCGGGCGCGGGCGTCTTCCTGGCGATGGCGACGGTCTCCTCCAGCAGATTGCGGGACTCGATCACGTCCGAGATGAAGGCGGTGCCCCGCTCGAAGGAGAAGGTGACCATGGCGACCCGCCAGCCGTCGTTCTCCGCGCCGACCCGGTTGGCGACGGGCACGCGCACGTCGTCGAGGATCAGTTCGCTGAACTCGCTGCTGCCCACGACGGTGCGCAGCGGGCGGACCTGCACGCCGGGGGTGTCCATCGGCAGGATCAGCCAGGTGATGCCCTTGTGCTTGGGCGCGGCCGGGTCGGTGCGCACCAGCAGCTCGCAGTGGTCGGCGACCTCGGCGTGCGAGGTCCACACCTTGCGGCCGTTGACGACGTAGTGGTCGCCGTCGCGGACGGCGGTGGTGCGCAGCGCCGCGAGGTCGGAGCCCGCGTCGGGTTCGGAGAAGCCCTGGCACCACACCTCCTCGCCGCGCAGGATGCGCGGGAGGTGCGCGGCGCGCTGCTCTTCGGTGCCCTCCACGATGAGGGTCGGGCCGGCGTGCAGGAGGCCGACGAAGTTGGCGCCGACGTAGGGGGCGCGGGCGCGGGCCGTCTCCTCCAGGAAGATCAGCTGCTCGGTGGGGCTGGCGCCGAGGCCGCCGTGCTCGGCGGGCCAGTCCACGCCCGCGTATCCGGCGTCGAACAGCAGGCGCTGCCAGGCGGTGTCGTACGCCCGGCGGGCGGGCCAGTCGTCGCGGTCGGGTTTGTCGGGGAGGGAGGGCAGGACGTCGGCCAGCCAGGACCGCAACCGGTCCCGGAAGGCGGTCTCGGCGGGGGTCAGACGCAGATCCACGAGAAGCTCCTGTGCCGGGGCATGCACGATGCCCGCAATCTACTGAGGGACGGTCACCAGCCGCGGAAACGGGGCGAGCGGCGTTCGACGAAGGCGCGCAGCCCCTCCCGCCCGTCCTCGCTGGTCATGTTGATCTCTGCGGCCAGCGCCTCCTCGGCGAGGCTGGCCGCGCGGTCGCCGTCCAGGGCGTGGTTGATGAGCCGTTTGCCCAGGCCGAGCGCGACGGTGGGCCCGGCGGCCAGGCGCGCGGCCCACGCCCCGGCGGCCCCGGCGAGCTCGTCCGCCGGGACGACCCGGTTGACCAGGCCGATCCGCTCGGCGTCGGCGGCGGGCAGGTCGTCGCCGAAGAAGACGAGTTCCTTGGCCTTCTGCGGGCCGACGAGCCGGGCGAGCAGGTAGGCGCCGCCGCCGTCGACGACCAGGCCGCGCCGCACGAACACCTCGATGAACCTGGCGTGGTCGGCCGCCAGCACCAGGTCGCAGGCGTAGGCGAGGTGGCAGCCGATCCCGGCGGCCGTGCCGTTGACCGCGGCGATGACGGGCTTCTCGCAGTCGAGGACGGCCGAGACGAGTTGCTGCGCGCCGCCCGCGATGGCGCGGGCCACCGTTCCGGCCGGGTTCTCGGGCAGCCCTTCGGGCAGGTCCTCCGCGGGGGCCGCGGGGGCCGCGGGGGCGCCCAGCGCGGCGCCGGTGCAGAAGTGGCGGTCCCCCGCCCCGGTGAGCACGACCGCCCGCACCCGGGGGTCGGCGCTCGCCTCGCCCAGCCGGTCGATGATCTGCCCGCGCTGGCCGGGGGTGATGGAGTTGCCCGCCTGCGGCCGGTTGAGCGTCATCCGGGCGACGCCCTCCGCCACCTCCCACAGGAGTTCGGGTTCCGGTGGCTGCTCGGACTGTGCTGACACGGGCGTGCCGCCTTTCTCGAAGGTGAGTGTAAATTATATAAAACATCATCAATCAGGGAATCTGGGAGCGGTATGAACGACAAGGTCTACATCCACGAGTTCATCCACATCACCAAGCAGAACCGCGCCCGCTACATGCACCACATGACCGCCAACTGGAGCCCCATCGCCCAGGAGCAGCGGAACCAGCTCTGCTACGGCGTGTGGGGCGTCGTCGGCAGCACCGGCCCCTGGCCCCAGACGGTGAACATGTGGGAGGAGGACGGCTTCGACGGCCTCGCCGACTCCTTCACGCTGGAGTTCGGCAACAAGATCCTGCAGGACCCCGCGCTGGAGAAGTGGTGGGCCGCCGCCGCCGACCTGCGCTCGGGCGGCTTCGACCGCATCGTGGTCCCCCATCCGGAGACCCCGACCATCGAGCAGCTGTGCGCGGCGGGCGTGCGCGGCGAGGTCTACGCCCACGAGCTGGTGAAGGTCGAGCCCGGAACCGCCTGGCATTTCCTGGACGCCGCGATGGCGGGCGCGGAGGCCGCCCGGGAGCGCACCGGATGGCGCCTCGTCGGCGCATGGGCCACCGCCATGCACAACCTCGACGAGTGTCTTCTGCTGTGGGCCGTCCCCACCTGGCGCGCGTGGGGCGCTCTGGAGAAGGCGCAGATCCGCGGCGAGGACGCGCTGCTCGCCAAGGCCGGCGACCTGGTCCGCGAGCGGGAGCGCATCCTCCTCGTCGACGCGCACCTGTCCCCCTTCCGCACCGGCCGCCAGCCCTCGCGCGAGGACCGCACGGACTGGACGGACTAGGCCCGGGTGTCGGCTCTCCGGCAAGAAGGAAAGAAGCGCGGGCGGCGGGCGATCCCTCATCTCGACCGCCGCCCGCGCCGTCTCAGTCCGTGCCGAGGATGGACACGAAGCTGACCATCTCCCCGGGGTAGCCGCCCAGGTTGTGGGTGAGCGCCAGGGAGCGGGAGCCGTAGGTGGAGACGCGCCGCTCCTCGGGCGCCTCGCCACGCAGCTGCAGCCACGCCTCGAACATCATGCGCAGGCCGGACGCGCCCACCGGATGCCCGAACGACTTGAGCCCTCCGTCGGGGTTGACCGGCAGCTCGCCGTCCAGGTCGAACGCCCCCGCCAGGACGCGCTTCCAGGCCGTGCCGCGTTCGGCCAGCCCGAGGTCCTCCAGCAGCACCAGCTCGGTCGGGGTGAAGCAGTCGTGCACCTCGGCCAGCGCCAGCTCGTCGGGAGGTGAGACGACGCCGGCCTGGGCGTAGGCGTCCCGGGCCGAGGCGGCGACCTCGGGGAAGGTCGTGTAGTCGTAGGCCGGGTCCATCAGGCCCGAGCCGTCCCCGGCGACGAACGACAGCGCCTTGATGAACAGCGGCTTGTCGGTGTACCGGTGGGCGTCCTCGGCCCGTACGACGATCGCCGCGGCCGAGCCGTCCGCCACGCCCGCGCAGTCGAAGACCGACAGTCCTCCGGCCACCGCGGGCATCGCGCACAGCTTCTCCACGGACATCTCCTTGCGGAACTGCGCACGGGGGTTGCGCGCCCCATTGGCGTGGTTCTTGGAGGCGATGCGGGCCAGGACCGTGCGCATCTCCTCCTGATCCACGCCGTAGCGGCGGGCGTAGGCGGGCGCGACCATGGAGAACATCGCCGCGGCCGTCAGCGTGCGCTGCGTGCCGTCGTTGGGGATGGGGAAGGCGTTGAGCCCCTGGTAGCCGGAGTCCTTGACCTTCTCCACGCCGACGGCCATCGCCACGTCGTAGGCACCGCTGGCCACCGCGTAGGCGGCCTGGCGCAGCGCCTCGGAGCCGGTGGCGCAGTAGTTCTCCACCCGGGTGACGGGCTTGTCCCGCAACCGCAGCGGCTTGGAGAGCGTCAGGCCGCTCATGCCCGACTGGGCGGTGCCCAGCCAGTAGGCGTCGACCTGCTCCTTGTCGACCCCGGCCGAGGCGAACGCCTCCCCGGTCGAGGCCAGGAGCAGCTCGTCGACGCCCTTGTCCCAGTGCTCGGTGAAGCGGGTGCAGCCCATGCCGACGATGGCGACGCGGTCCTTGATGCCGTGCGAGCCCATCTCAGTGCTCCTTCCCCGCGCCGCGCGCGGGACGGGCCTTCCAGAAGTAGTTGTGGATCCCGTCGGCGGTGAACAGCCGCCGGAAGGTCGGCTCGACCCTGTCCCCCATGGCGACCTCGGTCTCGTCCACGTCGGTGAGTTCGATGGGCAGGCGGCCGCCGCCGTCGAAGTCCACGACCGCGAACACCACCGGCGGGCTCGGCGAGTAGGCGAGCCGGTCCACGGTGAAGGTGACGATCGTGCCCGCCGCGTCGGCCATGGGCGCGGCCTCGGCGTCCAGCGGGGACGGCGGCATCCGCACCATGCCCTCCTCTCCGCGGGAGCCGACGAGGCCGAACTTCCAGTCGGCGTTGCGGCGGGCGGCCGAGGAGGAGGGGCGGGTGGGCTCGGGCCTGCGCGGCGGCTCGACCGGCAGCAGGCCGCGCCAGGCCAGGTAGGTGCCGTAGGCGACGGGCGCGCCGGAGGCGATCTGCGCCCGCACGGGGCTCTCCACGGGGCGGGCGGCGAGCGCGAAGGTGGTGCGGAAGACCAGGGCGTCCGCGCCGTCGGCCAGTGACAGCAGGACGATGATCCGGCCTTCGGCGGGGTCGGCTTCGAGCGCCGCCGCCAGCAACAGCGCGGGCTGGGCCGCGCCGACGTTGCCCACGGTCGCGTCGAGTCGGTCGGCGACGCGGTCGGCGGGCACCCCGGAGCGGGCGGCGACCGCCTTGGCGGCGCGTCCGTGCAGGCCCGCCACGATGAGCGTGTCCACGTCCGCGGTCGCGATCCCGGCGTCTTCGAGTGCGAGCTTCAGCGCCTCCGCGCCGAGTTCGGTGTAGCGGGTCTCGCCGAACCGCTCCTCCCACAGCCGGGACGCGTTCTCGCCGGGCACCCGCCAGCGGTCGACGAACTCCTCCGTCACCGAGGAGCGGCCGAGGAGTTCGGCGACGACCGGTCCGTCGGCGTCGGAGCCGACGAGCAGGGCCGCCGCGCCGTCGGCGCCCGCCGCCGC